>CAUYTX010000133.1:0-25156 GCA_963575665.1 Gammaproteobacteria bacterium | reverse complement strand
TGAATACATCGCTTATACTTATCAACCATTTCACCGACAAGTTGCCATTCTGTTTTATTGCCTCCGCTTTCACTTGTGGTTTTAATATAATCAAAACTAAAAATAAGAGGATTTCCGCGACCTATTTTAGAATAATAGAATCTTTTAAGAACGCTAATTTGAGCATCAACACTCATTCCGCCTACATTATAGTAGTAAAGATGTTTATATCTGCTCTTTATAACTTCCCAAACTGATCTAACATTTTGTAAAATTTCTGGACCAGCTTTGCGCCAGTTACCACTCTCAAGAAGATACATTGGAACTTTAGACATTGCGGCGCATTGTCTAAAAATCAATTCTTCTTTGCTCATTTCTCCATTATCAAAATGAAGAACTGGAACTTCGTACTGTTCTGATACTTTAGTAGTAAAATCTAAACAGAATTGAGTTTTACCGACACCTGAACGAGCGACAATAACTGTGATGTTTCCAGGTCTTAAAAGAGATCCATATATATCTTGAGTTTTAGGGTGAGGGCCAGCAAACCCAAATTCTGTAACTGGATTATTTCCTCGCTCTTCTATGAGGCTTTCCATTTCAGCGAAAATATTTTCTGGCTGATCTGTACCGGCCTCATATAAATTTATCTGATCATTATAAAGTTTATCTGCGCTTTCAATGATAACATTATAGTCAGAAGATGGAGATATCGACTTCATCTTCTTGTTGATTTCTGCTCCACACATCGCAATTTCTCGACGTATGGTGTACTTCTTTAATTCTTTAGCTACGCTAATAATAGATTCTGGAGAAATCTTTTTAAGCGAAAGAGATTCAATATAATCTGATGGATTAATATTATCTTCGAAAGTTACTCCAAAGTTTTTTACTCTTTGAGAGATAACTACATCATCAATTTTTTCTCCATTATCGATTGCTTGACGAAGAACACAAAAGATAGTTCTATTAATTTTGGAACTTTCGCTCCAAAAATCTTTTTCAGTTATAAAAACTGCGACATCTGAATATCGTTCTGGATATTTAATCAATCCAGCAAGCAACTGAGTCTCTAAATCATACGAATAAATCATGCCAACCGCAGATTATCACTCTTCATCGGTGATGTCAATCGAATCTTGACTATTGTTCACTTCGTTTAAATATTTTTCCAGAGCTTTTACAAGTCCCATTTCAACGATTGGGTTGGAGACTTTCGTATAAATCATTGGGCATCCATCTTGAGAGACGTAGGCCACTATAAATCCTTTCGAGGATTCATCGGAACCAGTAAACTCGTATAGTTTATTAAAATAATTTTCAGGAATTTTGAACTGCTTAAAATTCTCTGATTGTGAATCTCTCTTCATATTATAGTGTTACACCTTGACTTTCGAAAAGGTCTTTATTTATTATGTCCTTTTCAAATATAGTTACAAGTGTAATTTCATTTAGTTCACAAAAACGTTCTTTTTTCTTGTCTCTATTGAGTTGATGAAGAAAATTCATTCTATTTTCGTGAAAGAATTTAACGAATCCAGTGTGTTGCCTACCTTGAACTTCTATAGCTATTTTTTTATTAGCATTATAAAAGTCTAAAGTAAGACGAGTTCCAACTATAGGAAACTCTTCAAACACTATGTTGTGCTGCCAATAGTTTTGTAAAAATTTCTTAGCTTCAGTTTGAAATTTACTACGACTATCCACGCTCCAATCAATTAAATAATTGCGAGCGTTCTTGCAGCGTCTTTTTTTATTAGTCAGTGATAGAAATTCCATCGCCAAAGTTTAATAGATTTTCACTAATGTATTTGAAGAAAAACGATTTCAATTTTTCGTCGTCATTGACAATTTGTTCGAACTTTGCTGCTCCTTGAATCTGAGCAGGAAAATCTGTAAAACCAGCTTCTTTTAGAACATTAAGAAATTCTTCATCAAAACTAATCCAAGCGCCTTTCTTAATTGCTATTTCCCACATGGTTAAAAAATCAAAGATTTCTTTTTCAATCCAGTTTGAAGTGCCGTTCTTTCTGCCATATTTAATAGGGTATTTAATAGTGCAGTTGGTTCTTTCGTTTGGAGACTTCTTCACAACGATTTTAACAAAATGTCCTAGATAAGGATTTTTTTGCTCATCGTAAGAAGAGTTTTGGTCTCCAAGAATTAAATCACCCTTGAAGCGAACGTCAAATTCAAAAATCCAATTAGCAAAATGAAGCAGTGCATTTCCACCAGTGGCAGTCGTTTGGCGAACTGGAGCTTTGCTATATGGATCTAGTTTGATATCCGCGCGAACTTGAGAAATGAATACTGCAATATGACCACGTTTTTGTAGAGCGATAGACATACGCTTCATAAGATCTGCTGCGATTACCGCACCACCAGCAACCTTTTGCGATTCTTCGAACGTCTTATCAAGATCTCCTTTTCGAATTAGTCCATCTACAGAATCCAATATGAAAAAATACATCATTTTCTCATCATTTTTACCAACTAATTCTCGCATTGCATCAAATACCGTTTCATGAATATTTGATTCAAAAACAAAACATGTACCTTCTATCCACTCTTCTTCATTAAATACGAATTTAACTCCAGAGCGAGCGATCATCTCCTTACTCAATCGCCCTTCAGCTTTAATATAAAAGCCCTTACGCTTCTTAGGTTGATCTAAGAAGTTCTTCATGAACTGAAGCGCACAGCTAGTCTTGCCGCCTTCATTGATACCGCAGAAACGATGCAGCCCAGTGCCAATACCACCAGCTAGAAAGTAGTCAAGTAAAAGACTACCGCTTGATACTTTGTATTCGATAGTCGGTTCAAAATTATAATGAGAATCCTTATTGTTCTTCAAGAAACTTTTTAATTGATCTTGAGATGTCATTACTTTACCGCTATCTACTATTTCTTCTTTATTTTTTTTACTCATTTTAGAAAATTCTTAATTGTTTTGGGTTTAGCTGCACTATTATAGTCGTCGCCAATCTTATCGCCAAGTTTTATCTCTTCGGTCTTTAATTCAGGTTGAAAATTAAATTCAGAATATTTCAATTTAATATAAGGAGCTTCGCTTGTTAAGAAAGCTACAAGTGATGTAACTTCTTTTAACAAAACCTTTTTCCAAAAATCTTCGTTTGGATATTGTTTCATTAGCTTTTTGAGAAAAGTCATTTCTTTAGTCCAAAAAGCTGGTGGTTTGCCTTTATGATTTATTACGCATCTTTCAATTACATCTATAAGATAAAAACTTTTTTTCCTTGTTCTTTTTTTTGCAGGAGCTTCTTTATCCACAACGTGAGAATACATGAAAACAACGACAAGTCAACAAAAAAACCGCTGGTTTCCCAGCGGTTATTTTTGATTTATTTTTTATTAAGCTTTTGGATCGAAGCCAGCACTCTGAAGACCAGGATTTTTAGGAGCAGATTTTTCCTGTTGTATTTTTAATTTTTCATCTATACTTAAACCTTCGATGGCTGCATCTGGGGTGATATTTCCTGATGGAGCGGCGGGGGTTTCTGGAAAAACAGCTAACTGAGCAGCTTCGGACTTTTCAGCTTCTGGTGATTCTCCAGCTTCTTTCTTGCCTTCTTCATTTAGCTTTCCTTTTTTTTGCATATTTTTAAGAATAGCTTTTTGAAGAGCAGGAGGAAGAGTTTTTTGTTTTTCAGTTAATTGTCCAGCCATTTCAGTAAGCATTGGGCGGTTTTTCATGTATGACATGCCGCACATATACTTAGCGTCACTTGTGGACATTCCGGCAGTGTTGATCAAAGATTCGTCTTTGAGCATACACTCGCTCATATATTCGTTATGCATTTCAGTTTCGTCTTCCTCCATTATGTTGGAGATGGAGACTTCAGCTATGAGGTTTTTTGTGTCGAATTTTAAATTTGATTTCATATTATTTATTACCTTCTAGGATTTTAATTTGATCTATTGTTTTTGTTAAAATATCGCCCTTGTTAAAGGTTTGTCCATCATTGATAACTTCATAAGCAATTATTTTTCCCATGTCATCAGGAAGATCTTTAATTTCTTTAACGATTCCTTCGCTATTGTAATGTTTGCATGAAGCGTTGATGTTTAGAATTCTCATTCCAGCTTCAATTACGTTTTTATTGTCTTCTCCTTTTTGGGAATATACAAGATAATTGTAAATAGCAAATAAATAATCTTCCATTAAAGTAATCTTGCTCTGAACCCAAGGCTCAATCTCTTCAGACATCTTCGGATTTGCACGAAGTTTCTCAAGCAAATCTTTAGAATAGTCTGAAATATAAGCTAATTGTGCCATTGCCATTTCGGCAGCTTCTTCGTTTATATCTTCGGATTCTGTTTCAATTTCTTCAGTAATTTCTTCAGCTTTAGCTAGATGAGGAGCTAGTTTTAAAAGATCAGATTCTTCCCACAAGGTAATACCATCCCATTGATGAACAACATCATCGACTCCACCTTTAGAAGTATAATCAGTTACTGATTTCTTAGATTCCCACATCTTACAAGACCAATAATTAGCTTTCCAACGAGGGCCGGGGCTTGTGTCGCATTTCATTCGGGCGCGAAAACTCTTTCTACGAGCGGGGTCATCACGCTTGATCTCCATATTTGGATCGCCAAAATTAACTTTTACAATATTGTTCTTTTCGTTTTTGACGTAAACAGAAAATTTCTTTGGTCCTTTAGGAGTTCTAAAAGGTTTATTTAAAGTTTTTTTATCTTTTGCTGCGCGAATTTCGTTGCTAAAATTTACCGATATATTCATTTTAAATTATTTAAGGGTTAGTAAATATTTAGTTTGATTTACAGAGCTTAATATTTCATCTCTTATGTTTAATAGATCTGTGTCTTTTTTTGTATCAAGCATTGTTGGTAATTCATTTATTAAATAATTTTCCATATCAAGCATTAAACTCATAGGAGACATATTTTTATAATTCTCCAACGTTAAATTGAAATTAATCTGAGCTATTATTCTACCATACTTACCCATAAAAGTCTCAACAAATTCATCAATATTTCCAGAAAGACTTCCATATAGCCCATCAAGAGTTTTATGTTCAGCAAAAGAAGTCGTTTGCCAATGAAGGATTTTTACTTGATTTTGATAAGTAAGTAATTTAGTGACGATATTCATTTTATTCTTCTATGTTAATAAAATTAAGATTCAATTCATCTTCATTTACACCAAATTGTTTAAGATCAGAAAGAGATTCATCAAAATCAACCTCTTCAAAATCATTAAATGAATAAATGTCTACTATTTTATCGTTCATGTTATTAGTTGGCTATATCTTGATCTGCGCGACGATAAGCGTCTTTGACTTTACCGCCGCTTTGCATTCTTAAAAATGTATTCACACGCGCCATACTCCAAGCCGCTCTTGATTGTCCCGGTCTATGACTAGAACTAAACGCACCTGATCCTCTACGATACACTTTCTTTAATTGTCCAAGAGTTACTTTTTTAGAATGTTTGGCGTTATGATTTTTTACTTTTTCTTTCAAAACGTCAGTCACTTTTTGGCTAAAAGTGATTTCAGCTTTACTTACTAATTGCTTTTCGTCTTTTTTGTTTAACGCTTCTTTAGCTTTTTCTTTAGCATCTGGACTTGTGCCAGCAGATCCCGGTTTATTTACGCTAGAGCCTTTCTTGCGTTCATCTGGTTTCGATGGAGTTTGAGCCGAGCTTTTTGGGCCTTGTCTTTTTTTTGCAATAAGCTCAGAGAAATCTAGTATTAAATTCATATTTAAAATTACACTAATTTAACAATATATAGAAAAAAGTAAAGCCGCTTTTTAGAGCGGCTTTTTTTGTTTTTGATTGACTATTACTTCTTCTTTACTGGAGGCTTGGCTGGAACTGGAGGCTTTCCAGTAGGCTTTGCTACCTTAGCGGAAGCGGTGGCGGTCTTAGTCATTGTCTTTGAAGTGGTCTTGCTCATATTTGTATATGTAGTTTATGTTATATTTGTGAAAATGTTTTTCAACTTTTATCTGATTGGACATGCGCCACCGGCACATTCAGCCATATCTAGCATTTCAATGTTTCCTGATAGAATGGTAATTAAAGGTTTAACTTTAGAATTGGCCGCTAAATATGCGGCTTCGTCGATTTCTTGATATGGAGCTTGTTTAAATCCATGATCCTTGAACAGAAGAAAACTAACGCTTTTGATATTATTTTCATAATTATCTTTTAGCCAAGTTTTAAGAGATTCAAGTTCTTCTGGCTTGTAATAAGCGGTTACAGAAACAGCGTTATCTGACCAAACGGTTTGCAATTTCTTTACCATATCAAGTTGCTTGATAACGTCCATATCCTTGGTAAGGATTGAGCCTTCTGGGGTCTTACATGGGAAATAGACGACAACAGTGTCGCGGTTCTCAGTTCCATCAAAATTGATTAAAAATTCAACGTGATAACCCATGTCTTTGCAGGTTTGAACGAGAGAATCAGAACTAGACATACGAACAGTACGCATATAATACCGACTGAATGCAGGATGAACACCGGGAGTAGCTCCACCAAGAAGGCTTAACGTTCCGCTTGGCTTAATTGTTGTAAGCTTAATGCTTTCTGACCATCCGCGTTTTGCGCTCCATTCTTTATCAAACTTACGCAAAGAAACGTAACAATCATCAAGCCAATCAAGCTTATCAAGAGACTGACAAACGCCAGTAACGCCAAGACCAAGACGCATATTTTTGTGAACGATACGATTAGTTTCTTCATGTATAAAAGGTAGGGCGGCAATAGCTTTTTGAGTCTTATAAAGTAACTTGGCGCAATCAATCAATTCTTCTTTAGAAGTTATGTTATTTAAATAAAGTTCAGAAAGATTGCAGCACTCATAGTTTGCGAGGCTTATTTCGGCGCAAGGATTAGTCATTTCACAATTATCTACATCTGTGGGGTATAAAATATTTTGAGAAATTGGTCCATCCTTAATGCGTCCATATTTTTGAGAAAGAGGTAGGTTGAAAAAACCATAAGGCTCACCATTTGCATAACCTGATTCCTTATTAATTTCATATCCATTCTTCCAAACCTCTTCAAGAACGTGATCATAGCTATCAGCATAGATAGTGTTATTGCTCATCGCTCGCCAATTGGGAACGTTACTTGAACCCCAATTCTTAGCGCGAAGATAAAGGATATCATCAGGATCGCCTAGAGCGATTTCTGCGCTGCGGCGTACATTGCCAGCGACAACAATGCTGCCAATAATATTGCAGATATCCAACACATCAATCGAGCGGAGTTTTTTGCCTTCGCGAGCTTGGAATATCTTTGTGATCTTATCGATTCCGTCAATAAGGATTTGTGGGCCGCTAGCCTTTCCGCCAAAACCCTTGATTGGCTCACCGTAACCTCTGATGAGGGTAGTCGAATACGAAAACGATTTACCTGTAACGTAAAAAGCATCCAGAACTTTAGAAAGTAGATTAACCCAACCTTCGCGTTTATCTGGCACAATATAATCAGCGTCTTTAGTTGCTTCATGAATAACATTTACACCTTTCTTAATCTTTGGTAGTTCGTGAACATCTTCACGACGGATACTATAACCTACACCGCCGCCAAGCATTAAGTTCTCAAAGAGAAATAAAAAAGCTTTTGGTTCGCGCATTGCTGTAGCCCAGCAATTAAGAAGAGAATTAGCTCCAAAACGATCTACTGTGGAAGTGCCGAGTTGCCAAAGCATTCGACCTGCAAAATTACACTTCAAATTAAAAACGTAATCATAAATGCGTTCTGCTTCTTCGGGAGTGTATTGTGCGCCGATCTTCTGTGCGCCATTAATACAACGTTCTACTGTTTCATTCCATTCTTCTGTCGTTCCATCTTCCTTTTGGCGAGCGTAAGTTCTTTTGTATACAATATATCCAAGACCGCTAAAGCCCCAATTGGGTTGTTTGTTTTTATATTGTGCTAAAAAAGAAGAAGACAGAATATTTAATTCATCGTTCATGGTAAAAAGTATTATACACTAGATTTTAAAAATCTCTATGTCGTACTTTACCATACGTTCTACGAGGTTGTCAAAGGAAATTTTTGGTTTCCAACCTAATTCTTTTCTGGCTGGAGTCGAGTCTCCCAAAAGGAGTTCGACTTCGGCTGGTCTGTAAAATTTAGGATTAATTTTAACTAAAATTGATGATTGAATTTCATTTTTAATGGCGTATTCAGTAGAAACGCTCATTTGTTCTTCTTGTCCATGTCCATGCCAAACACCTTCAATTCCAGCACAAACAAAAGATTTACTTATAAATTCTCTAATTGTGTGCGTTTCATTGCTTGAGAGAACGTAGTCTTTTGGTTTTTCTTGATTCATTATTTTCCAAACGCCATCGACAAAATCTTCAGAATCAGACCAGTCTCTTTGGGCATCTATATTTCCGAGTTCAATTGGAGCAAAAGGTTGATTGTTTTTAATAGCGTGATGTATACGAGCAACTCCCTTACTAATTTTTCTAGTGACGAACTCTTCTCCACGCTTGGTTCCTTCGTGATTAAAAAGAATACCGTGGACAGCGTATAAATTATAAGAGTCGCGATAAATTTTTACCAGATGACGAGCGGAAGCTTTGCTGGCTCCGTATGGGCTTCTCGGCCTTACTGGATGAAGAATGTCTTGTGGACTATATTGTACGTCTCCAAATTCTTCGCTGGACCCAGCAGAATAAAATCGACATTTTGGTTGAAAACGGCGAACGGCTTCAAGACATCTAGCTACACCTGTGGCATTAGCATCAAAAGTTTGAAGTGGAATCTCCCAACTACAACCGACAAATGATTGAGCTGCAAAATTAATAAAATAATCAGGTTGAATCTCTCTCACAAGATTATCTAAACTAACGCCATCAGACAAATCACCGTAAACCAATTGAAATCTTTCATTATTAATAAAGCTTTTGCAATTAATAAAATTTGTATTTGAACAACGTCGAACCATTCCAAAAATTTTTACTGTTGTGTTTATTAATAGATATTCCACAAGATTTGCTCCATCTTGTCCGGTTATGCCAGTTATTAAAACTTTTTTTTCCATATGTTATTTATTTTTATTTGTTATTTTTTCACACATTTCAATGAACTGTTCATTTGTCATTTCTTGTTTAGCGTAATTTATATCTTTATCTGTCCATTGAACATTGGTAATAATATATCCTAATATTCCTGTTACTATTATTTTCATACCTTTAATTTATCCTGATTATTTAAATACCAATTATAAGTATCTTTTAATCCATCTTCTAATTTTATTTTAGCACTATAACCAAGTTTGTTTAATCTTGTGCAATCTAATAGTTTTCTCATGGTTCCATCGGGTTTAGATAAATCAAATTTTATTAGACCTTCGTATCCTACAGTGATCGATATCTTTTTAGCTAGTTCGTATATAGTCGTCTCAAAACCGCTTCCAATATTTATTTGACAAATGTTTTGAGAGTATAAATCTTTAGCATCTAGGTTGTCTGCAATATATAAACAAGCATCAGCCATATCATCGACATGCATAAATTCTCTTTTTGCGTTACCAGTTCCCCAGATTTCAACAAATGGTTTGTTATTGATTTTCGCTAAATAAAAACGATGAAGTAATGCTGGAAGAACATGAGAATTCATTGGATGAAAATTATCGTTTGGACCATATAAATTAGTTGGCATTACCGATATAAAATTACATCCGTATTGTTTATAATAACTTTCGCACATTTTTATGCCAGCTATCTTGGCTATTGCGTAAGGTTCATTAGTATATTCTAACGGAGAAGTTAATAGATATTCTTCTTTAATGGGTTGTTCTGCAAATTTTGGATAAATGCAAGAACTACCAAGAAATAAAAACTTTTTAACATCAGACAAGTATGATGCATGAATTAGATTATTTTGTATTTGTAGATTTTTATAAATGAAATCGGCGCGATAAGTATTGTTAGAGTGAATACCGCCAACTTTAGCAGCGCAATCGATAACTAAATCAAAATTATGATTATAAAAATATTCAGTAGTTTTTGTTTGATCTAGTAGATCTAGTGAAGATCTGTTCGAAATGCAGATTTTTACACCTTTTTTATTACATAGTTTTTTATAAATGGCTGAACCAACCATTCCATTGTGACCTGCTATAAAAATTTTTATCATTTTAAATTTTCTATAGTTTTAAGATATTTATCGATTAAAATTGTCCAAGAAAAATTGGTTTGCCCATACTTTTTAATTTCTTTTCTCATGGTCAAGCTTTTATTTCTATTGTTAATGATTATAGATTCTACATAATCTATATCATTAATTTTACTTTCTGGAATAACGTCTATAAATGGTAAAGATAAATCTAAATTTGCAGTAGAACATTCAGAGATTACCAAACCGAGTCCAGCAATCAAAGCTTCTTTAGTAACCAAGGGATCAGCTTCGCCATCGCTTAATAAAACAAGATTGGGGTAATTAGTTAAATTTTGATATAAAATATCTTTTGACCATTCACCTAGATAGTTTTCACGGTTAAAATCAAATCTAGAATCATCTTTATTCCCAGCGAAATGTAAATGGTTAATGTTTTGATAAATGTGTTGCCTTTTTCTGTCGGTAATTTTTGCTAAATATATAGACTTGTCTAAAAATAAAGGTTTTTCTTTAAAAATAAATAAATCATTTCTTGCGCCATTAGGCGTAATAAATAACCTCTTGTTTGCAACTCCTAGTTTTAAATATGTGTTTTTTATTTTTTCAGATAAACAAAAAATATAAAAATCTCCAGTAGTGATAGAATTTAAAATTTGATGGTATTCTGGGTGTTTTTCGTATTGGTCTGTATAGGCATAATGAGTCGTTATAGCTTTATTCTCACATTGAAAATGCTTCATTAAGTATGCGTAGTCATCGTATTGTAAATGAACAAAATCAGGATTAAAAAAATTAACTAAATTAATAATTTCTTGCGGGTCTGTCTTGTTTACGATTTGAATATCATGTCCGTATTTTTTTAAATTTTCGCTATAATCCCAAATTAAAGATTCAACTGCTCCCCAGCCAATAGGAGGAATACTCATGAAGCCTGGTCCAATAATAGATATTTTCATATAAATGTATGCTTTATTGTTTTAAAAGATTTTCTATTTTTTTAACGTAAGAATTTATTAAAATATTTTCAAGACCGAAAGTGTCAATAGCATACTGTCTAATTTCTTGTCTTTTATTTATCGATATTTTTTTATTTTTTTCGATAGTGTTTTTTATAAAATCAAGATCATTTATTTTATTTTCTGGTATTACATGAATAAAATCTAAACTTGTGTCTAATTCATAAGCAACTGCTTCAGTGACAACTAGACCTAACCCACACATTAAAGCTTCTTTAGGTGCTAATGGCGTGGTATTTTCTACAGAGCTAATTAAAATAAAATTAGAATATTTAGAAATCTCTTGATTTAAAAATTTTCTAGATACCTCTCCTTTGTAATTTTGGTAGTTATAAAATTCTGGGTCGCATACTCTTCCTATAAAATCAATATTTTCAATATTTTGAATTTTATTTTGTCTTTTCCTGTCAATGATTTGAGAAAAACATAAAGTTTTATCATATTCCGCTTTTTTATAAAAAGAATATGGTTCTGGATTTATACCTAATTTGCTTAGAAATGTATTTTCTTTCTTTGCGCCAAAACTTACAAAAGTGTCAATATCTTTTTGAGACGACGCGAAAATGTGGAAATCTTGATTATTGGTAATTTGATTTATTAGTTTATCATATCCATCATTTTGATAATGATTTGGATTATTAATAAATGGGTAATGACTAGATACGATTTTTAATTTACATTTTATGTTGCTAATTATATCAATAAAAACATCATAATGTAAATGGACTGTGTCATAATTTTTGCTATTTATTTTTTTTAAAATTTCTTCACGGTTTGGGGTGTTTATTATATCAACTTCTATACCGTTTTTACGTAGTATATTACTGTAATCCCATATCATCATTTCTACGGCCCCCCATGTATCGGGGGGTATAGGCATTATACCGGGACCAATAAATGCTATATTCATAGGTAACTTTTTGCTCTTTCTTTATGTGTGGAAATATAAGACTCGGTTCCATCACCAAGAGTCTTACTTACTTTTAGTCCATTGACTGCAACATGATATCCAAGAATAACTTCTGGATTAAATTCTACCCCATTATTATAATGTTCTTCTAGACTATCAAATAAGGAAGAGTAAGTGTCCATGTTTTTACTATTAGATAATGCAATATGATCATTAATAGCATAATTGGTATGCATGCAATCATTTTTAGTATGTAAGCAATTCAAATCAAAGTCTTTAAGATTATATTGCTTTGAGAAGATATAGTCAAATCTACATTTAACTACGGCATCGTATAGAAAATTATTTTGTTGCTCATGGTTCTTTTTTAATTCATTACATCGCTTCATCGAATAAAACATTGATTGAATATTTTGATCTGGATTCAAATTAAAAACTGGATGATAACAGGGCCAATGAGCAGAGTCATTATACCTTTTCTCAAAAAAGATTGGACTTTCAATTAGACTATTTATGGGATTAAGTACTCGGTTAATATATTCAAAAATGTTTTCTGAGTAAGTGTCTGATGGGGCATCTTTTCTAAAAACGATGTTTTTATCCCCATGCCAACTATGATAAAAAAAATCAACCTCATGATTTTTAGACCACGATTTTTTAATTTTTTCTATTGTATTGCTAACATCCCTAGGTTGCCCAGAGAAACAAAATGCAATTTTCATACCATTATTCCAGTAGAAACATAATCAATTTTATTTTTAATAAAATAATCTATCCAATATCTATTATCATCATATTCAGGGTTTCTGCCCCACTCATGAAATTCAACATGCAACTTTTTAATTTTATTAAAAATATTCGAATTCTTCATATCTTTCAGAATTTGATATTCTGCTCCCTCCACATCCAATTTTAGAACAATAGAATTATCTTCAAGATTTAAAAAATTAATAAAATCAACTAATCTAATAGTAGGAACGATTATTTCATCATACATATCGTCAACAAATTTTTCCAATTCATTTGAATCTGTAAAATGAGATTTACAAGCATATCTAGGATCTTGCAATCTAGATCCGCCGCCAATAAATCTATCTTCACCAGGTATAGATCCTCCCTGTAGCATCCCCATTGCCTTTTCAGCATGAAAAGTAGAAAATCCTGTTTTATCTAAAACTGCAAGATTAAAATAAACATTCCCATCATTCTTATCCAAAAGATCATAAACATATCTATTAGCTTCAAATGAATATACTTTTTGAATATCAGGATATAAAGATACCATTTCAGTCAACCCTTGTTTAAAATTTGTTCCACAGTCAATTAAAATTGTCATTAATATAATATCCTAAATTATTTTCATTAAACTTTCAACTCGATTTACATAAGTATGATGATCTTTAATATAATTTACACCATCTTTAATAAATTTATAATCATCTTTCTTTGCCATTGCGTCATAAAAGAGACCTGAAGCAGATTCGTTGTAGATGCAATGTCCATCAAGTTCTTTATATGCTTCATAGCAATTTGTCAAGCCAAGATGCCCATAACTCATATTTTTATAAAGTCGGCAAGATATTCTTCCCCATTCCACATCGGCTTGACATCTAATATCAAATCCAAGAAGAGATTCTTTGCACAATCTAATATAGTCATCTTCAGTTAATTGGTTTCCAGAAAAATCATTTAAAACAAATTCAATTTTATTATTTTTACATTCTTTGGCAAATTCTTTAATTAACGGCATGTTTGCATATTTACCATCATTAGAAATTGAACCTAAGAAATAAACTTTGTTGCTTCTCGGATGATAAACATCTTCTTCATTGATTTGGTTTGGCATTAAATTGGTTGCCCAACTAATATAAACTTTATCAAAATCTTCAATTTGATAATCAACTCTGCCATTTTTGAAACCTACAACTTTATTAGTTGAAGATTCGTAATAACAGCCTTTATCGATAAGTTCTGTATTTTTTTTATCTAATTCATAAATATAATTAGGGTGATCAATTTTCTTGAGATTGTATCTCATATCAATGAACTTGCCAACCTTTCCGACATATTTTGCGGGATTATACGCGCAATGCACAAAATAAGTTGAAGTTTTGTTTAGGGGAATTTCAGAATCATCATAAGCTTCTGCAATAAAGATGCAATTCGAAAAATCAAAATCTTGATTTTTTTTATTTGGAAACCAATAGACTTCGTACCCAAGATATTTGAAAGCATTGTAAAAAGAATTCCAAACATAACTAATGGTGTTTTGAAGAACACCGTTTTCGGGATAAAATCCCCAAATAATAATTTTCATTTTTTATCCTTTAGAAAGGTATATTTTTTTGTGGTACTAGGAATGTTTGCACCGAATTGATAACGTTGAATATTATAAGGATTTCCAATTTTTTCAATTAATTTGTGCATATGAAGAATTCCTTCAGAAAAGTGCTTTTCAAGATTTGCAAGGTCATCAAAAAATTTAATCTGTGATGATGGAACAATCAAAAACCAATCTGAAAAATGTCGGTCCCACCCAGAAACATATCCACTTTGACAAAGAATATGATCTGATTCAAGTTGACTAAAATCCAATTTAGAATCAAAAACCATATCAGTCCTAATTCTCACAAAAAAATCATATTTATTCGAGTCGGCAAGTTTTACACAGTCAGCAATACCCTGATATTGAGATTTCATTCTATACAAAATATCCCTGCTCACATTCAAATTGATATTAAGATCTGGTTCTACAGAAAGTTTGTTATAATTTGAAGTATCATATTCAAATGGTTTAGTTATTTTAATATCTTTAAGATTTAATGAAGTGTATAATTCAATAAAATCATTTATTTCATTTGTCTCGTAAGTATCTTTGAATTCATGGTGAATTTCAGTATTTTGCCAATCTTCATTCCATTGAAAATTTGCGTAAATATCATACTCACCTAAACCATCAAGAAAATTTTCTTTAATATTATTAAAACAATGTTTAACAAATCTTGGATATCCAGAAAAACAAACTGCAAATTTTTTCATAATCAAAATCTAGGTAATGTAATGCCAATTGGGTGAGATTGAATATCTATGTCAAAAAAATCAATCATCTTTCTATGTATAAGTTCAGGACAAAAAGCATTATTGTTTTCATTTATACATTTTTCAATGG
Source organism: Gammaproteobacteria bacterium (assembly GCA_963575665.1). GTDB lineage: Bacteria > Pseudomonadota > Gammaproteobacteria > CAIRSR01 > CAIRSR01 > CAUYTX01. The sequence continues at coordinate 9,947 of CAUYTX010000133.1, read as the reverse complement.
CAAAATCAAACATAGGAAAAACTCCCATAAAAACATCCATAACTTTTGATCCACCGAAATCAAACCAATCATTTATCATACCATCTGGTTGATTACAGATATTTGAAAAATTAATCACATTTGGATTGTAGTGTTCATAGTTAATTTTGGTATGTAATATAGTATCAGTTCTGCATCTCACAACCCAATCATACTTAAACCCATTTGTATATTCATATGCTTTTTTTAAATTATTTACTTGATTTAGACTATAGTAATATGAAATAGTATTGTTAATAATTCTATCGCGAAATTCTTGCCCAGGTTCTCCCCAAGTCCAATATCTCTTTAAAGAAGTTTCAAAATGAATTGTAGGATCAATAAATTTTTTACTTGTTTCTACGATATGAGAAACTGGATTATAAATTTTTAATACTTCATCTGCTGCGGTAGATCTAAGTCTTTGACTTTGCCATTGCCCTTCAAATTTATAAGGTTTAGTTTGAAGATTTTCATCAAACCATAGATGAGCAAAAACATCTACATCATATCCATCGCGGCAATTTTTAATAATATATGGAGCGGCCTCTTGAACAAAACGAGGTTGTCCAGAAAAACATAATGCAATTTTCATAAATTAATTTCAGTTGCTACTTTTTTAATTAAAGATTCAAGATCAATATTGGGTTCCCACTCCAAAAGTTTCTTTGCCTTTTGATATGATCCTTTAGAGTACTTATCTGTTTCTTTTGCAACGATTTTTCTGTCTAATGGAAAATTTTTAGAAAATAAATTAGGATAAGTATCCCAGAGTTTTGATGCATCTTGATATATAGGTCTTACAGGACTATTGAATACCTCACTCACATATTGTACAATTTTATTTACAGATAAAAGAGTTCCTGTGCATACGTTAAAGGTATCATTTGGTTTTTTTTCAAGGCAAATATCAATTAAATTTACTACATCATCAACATGAATATAATCTCTTGACTGTTCTCCATTTGAATGTAAAATTGGTTGCTCGCCTTGTTTAATTTGTTTTACAAGATAATTTAATAGTGGAGGGTTTTTTCTATGAATATCTTGTCTTGAACCAAAAACATTAAAAAATCTAAGAGTTGTGATGCTCATGCCATAATTAATACGATATGATTCACATGTCTCTTCTGCCATTTTTTTAGAAAGTGAATACCAAAGGCGTGGATTTATATCAAGATTTTCTACAAACACTTTCTCTTTATTATTTTCATAAATTGCGCTAGTGCTTGCAAAAATCACATGGGGAACGTTCCATTTTCTGGCGCATTCCATAATATTTGCAGTTCCAGTAACATTGACGTTTATTGTATCTCTTACGTTAGATTCACAATCTGGAAGCGCTGTTATTGCTGCAAGATGAATAATACAATCATAATTATCGAGTAATTTGTCTGTTATTTTAATGTCGCAAATGTCTTGATTATAGAAAACACCGAATGGATTTCCATCAATCAATAAATTTTCCTCATATCCATTCCTGAGATTATCAACTAATGTTAATTCATGTCCTTTTTTAAAAAGATAATATCCAAGAGTAGATCCAATTCCGCCAGCGGCTCCGGTTAAAAGTATTTTCATTTTAAAAATTCCGCTAGATTATCGAAATTTCTTGGAAGATTAATAGCCTCGCAAGATGGGTATGGATTACTTTTTGCAAAATCATTTATGACGACTCTTTTACAATGAGGAAGATTCATAATAAGTGTATCATACGGCATGTTGTATTTAATCATCTCAGAAATTGTCAATTCTCTCAATCTTTCGGGCCTACTCGTAGTTAAGATGATTTTTGCCTTTCCAGAGTTATATAAAGATCTTAAAAAAGAAATGTTAGTATTCAATGGGTCTCCAGTTCCAATATATGGCGGAAAATGTACCGAAGAATTAGAAACTAATGTTCCATCAATATCTATAAATAAGCAGCGATATTGACTCTTATATTTGTTCCATGCATCGACAGTTCCCCAATCCTTGAAGTTTTTAATTTTTAATCCATAAAAACAATATCCAGAAAGAATCATTTCAAAAATAATATTACTGATATAGCATTCTTCCTCAGTATTTTTGAATATTTGATATGTTTTACAAAATTCTTTTGCGTTTTGAAATCCATATCCTCCCACAGAAAAGGTTGAACTAATCACTTTTTTTTCCACAATATTGGTAATTAATCCATTAATATCAAATTCAATATAACTTTTAGTTCTTGCGTTAATATCGTCCATATCATTTAAATTAAAAAACGCAACTTGATTTTTTTCATCCTTGATATTGCATTCGTAATACCCGTCAGAATCTTTTATAAAAATAAAACCTTCGATTCCTCCGATCTGAATTGCGTTATAAACAGTTTCTGATTGTGATCTCGTTTGCCCTTCTAAAAATAAAATTTTAACCTTGTCTTTAAGACCAAGCTCTTCTAATTCTAAAAGAAATCCATTTAAAAAATTATATTGTTTTTCATGATCAGAAAGGCAAACATAATATATATTATCAAAAAATTCAAGATTGAATCCAAGAATGGATTCAATTCCCATAAATCTATTTGTCATTGGATGGGTTAACATCCACTTAGGTCTCATGTCGGGAAATCTGCTAGATTTTCCTGCCATTGGAATAATCAAATTTTTCATATAATTTTGTCGATTTTACTATTGTGTCAAGTATAATTCTTTGATTGTCATTAGTCAAGTAAGGTTCTATTCTTATAATGTTCATTGCATCAAGAATTTCAAACTCTTTAGTATTAATATATTTCTCGTATCGTTTACTTAACTTTTCCCAAATATAACGATAAATTTGAATAATTCTTAAGGTTTTTTCTTCTTGAACTTTTAAACTCCATAAATGATATAAATCTTGTTTTAATTTCGCAAGATCAGAAAAAAAACTATCAACATAAGAATCTAAAAAATCAATAAGAAATAATCTATTTTTATGAAATATAATGTTATTGAATGTTAAATCTCCATGGCAAAAAGTTTTTGGAATGATTATTTGATTATTATTGACAAAGGTTTTTAAATATTCTAAATAATCTGAATATTTTGTTTTTATTTGCAAAGAATTTATTTTTTCAATTATTTTATTATTAATACTAAATTCTTTTACATTGTTGGAGAAACGATCAAAATAATCAAACAAAGTTTGAATAACGAATTCTATGCCACAAACGTTTACTGAAGAAAAATATTCATAAGAAGAAAGGCCGGGAATATATTCCATATCAAATGAATATAATTGGCCGCATTGTGTTGCTAAAACTTTTGGGGCGTTTATATTTTTAAGAGTGAGTTTAGAAAATAAAATTTGTTTGTTTATCTGTTTTAATAATCTTTTATTGTAATCGGAAGAAGATGAATATTTTCTCAATATTCCACTGTCAATGATTTCTAATTTACATCCAGATAATCCGTTGTGAATCATTTGCATTTTAATAAGAACTGTGTTGCGTGAACCGCTGATAAATTTTTGCAAGTCTAGACAATGAGTTTGTTTTTTGTTTCCAACTGAGTTCAATGATTTTAGAATCTTTCTTCATGATATCAGGGAATTACAATTTCAGCATTAGGAAGAGGGAACAAAAGTTTTTTTCCTTTAAATTTAGAATTATTAATAAAGAAATTTTTGAAATGCCAAGGAAGAATTATAAAAACATCGTACTCAGAGAGAACGCTATCTTCATCTCTAATAGGAATCCAAGTTCCAGGTGTGTATGAGCCATGTTTATCTGGATTAACATCACCTACAACATCAATATAATCTGAAATGCCCCAAGTTTGTAAAGTTACATTACCCTTGGTGCTTGCGCCAAGGGCAGCAATTTTTAATCCATCTTTTTTCAGCTCCTTTAAAATATCTATAAATTTATTCTTGCAATCGTTAATTCTAACTTGAAAATCCTCCCAAGGAATCACAGTGTTCAATCCAAGATCCACCTCTTCTTGCAGGAGTTCATTTAATTTATTAGTGCATTCATCATACTTGCTGTTTTTATTTGCAACTACAAGAGAAATGCTTCCGCCATTTACATCATTGAATTCAAAATCCACAATTTTAAATTTAGATTGATCCATAATATATTTGAGTTGCCTCATTCCATAGTATGACAGATGCTCATGACACACTGTGTCAAATGAGTTAGTCTTTAACATCTCTGGCATATAGCTTTGTTCTAAAATCCAAAGTCCTTCTATTGGGTGAAGAACATTATTAACTTCCCTTGCAAACTGACAGGGGTCTTCTAGATCATAAAACATCGAAAATGATGTAATTAGTTTTGCTTTTTGATCTTGAAAATACGCTCTATAAAGATTTTCCGAAAAGAAATCTGCAATATAATCTACATGAGGTTTAAAATGTTTAGAAAATTTCTTTGATGTAGGGTCAATGCTTAAGAGTTTAAGGTTTGTTGGAAAAAATCCCAGAAAAGTACCGTCATTGCCAGCAATGTCTACGACAATATCTCTATCCTCAAGTTTTAAAAATTTTACTATCTTATTAAACTTGGATTCTAGATGTCTCACCATACTAGAGTTTAATCCAGATCGATAACCATATTCGTTGCCGTACATGGTCGGAAGATCAAAGGTATGTTCTAACTGTACATGCCCACAACCACCTGCGACCTCATCGCACTTTACAAGTTTAAGTGGACCTTTATATGTGTCAGAATTCATTTCTTTTGGAAAAATTCCAGAAAGATATTGATCCCCTAAATCAAGAACTGTAATCAAACGTTCGTTTTTACAAACTCTACAGTTTTTAATTTTTTTAAACATGATGTTGTCCATTAATACTAATATATTAAATTAATTGTTTCAATTAAGTTTTAAATCTAACTTAATTTTTATCTTGGCGATCCTTCAAATCTTGGGTACTCTTTCATGTTCTTGTCTTTATGTATTATAATTTTCTCACAAGGTAAATTCCAATTTTCAGGATAACAAAAAGAAGAAGATAATGTTGATATTTTTTGTCGATTGCCGTGAAAATATTTATTCAAATGAGACTCGTCATGCCATATTGCAACAATATTATTTTCAAAATCTTTGTTTACGTTTTCGGCTAAAGTATCATTTAATTTAAAAAATTCGTCTTTTTTTGCTCCCCATAAACATCCTTGATGGTAGGTGTATAAATCAAATCGATTTAAACAAGCTGTTGATTTTTGATTTGTTTCTATAGGCCAAAAATTTGCTTCTCTATAAATTCCTGGATGTTGAACTCCAAAAATATCAATGTTTGAAAAATCTAAATTAACTTCTCGCACAACTTCTAAGTCAACGTCAAAATATATAACTATATCGGAATCTTTTATTTTTTCATAAGCAGCTTTAAAAATTTCATATCTTTTTAAGGTTATGAAAGGCCATACATCATGTTTAATTGGATAAAAAAATGAATTATCAAATTGTTTAATTACTGCTTCGTCGTCAGAAAAAATTATAAATTGTTTTTCTAGATCTTTGCAAAAAAAATTATTTATAGAATCGATACATGGTTTTAAAAAACTATTGTATTTGTTTGTGGATATCAGTAAAATGCTTGCTTTCATTTGTGGTTTAAATTGTTAATTGTGTTTGAAATGTATGTCTTTGTATTTTTTATAATAATTTTGATTTTTATAATAAGAAATTAATTCATTTTTATTCATGTTTTTTAACGTTTCAAAAAGATTATTGTTTGTGGATAAATAAGGATTTAAATTTCCACTATTTAAATCTCTATCGTGTTCAAAATGATATATAAAATTAGACAACCAGCATGTTTTATAGTTTAATTTTTTGAATCTGTGATACCTTTCTTGATCTTCTGGACCCCATGAAATAAAATTTTCATTTTCACCACCAGCTTCTTTATATACAGAGGTGTTAAAGAAAACGGCTTGTCCGTATTCGGCGTATTTTATATGAAAAGGTTTTTCATAAAAGTATTTAATTGTTTGTTCTTGATCTTTTAAAATATTCAAAAGAAGCGGTTTTTGTAAAAAAGATTTTATATCTACATGTTTCATTATTTCAATTTGAAAAAACCCTTTGCAATATGGGTAAATCATATCGAGTTGATTTGATGAAATTAAATTTTCACATTTTTTATATATTTCTCTATCAAAAATAACATCGACATCATAATTGCAAACAACCGGAGTTTCAACAATATCTAGCATTGCGTTTAAATATTTAGTTCTATGAAAAACAGGGTTATTCTTTTCCAAATCAAATAAAAATTTAAAATTTAAATTAGGAAACTTTTCTCGCATTTCTATTTCATTTTCGTAAATAAGATACCCTTGTTCGTATATTATTACATTTGTTTTAAAATGAAAATTTAAATAATTTAAATTTATGTATAAATTATTTTTTCTATCGTTTGAATCAATTTTTAAAGGAATTATAAATGTTGTATTTTTGAGATCTGTCATATTTTTATCCATGAATCAGGGGTTAAGGATTTTAATATGTTTTCTGAGTTGTAATTAGAAATGATTTTTATGTATTCATCGCTGAACCATTTTTTAGGAACTACAATTTTTTTATTTTCGTTGCTATTAAAATAAGCGGACCACCAAGAAAAGCTAGAATTTGCTATAATATTGTTTGAACATAAAGACATAAGTTGCAATTCACGCAAATCAGCAGCAAAACAATTAAGATTTTTTTCAGGATAATCAATAAAAACAATTCTTTCATCTTTTAAATTTTCTTTACACCAATCAATATCATCAGAAAAAACAAAATATTTATCAGAGTTTATTGTATTTATAGCTTCTTTATAATAACCAATTGATTGTAGGGGGTGAGGATTAAGTGGGTTTATTTGCGCTATTTTTACATAATCACCTCTTCTAATATGTATAGAACAACTATTAGAAAAATCAATATTTTTAACAGCCGAATCAAAAAAGTGATTCTTTATATTAAGTAAATCAAGTATAATACTCTTGTTTTTTTCAAAATATCTATAAGATTGAAAATATCCATTTAAAAAAACATTTTCGCTAGAAGATATTTTTACATCTTGATAACAAAAATCAGGTTCAAAATAAGTATTGTTAATACTATTGAATTGATTAGTGGTGTATTTTTTTAAATTTGGAAGATATTTAAATATCTCACTGTCGTTAAAAACAAAATCATGCCCGTTTTCAATAGCTATTCCGATTGTAGAAGCTATTTGAAAAAGTTGATTTCCTATTCTTCCGTTATTTCCAATCGATTGATATGCGATCATTTATGCTTAAATTTCTTATTTGAAGTTTTTTTGTGTTATTATGTTGTTCGGCGTAATAAGCTTCGCTTTTTCTATCAGAATTATAATATAATAATACGTCTTGTATGTTATGAAAAATAAAATGTTTAGCCGCTCTCATCCATAAATCAAGATCTTCATTGTATTTGTACGTCTCATCATATCCTCCGCATTTATAAAATATATTTTTCTTATAAATTACTGATGGGTGCGCTATTGGGTTTTGACCAATTTGTAAATCACCAATTATTTGTTCATGTTTTTCGCCGTAATGCCATTCTCGAAAAAAATTTCCTGTTATGAATCTAATCGCTGTTCCGCATATATCAATATGAGGATTGTCGATCATATATGAAAACTGAATATCGATTTTATTTTCCAACCATAGATCGTCAGCATCTATTCTAGCGATGTATTTAATGTGTGGCAAATTCATGATGTGGAAAATGCCAGTATTTAAAGCGGCCACAATTCCAGGCGTTTCACAAAACAGATAGGTTAAATTTTTGTATTTATTTGCTACTTCTTTTAAATTATAGGAAGAATTATTATCTACTAAAAATATTTGATATTTAAACTTTCCATTTAAAAAAGCTGTTTGGTTAACTACAGAATCCAAAGCTCTAGCCACAATGTTTGCATTGTTTTTAACTGGGATTAAAATGGCTAAAGTTTCCATATTAAAGAGCGTCTATGATTGACCAAAAATAATTTGGTCTTTCTTTCAAATAGTCTAAAGTTTTAGATTTATCTTTCCACCAGAATTCGTAAATATGTTGGCAGTTATTATTGCATATAACTTCAAGGTTTAATAATCTTGCTTCAATTATGCATCTTGGGCATGTATCGTGAATAACGGGAGTAAAAACTAATGCTTTATAATTAGAAAGTGATTCAATATGTTTTTCGTAATCTTGATTTGGCAAAACATCAAATTCAAAATTATTAGCTTCGCAGAAATCTTTAGCTTCTTTAACTCCTTTTGCAAAACTGTGAAATCCACCATATCCTTCTAGGATTGCGTATCTATTATTTTTTGCGTTATTCTTATGTTTTTCAAAAAGTTCTAATGAAGACTTTGAAAAACAAGACGATAAAATGCTACATTTAGAAAAATCTAACATTGGCAAGTGAGTGGAATAAACCGCTCTTTGTCTTTCAGACATAAAGAAAGTGTGACTAGAATTTAAACATATGAGATCGTAAATTTTCGATAATAAAGGCTCTCCTGAAGTTCCGTGAGGACATTCGCACTTTTGTTTCTTAAATGCTTCATGGCCAAATTCCGACCTGTATTGACAGAAATTATAATCGAACTCTATCTTTATAAAAGCACATTCTTCTAAAATTTTAAAAAGCTCTTCTGTTTTCTTTTCAGAGGCTACTTTCATAACGTTTCCAAGAACCCAAATTTTATCTTTGTTGTAATCTATAAAATTTTTAGTTAACGTTTCAAACGATACGCTGAAACAGTCTTCTTTTCTAGATTCCAAAATGGAATCTAAAGTAAGATACGTTCCGCCGTTCTTAACCAAACAATCGTCTAAAACAATATATTTTTGATTGACAGTCATCATAACTATTGTATATTGATTTTATGATTAGGGCTGATAAATGTCAAGACAATTTTTATTTAGTTATATGCGCCGATATAGAATGCATGATTCTAGCGAATTCGTTTGAAGAGGCGGCAACGAATGGTTTAAAAAATATACTAAATAAACTAGGTTCAAAAACTAATCTTTCTTTTTTATTGAGCGTAGATTTAATAAATAATCACGAAATAGAAACGTCGATTTTTCAAACTTCGTCTGTTTTGAACGACCTTGGCTATTTTAAATTAGCAAAAGATTTGGAATCTTTGAGTGCTTTTTTCCTTGACAAAGGAGAAAACACTCATTAAACTCTGAAGCGAAGCGAAAGAGTTTAATAAGTCTTAAGAAGATCTTACGCTAAATCTTAAATAATATCTTAATTAAAAAATAAGGTTAACCTTAATAAATCGTTAAGGTAGTCCTAAAGAGCGAAACCTAAGAGAGCGAAACCTAAGAGAAATGAATAAAACTCATAAATTTATAATACGAAGAAGAAAAAAAATGATTTCAAAAGAATTACCTTTAATATTCGGTATTGCTGGCGTAGCAAGATGCGGCAAAGATACTCTTGGAAAACATCTCATAAGCAAACTTAATAAATCTGGATTTCCAGCGATGAATATATCTTTCGCTATGGAATTAAAAAGAGACCTAGATCCCTTCTTAAAAGAAAAACTTAATGTTTCAGCTTTTACAGAAATTAATTCTGAAAAAGATCTTATTAGACCAATCCTTGTTTGTTGGGGAACCGATGTTTGCAGAAAAATTGATTCTGATTACTGGATAAAAAAAGTTGAAAAACAGATTAAATCTTCTATAAACAATAAAATCATAGTCGTTATCACAGATGTCCGTTATGAAAATGAGTCTAAATGGATAAAAGAGAACGGCGGATTCATGATTCACCTTAGCAGAATGGGTCAAAAACCTTCTAATTTTCAAGAAAGATTAAACGATCCAATCGTAAAACGAAACTCAGATTTCACAATCAAGTGGAAAACGTTCACCGATGAAAAAGAAACTTGCAATTATCATCTAAGCAAGTTATTCTATCAGAAAGGATGGTCAACATATGGAGAC
>CAUYTX010000132.1:0-4599 GCA_963575665.1 Gammaproteobacteria bacterium | reverse complement strand
GATACCCGCAAATCTAAATTTTGTAACTCACTGTTTTATTTAAAATTAAAAAAAAGATACCCTTGTAAGCCTCATCCCCTCCCTACAAGCTTAGGCGAAATCGCCTTACCAGACCCTAAGTTTAGTTCTTTTGGTTGCCTCCTCGGTATTTTTCTGGCAATAAGTGTAGGTAAGGCAAAAGAGCAGTTTGTCGTTCTGTTGGATCAGAAAGTCGGGTACGTATTTCTGCGATTTCTTCTTGACGTGGTGTTGCCTCCGGATGTTCAATTAAATTTCGTGCACCATATCCCCGAAATCCAGGGGGTAGCTCCATCGTTTTTACCTCCAAATTCTCGTAGGTAATAGTTGGAAGGGTCGCAGATGCATCTTTCCAAATTACTAAAGTTCTACGAAGCCAATCTCGATCGTTTCGTACTGGATGATCTTCTCGGTAATGTGCACCACGACTTTCAGTACGTTCTAAGGCACCCATGGCAATGGTAATGGCCAATTTAAGCATACGTGGTAAACGATAAGCAGAGACTAATTCAGAATTAGCGACATGTCGGTGGGTGCGTACTCCAATTTTTTTAGATCGATGCAAGAGATCTTGTAATTGAGCCACTGCTTTCTCCAATTCTGGGCCGTTCCGGAATAGTCCCACTGATTCCATTAAAGTGGTTTCCATAGTATGCCGAATCTCACTGATATTCTCATTCCCAGGATTCTTCAGAAAAGCATCCAAAGAAGATTCTTCCTTTTTCAAAAATTCTCTTGCTAAGATAAGGTCATGGGTTACGTTTCCTTTCGAAGATTCGCAAAAATCGGAAACGTATTCGGAAACGAGCATTCCTGCAACTACCGTTTCTGTGAGCGAATTGCCCCCTAGACGATTAAACCCGTGTAAATCCCAACAAGCGGCTTCACCACAAGAGAACAATCCGGAAAGATCAGGGCTGGCACCTCGGTAATCTGTTTGGATCCCCCCCATTGAATAGTGTTGGGTAGGGCGAACTGGAATCCAAGACTGTGTGGGATCTATGCCTAAAAAGTAATGGCAGATTTCTTGTACTTCTCGCAGGTTTCGGCTGATGTGTTCTTCGCCAAGGGCTGTGATGTCGAGCCACAAATGCGCGCCATACGCGGAAGAGACACCATGTCCTCGGCGAATATGTTCGGCCATGCGTCGAGAAACGACATCTCTCGAAGCTAATTCCTTCTTTTCGGGTTCATACTCCAACATAAAGCGATAACCATCGACATCTCTTAGTACACCCCCGTCCCCGCGACATCCTTCTGTGACTAGAATCGCTGCGGGCACAATAGCGGTTGGGTGAAACTGAACGGCTTCCATATTGGCAAGAGAGGCTACCCCAGTCTCTAGGGCTATGGCGGCTCCCATGCCCTCGTTGATTAAGGCATTGGTAGAAACCCCATACAACCGACCATATCCTCCTGTGGCAATGACAGTCGCCCGTGCCAAGTACGTGACTAGTTTTCCTGTTGTCAAATCTCGGACTACTGCGCCATGACAATGGCTTCCATCATGAATCAAAGACATTGCTTCTTTTCGTTCATGGACTTCGATGCCTTCTGCAACCGAACGATCGCCTAAGACATACAACATGGCATGTCCTGTTCCATCAGAGGTATGGCAAGTACGCCACATTCGAGTACCCCCGAAATCTCGAGCAGAAATGAGTCCATGGGCAATTTCAGGCTCCACAAAAGGTTGTGACATCGAATCGACAATAGATGCGTGGTTTCCTGCGCGGACTCGATTCCAAGGAACCCCCCATGCAGCCAGTTCACGAACGGCTTTGGGTGCCATATGCGCAAATAGACGGGCTACTGGTTGATCGCAGCCCCAGTCACTGCCTCGGACGGTATCCTCAAAATGAATATCCTCACTGTCCCCAATACTACGTAACCCGCTGCCTAAGCTTGCTTGCATACCCCCTTGGGCTGCTACTGAGTGGGAACGCTTTACTGGGACTAGAGATAGCAAGATTGGTTTTAGACCACGTCGAGCTACTCCAATTGCAGTACGTAACCCTGCTAGTCCACCACCAATGATCAGAACATCACTATAGACTGGAGAAGATGCTTTGAAGTTGTTAGACATTTTGTCTGCCAAAAAAGTATTGTTTTTCCGAGAGGTGAATGATAATCTTTTTTGGAAGTAGTTGCCTTTTTAGAGTGTAGACCGAAGTAAGAACACTCGGAAATCTACTAGACCACCCCCGAACTAAAATCCGGGGTTTCCTTTTGGAGAACCTATGAAGAAGATTATCGTCCCCATTGCTGCTTTTTTGCTTGGTGCCTGCGTTTCGAACACCTTACCCATGGCTGGAGCTGAACCTCAACCTCACATGACTTCTGCACTAAACTCGCTCCAAGACGCACGCGAGCAACTGCAACAAGCCAGTCGCGACAAAGGCGGTCATCGAGAGAAGGCTTTAGAATATGTGAACATGGCCATTGAAGCGGTAAAGCGTGGTATTTCGTTTGATAACCGCAACAATTAGATCTGTGTAGGTAACCTTTAGCTGACGTCTACCAAGGATGGTAGGCGTGGTCTCTCCAGTCTAGCGTTGTTTGAGATAGGGTAGGTGTTCAAAAAAATTTTTTCTTGTTGGTTATTTGCCCTGATACTCCCCTTAGGCACATGGGCTGATACTCCGCTTCCATCTCCTAATGGGATCCAATTCCCTTCTAGCTACAAAGATTGGCGCGTTCTTACTTTTTTTCATCGTACGGATATGGAAGACCTTCGGTTGGTTCTCGGCAATAACATCGCTATGGACGCTGTGCATCAACCTTGGCCGGAAGGAACTTCCATTGTAAAAATTGTTTGGCGCACCGAAACACGCTCTCACTTTGGAAGTGCAATCATCCCAGATAGATTCATTGAAATTGGTTTAATGATAAAAGATAAAACTAAGTTTCCAAAAACTGGAGGTTGGGGATTTGCTCAATGGTCTGGAAGGACATTGACTCCCTATGGTGAAAATCAACACTTTGAAAAAGTGTGTTTCGGATGCCATCTTCTTGCTAAAGATAGTGATTACGTTTTTGTGAAACCACTTTCTATGCCCTAATAATTTACGTACTGAAAAAATTGAGGAAACAATGTTCAAGAATCTTCTTACGAAACAGTGGCCATTTTGGCTCGGTGGTCTTTTTGTTGGGTTATCAGAGATTATTTTTTACATTCAATACAACAAATTTATTGGGGTAACTACTGGATTTGCGCAGTTATATGCAGTTAGCGAAAAATATCTATTTCACGTGGATTGGGTCGGGCGAGTATATGAGCCAGGCATCCAATGGGTCATCGTAGGTGCAGTATTGGGTGCTCGTCTAGTTGCATTTGCAGAACAAGAATCTCGTGCTTGGGTAAAATATCATTGGAAAATGTTAGTCCTTTCGTTTTTAGGCGGAGCTCTTTTTTCTTTTGGCACTCGATTGGCAGCAGGTTGTACTACTCATCACTTTATTGGTGGTCTCGCCTCTATGAGTATTGCCAGTTGGGTGGTGTTGTTATCTGGGATCCCATTTGCATTTCTTGCCTTTCAAATCGCGACTTCTCTGGGCATGGGCGGGTATTTTCGACATCAAGAAGTATATGAAATTGCTAAACGCTATCAAAAAGACCCTGAACACCCCCAAGCTGGTTATTGTCCAGAATACCAATCAATGTACGATCCTGTAAGGTGGTTCTTGATTCTTTTTCTTGCGATGTTTTTTCTTACCCCCCTTTATTTCGCTCTTTTTACCAATGAAATTGAAGGTGGTCTGCAGGACGTTGGTTGGAAAGCAATCCTGTGGCTCGTCTTCACGGGTAGTGTACTAGGAATCGGAATCGCAAAATGTGGTTTCGGAACTGAATGCGCGGTAATGGCACCCGAATCCATGCTCACGAAACCAGACTTTTATCGTTCCCGTGGTGTACCCCTTTCTACTTACCGACTCTTTCGGAGTTTATTACCCCTGCAAGGGTTTATGGCCGCCATTGTGGTGTTCAACTTATTTATTTTAGTGGCTTGGTTGTCTGGCTACGGCACCATTCCGAACGCGGCCAGAAAACAAGGATTGTATTGGGGACATTTCATGGGAGGCCCTTTTCTGGCAATGGGTGCCGTATTCATGATTGGTTGTGAAGTGCGAACCTACGCGCGACTTGGCTTGGGATATGGTACTGCACTGGCTGCCCTCCCGGGATTCTATGTGGGCTATTTGCCGTATACCTTATTCCAACATCAAATCGATGCAGTGGCATTTGGTACGGGTTTAACTCGTTTTCTTACGGTGCCTCAATGGGTTTCTGCCACTTTAGGAGGGACAGAGGTGTTCTGGAGTATTACATACAGTCTTTTACTCATTGGGATTTTGGTATTTTCATTCGAAGGAGGACGTCGTTTCCTGAAGGTGACCACTGGGCAACTTTTGCGCTCTAATACCGACGATTTACTTTATAGATGAATCAGCATAAAACGGTTAGACCCTATTCTGTGAAACCCCCTCCCGTCTTCGGCGTACTCCCCCTTAACAGGCTTACAAGAGTATCTTTTTTTAAAATTTCAAATAAAACAGTGAGTTAAAAAATTTAGATTTGCG
>CAUYTX010000131.1:0-4640 GCA_963575665.1 Gammaproteobacteria bacterium | reverse complement strand
TACTATTCCTTATTCAATTAGTCAAGATTACGCAACAATCAATTAAAGAATTCGTGCACCCCTAAACACTGGGCAGAAGATCGGATGTGTTCGGAGACTCGTTTTTCCGCTAGGTCGCACACTCCGCACTGCCTACATGCAGTACTAGAACGAGTTTGCAGCGGAAAAGCAGTAAGCAACTGTTTTCGGATATTGGTTACTAGATCTGCGTCGGCGGGATTCTTAGAAAGTTCTTGTTCTAAGTGTGTGAGCATGTCTTCCATAAAACCGTCTAATTCTTGGCAATGTTCCTTTTGTTTTGCAGCTTGAACAAATCCATTTAGACATTCCACAAAAGCACGACGTTCTTGGTCAGCTTGGGGTTGTCCAGTGAGATAACGATTTTTCCAGCGTAACGTTTTCATTAAAATTTTCCCAGCGTTCAGCTAAGACAACTTTTGGTTTCCTAAAGAGCGAAGCAAATTCATGATACCCCCGCGCTTGTTCATTTGTTTCATCATTTTTTGAATGCTTTGAAACTGTTTGAGCAAACGATTGACATCCTGTACCTGAGTTCCAGAACCGGCAGCAATTCGCCGTTTGCGAGAACCTTTAATAACATCCGGAAAATGTCGTTCTTTCGGAGTCATGGAATTGATGATCGCTTCAGTCCGAACTAAGTCTTTTTCATCCATTTTTCCTTTCATTTGAGAGGATAGACCAGACATCCCCGACATTTTATCCATGATTTCTGCCATGCCCCCCATTTTGCGCATTTGGCGCATTTGATCCCGAAGGTCTTCTAAGTCGAATCCTTTACCCTTTTTAAGTTTCTCGACCATTTGGACGGCACTGGTTTGATCGATCTTCCGGCTGGCCTCCTCGATCAAGCTCAGGACATCCCCCATCCCTAAAATACGCGAGGCCACTCGGTCAGGGTGGAAAGGTTCGAGCGCATCAGTCTTCTCGCCAATACCCAAGAATTTAATGGGCTTACCAGTGATTTTACGAATAGAAAGCGCAGCACCACCGCGAGCGTCCCCATCTGTTTTTGTCAAAATTACGCCAGTCAGGGGCAGTGCTTCATGAAAGGCTCGCGCTGAGTGAACCGCGTCCTGTCCAGTCATGCCATCTACTACAAACAAGGTTTCGATTGGCTGAACCGCCGCGTGAATCTTTTGAATTTCTCCCATCATTTGCGGATCGACATGAAGCCGACCTGCTGTGTCTAGGATCAGGACATCTGTGTGTTGCTTTTTAGCGTAATCTAAAGCGTTTTTAGCAATTTCTACGGGATCTTCTTTTCGCGTACTAGGAAAAAAAAGGCAACCCACTTCACTGGCTAAAGTTCGCAGTTGGTCAATAGCGGCGGGACGATGCACGTCGCAGCTGGCCACTAAGACTGACTTTTTTCTACGCTCCCTCAAGAATCGTGCAAGTTTGGCTACGGTGGTAGTTTTGCCTGAGCCCTGCAAACCTGCCATTAAGACAACAGCAGGTGGGCGCGCAATCAAGTTTAGGTCTTCGTTTGCATCTCCCATGAGAGTAATAAGCTCTTCATGGACGATTTGAATCATGGCCTGGCCCGGTGTCAAGCTTTGCATGACCTCTTGGCCAACAGCGCGGGTTTTGACCTGTTCAATAAAATCGCGAACGATCGGTAGGGCAACATCTGCTTCTAACAGTGCCATGCGCACTTCGCGCAAAGTCTCTTTGATGTTGTCTTCTGTGAGACGGCCTTGGCCCCGTAAAGTACGAAAAGTACGTTCTAGGCGTTGTGTTAGGTTTTCGAACATGTTTTAGGAGCCTCGTGTCAAATCTAAAAAAACCTCTTCTAATCCTGGATCCCGTGTTTGCAAGTCTTTGACCTGAAACCCTGCTACTCTTAGTGTATTTAAAACACTGCCTACGGACTCGGAGAGTCGATGAATCTTGAGTGTCAAACTGTCTACATCCCGCGCCACAATTCTATCTTCTAAGACAGTAGGTAAAGTAGGCATCGGTTGCGCAAAAGTGAGCACAAGCCAACGATAGGGACAACGTGCCAAAAGGGCATCTTTGGTATCCAAAGCAATCAACTGACCATGGTGCAGAATAGCGATGCGCTCACAAAGTGCTTCAGCCTCGCCTAAATAATGGGTAGTCAACACGATGGTATGACCTTCTTTGTGCAAGCGATTGGCAAATTTCCACAACACTTGGCGAAGTTCTACATCCACCCCAGCGGTTGGTTCATCCAGAACTATCACGGGAGGTCGATGTACCAACGCTTGTGCGATGAGCACGCGACGTTTCATTCCTCCAGAAAGTCGGTACACACTGGTATTGGCCTTTTCTGAAAGATTTAGGGTCTCGATTAGCTCTTCAATCCAGGCTCGGTTTTGAGCACCCAATCCAAAATAACCGGATTGAATGGTTAGAATTTCCCGAACAGAAAAAAAAGGGTCGTACACCAACTCTTGTGGTACGACGCCTAAGGAAGCACGAGCACGACGATAATCACGTGTTACGTCATACCCATGAATGGAAATCTTGCCAGAAGAAATTTTCGCCAACCCTGCCATGAGGTGTATGAGGGTTGATTTTCCTGCACCATTTGGGCCAAGAAGACCGAAGAATTCACCTGATTTCACATCCAGATTGACCCCACGCAATGCATGGACGGCACCAAAGGATTTATGAACGTTACATACTTCAATCGCGTGGGAACTCATTTTCGAGTTAACCGCGCATCAGCTTCAGCTTGGGCTAAAGTCTGCGTAGCCGAAACTAAGGTACTATGCATTGCTTGCCGACTAAAGACGGCCTTTTCGTGAATCTGCCTCAATTGGGTGGCACCTTCTCTGAGTGCTAATTCTAAATACTCTCGCCGTTGGTCAGAAAAATCTGATCCTCCCTGCTGATCTTTGCGCTTCGGATAAGTAGAAATCTTTCGAGTGGCAATCGATTTGGGTGGCTTACATCGGAGAAAATTTTTGAGCAACTGCGCAATCCGCCTTCCAGATTTTTTAGGTTTAGAAGATTCTACATGGTTACTTTGGAGAAGTTGTTCATATTCTAAACGCAAATAAAACAGTTCACGAAATTTTTCATTAAAAATACCATCTCCTCCTTCTTCCTTCCATCTTTCCAGACAAGAATTGAAGGCTGTTTTGGCATTTTCTAAAGCTACTTCGCGTCTTTTTTTCTCTTCTCGGTATTTTTTACCTCGGAAAATCCCCAAAGGGCCACTTAATTCTCGAGGCAACGGAGCGGGAGAGGTACGAACAAAGTGAACCGAAGGCGGTGGTCCTGGAGAAGGTACTGCACTGATTTCTTCCCAGATTTGGTGTACATCAAAATGCCCTTTTGTCTGTCCAGAAGACGATAGATACGAAGATGGAGAAAGGTTGAAAAAAAATAAATTAGACTTCATTTCCAATGTGCACCAAGGACACGCTGGTAAACAATCAAAATATTGATGAATGGGGGTTCGATCGCAAGTTTTTAACTGACTTTTCAGTGTTTCTAACGCAATTAACCAGTCTCGTGCAGTGGGTCTACGCTGGGTTTGTACTCCTTCTACTGTAAAAGCTCGCTCAAACAAGGAAATAATGGCAGGCGGGAGAATTTCCAAAGCAACGCTATTGGGAGGAGGAGCCATTTTTTTAATAGTAGCAGAATTTCCAAAAGCAAACCGAAATTCTTGAATGGCTTTTTCGATGGGCATTTCTCCGGGGCCAGAATACACGCCACAATAGGGATGCCGACCCATCAGCAATAAATGAAAAATCAACACTGCTAAGCCAAAATTATCGTGCTCGCGGGTTCTGTGCACACCATGAAAAGAATGGCCTTGCAATTCTGGAGGCGTAAAATGAGTAACACCCACTTCACATAAATAGTGAGAATGTGCAGTAGTAATCTGAAAAGAATCACAATCAATTAACTTTACAATGCTATTACGTGCAACTACTACATTATTTTGATTTACGTCGCCAATGACGTGATGATGTGTGTGGATCGTATCAAATGCAGAAGAAACATTGCGTGCAGCGTTGACCAAAAATGACCAATCCGCATTGGGAAAACGTTGTTTTCTATGGCCTGGGCCGTAGAGGTGATGAATGGGTTCGTAGCCTACTACCTTGGGCATCACGAAACCGCAAATGGCTCCGTGGGGTTTGAGATGCAAAGTGGCCATAGGCCAAGCAGCTACTTTTCGCAGTGCTTCGGTGCCACCTTCTACCATTGCTAAAAGTTTTGCTTGCCTGTTTGAAGACAAAAAACGATGATAGACCTTTGCAACAAAATCAGGCCCGAAGAATGGCGCATCGTACACAGCACCCTCACCGCCGGTGCCAAGTTTTTTCCCAAGAGGAACGCGCCGACCAGAGGTTTCGAAAAGTTCAATCAATTTTCTAACGTTAAATCTTGTTCCCTACTTTGCACAGAATACCCCCATTCCCTAAACTGTTCTTGAAATTCAGGATTTTGCTTAAAAATTAAATAGAAAAGATATTCTGGTGCTAAATCTATTTCGTCTGACCAGATTATAATACTGTAAGAAATAGAAAAATTTTTAAAATGATCTCGTAATTTTGAAAATATCGCTTTCCTATCGTTTATAGGAGTTACGCAGTTAGATTCACAAGTTACTGATTTCGTTGGATTTATTGTTT
>CAUYTX010000130.1:0-4646 GCA_963575665.1 Gammaproteobacteria bacterium | reverse complement strand
CCGAGGTCATAAATGGCGTGGATCCCTTCTGCATTGCTATCCAAACCATAAGCCACTGCTGCTGCGGTGGGTTCGTTTAGTAAACGCAGTACCTTGAGTCCTGACAAGTGAGCTGCATCCTTGGTAGCTTGTCTTTGTGCGTCGTCAAAATAAGCGGGCACGGTAATGACAGCACCCCCGAGCGGCCCCCCAAGAGATCGCTCAGCACGATCTTTTAATACCTTTAAGATTTCTGCGGAAACTTCAAGAGGGGTAATATCCCCCGCGGCGGTCTTGAGTACTGCCATTCCCTCTTCGCAACCCGCAAACTCATAAGGCAACCGGCTTCCAACACGGCGTGCATCACAACGTCCACGCCCCATCAACCTTTTAATGGAAGCAATGGTATTCAGAGGATCTTCGACAGCACCCGCACGCGCTTCTTCTCCCACGATGGGTGGTTTATCTGGAAAGTAATGCACTACGGAAGGGAGTAAATGAACCCCTTTTTCGTCTGGCAAAGTCTCAGCAACACCACTACGTACCGTAGCTACTAAAGAATTTGTGGTGCCCAAATCAATACCTACTGCTAGACGATGGGCATGAGGAGAAGTGGACTGGCCAGGTTCTGCGATTTGAAGGAAGGTCATCAGGTAGTGCTCTGAACCAATACTAAAAATCTGTTTCCAGTGTGCTGAGTTCAGCATCTAAACGATCGTAAAACCGTAGACGTCCAACCTGTTCAGCAGCTTGGGCTAAGTCTTTGGGAGTACCAGAACGAAAAGATTTTGCTAGACCTAAGAGAAGGTCTGCTTTCGACGCGTGCAGCTTGTTTTGAATTGAAGACAACATGAATTCTGGATTGGCCATGGTCTTTACCTCCTCAAGCTGTTCTCGAAGTTCCATGTGGGCTACTAGGAAATCTGGATCGATCCCATCGTGAGTTTCGATACCTTGCAATTCAAGTAAACAACGAGCACGAAGAAAAGGATCACGCAGAGTGTGATAGGCATCATTAATCGCGGCTGCGTTTTCTAGTGCTCGCCTGCGTTCTTGACTAGATTCAGAAACATGGCGATCTGGGTGTGCAACACGTTGCAAAGTGCGATATGTCTCCGATAGGCTCTTTTCATCTATTTCAAAAACAGGTTCCAACCCAAACAGCTCAAACGGATTCCCCATGACCAGCCTATGCTTCTAAGTGTAATTAAGTGTGAAAACTGTCTCCACATCCGCAACTATTCTTAACATTTGGGTTTCTAAACTTGAAACCTTCTTGCAGGCCCTCTTTGGAGTAGTCTAATTCCGTCCCGTCTAAATAAACTAAACTCTTGGGATCCACATAGACTCTGACACCTTGATCTTCAAATACTTGGTCAGATTCTTGAAAAACATCTACGAACTCCAACAGGTAGGATAGTCCCGAGCAACCAGAGGTTTTAACTCCTAGACGTAAACCTAGACCCTTCCCGCGTTTTTCCAAAAAAGTCTTTACCCGATTTGCCGCTGTTTCTGTCATGGTGATCGCCATTGGATCCTCCTAGCGTTTGGCTTGATAGTCTGCGATGGCCGCTTTGATAGCCGCCTCCGCCAAGACTGAGCAATGGATCTTGACTGGAGGTAAGGCCAATTCTTCGGCAATCTGCGTATTTTTAATTTCTGTGGCTTCCTGAAGCGTTTTGCCTTTTACCCATTCCGTTAGTAGTGAGCTAGAAGCAATCGCAGAACCACAACCGTAAGTCTTGAAACGTGCATCCTCAATGATACCTGCTTCATTGACTTTGATTTGCAATTTCATGACGTCACCGCAGGCTGGCGCACCTACCATGCCAGTACCCACGTTCTGGTCTGACTTTTCAAAAGCACCTACGTTTCTTGGATTCTCGTAGTGGTCAATGACTTTCGTACTGTATGACACAACGCCTCCTAGTGACCTCCGAGCCGGTCATCCCACCGCACTTTGGAAAAATCGACGCCTTCTTGGTGCATTTCCCACAAAGGAGAAAGCTCGCGTAGCCTTTCTACCGATTCGCGCACCTTGGCAATCGTGTATTCAATCTCTTCCAGTGTCGTAAATCGCCCAATCGAAAAACGAAGCGAACTGTGTGCCAACTCGTCACTTCTGCCAATCGCACGTAGAACGTAAGAAGGCTCCAAACTGGAGGAAGTGCAAGCAGATCCCGAAGAAAGCCCCACCTCTTTGAGTGACATCATGAGAGACTCTCCCTCAACGAAGGCAAAACTCAAATTGAGGTTATGGGGAACACGTTTTTCTAGGGAGCCATTGAGGTACACTTCCGGAAGAGTCTTCAACCCTGAAAATAAGCGATCGCGCAATTCGCAAATGCGCTCTGCTTCGGTGAGCATTTCCTCTGTCGCGATTCGATAGGCTTCACCCATGCCCACGATCTGATGAGTAGGCAAGGTACCAGACCTCATGCCACGCTCGTGACCACCGCCGTGCATTTGTCCTTCAATGCGCACGCGGGGCTTTCTTCGGACGTACAGTGCACCAATCCCCTTTGGGCCATACGTTTTGTGTGCTGAAAGGGATAAAAGATCTACTTGCCATTCTTCTAAGTGAATGGGTACTTTTCCAGCGGACTGTGCAGCATCGACATGAAACAAAACACCACGTTCCCGTGTCAATTTGCCAATGGCCTCGATGTCTTGAATGACGCCAATCTCATTGTTGACATGCATAATCGAGACTAATACGGTGTCTTTTCTAATGGCGGCTTCTAAACGACCTAAATCAATTAGACCATCTGTTTCTGGGGTCAGATACGTGACTTCCCAACCTTCGCTTTCCAAATGGCGGCAAGTGTCGAGAACGGCTTTATGCTCAGTCTTGCACGTAATGATGTGTCGCCCCTTTTTGTGATAAAAATGGGCTGCACCTTTGATGGCTAAGTTGTCTGACTCGGTAGCTCCGGAAGTCCAAACAATTTCTTTTGGATCACAATGCACAAGATCTGCTACCTGCTGCCGAGCACGTTCGACAGCCTCTTCCGCGCGCCAACCAAAAACATGAGATTTGGAAGCCGGATTCCCGAAGATTCCTTCCGGAGTCAAGTGCGCCATCATTTGATTGGCAACACGGGGATCTACCGGCGTCGTGGCTGCGTAATCCAAATACACAGGAGTTCGCATGAAATCACCTTCACTCTAAGTTGGGGGAGAGTTCAACGTTGACAGATAGGTTGAAATAGCCTCCCATCTTGTTTACGACGTATCTCTTCGATCTCTCTTCGTTTTACCAAATCCCCTAAAGTAATTTTTTGGAGGAACTGAAAAATTTGGTCGCTAAGATCCGTCCACAGCTCATGTGTTAAACAACGATCGTCTTCTTGGCAGTTTCCGTGACCACCGCACCGAGTGGCATCTACTTTTTCGTCCACTGCGGAGATGACATCCCCCACTGGGATTTCTGATGCAGAACGACTCAACTTATAACCACCGCCAGGCCCACGCGCACTGTCTACCAAACCACTTTTTCGCAGTCGAGAAAAAAGCTGCTCTAGGTAGGATAGAGAAATGTCTTGGCGTTTCGAGATGTCTGCGAGCGTAATTGGGCCGTTTTTGTAGTGGATTGCTAAATCTAGCATCGCGGTGACAGCGTAACGACCCTTTGTAGTAAGCCTCATCCGAGTCTCCGAGGAACCCCAACTACCCGCTAGGGGGAAAATATACTAAAACACAAGGTTTTGTATCCTACACATATCTGACCGTGTTCGTCAATTATTCGTGTGGTTGATTTTCTTGCGTGTTTGCTGGAGGTTCGATTTCTAATAAGCCTTGGGCTCGCAAGACACTTTGGACAGCCCCTAGTTGGTTTTCTAAGAGGTGTACATGATCGAGTAGGCAATTAATAGCGACTGCGATCGGATCAGGCAAGTCTTGCGTAGTGCCATAAGCATCGAACCCGATCTTTTTAGCAATGGCTGCGCGTTGTTGTTCTGTTTCTTCAGTGGCTTGCTTGACCACGCGGCCTGGAACGCCTACCACGATGGCCTTTGCTGGTACTTCCTTCAGTACCACAGCATTCGAACCAATGCGAGCACCGTCTCCGACATAAATAGGGCCTAGTACCTTTGCACCAGCACCCACTACCACATTATTTCCTAGAGTAGGGTGTCTCTTCCCTTTCTCCCATGAGACACCACCTAAGGTAACACCATGGTAGAGCGTGCAATCGTCACCGATTTCCGCAGTTTCTCCAATGACGACCCCCATTCCGTGGTCGATAAAGAACCGACGCCCGATCGTCGCGCCAGGATGGATCTCAATGCCCGTCAACCAACGTGAAAGCATCGAGAGAAATCTGGCTAACCACTTTAAATCTTTGTTCCAAAGGCCATGTGCCAAGCGGTGAAATCGAACCGCATGAAAGCCTGGATAGGTAGTCAATACTTCAAAAGCGTTTCGTGCCGCAGGATCTCGTCCGAAAATGCACTGAACGTCTTCACGCAGTCGAGAGAACATGTGAACCTTGAGGAGGTTTTGAGGACGAAACTGCTTATAGCTGAATTAGCACAAAATGGCAATACTTTTTTCGATGATCTCGAGCAGCATAACAACCACCCCGCCTCTTCGAGGCACCCCTCCTTAACTAGAGCGTTTTTCGATTAAGTTGAGTGTAGCCTGAGTTCAGAAAATAATGAAAA
>CAUYTX010000129.1:0-4646 GCA_963575665.1 Gammaproteobacteria bacterium | reverse complement strand
GGCAAGAGGCAAACCCAGGTTATGACGATTTACTTGATAAAGAGGAAATGCAAAGCGCCGTTTTGCGTACACCTGAAGCTGAATTTCGCACCAAGCGCCTAAACTGTTTTGTAAATACTTCAGTTGCGTGGTTGCCAACTGGTGCTTGGGAAGCGCTGAAAGACACAGATAGATTTCCTGAACCTGGTGAAGAAGTTATTTTAGCCTTTGATGGTGCGTTTTCAAACGACTCAACCGCGCTAGTGATGTGGTTATTGGGTGGCGAAAAGCCTCACTTGATGGTTGTTGGATTATGGGAACGCCCTGATGATGCCGAACAAGGTTGGCACATCCCAGTTGCAGAGGTTGAAGAAACGATTGTTAGCACATTCAGAGATGAACGATTCAATGTCAAAGAAATCGTATTTGACCCAGCAAGATGGCAACGAACTTTTATGGTTCTTGATGAAGAAGGCTTGCCAGTTGTTAGTTACCCCAACAGTGCTGCAAATATGGTACCCGCAACACAAAAGTTCTACGAAGCCGTTG
Organism: Gammaproteobacteria bacterium; assembly: GCA_963575665.1. Classification (GTDB taxonomy): domain Bacteria; phylum Pseudomonadota; class Gammaproteobacteria; order CAIRSR01; family CAIRSR01; genus CAUYTX01. The sequence continues at coordinate 4,118 of CAUYTX010000129.1, read as the reverse complement.
TAAATCAATCATTCACCCACGATGGAGATGAACGACTTGCACGCCACATTGCAAACTGCGTAACAAAACAATCTAGCCGTGGTGTTATGGTTGCAAAAGCAAGTAGCCGCCGCAAGGTGGATGCCGCAGTTGCTTCAATTTTTGGTTATGATCGCGCTACTCAACCAGCCGAACCGCCAGCACCAGTTGCACGATTCTTTTCAATTCAGGTATAGGGAGCAAAATGAAGAAGATTGATTTTTCAATTGTTGTTGAGGTCATAGGTGTATCACTTGCAACTACGGGTTTGGCAATGGTTTCAGTTCCACTAGCTTTAGTTGTTGCAGGTGTGTTTCTAGTATGGGTTACAGAAAAGGCTAACTAATGAGTTTATCAAAGCGTTTGGCGGGTTCAGGCAATAAGCGTTCAATGAATAATCAATACATTGAACCAATCATCCCTGGCCGTCCAGCATTTGCAACCAACGCTGGTGTGGTTGTTGATTCTGAAACTGCAATCCGTATGTCCACGGTTTATTCTTGCGTACGCCTATTGGCAGATACGATTTCTTCATTGCCCGTTGGCGCTTATGTGCGCCGTGGTCGCAATCGCCTTTCTTACTCAACCGTGTATGGCGATCAGCCTGAATGGGTTGCACGCCCTAACCCTGAAACAACACGCCTTGAATTTTATGAGCAGATTGTTACCTCATTCAAACTAGATGGCAACGCTTACATCCTTACAGTGCGCGATGATATGGGCGATGTTAAAGAACTCTATGTTTTGAATCCTCGTAACATCCGCATTGAGCGCCTAGCGCCAGGCGAGCCGCTTGTTTATTATGTAAAGATTAGCGACTCACAAGGCATTTATGAGCAACGCCTAAGTGATCGCGAACTTTTGCACATTCCTGATTTCCGTTTGCCTGGTGAGTTTTATGGACTTTCACCGATTGCTGCTTGCCGTACAACACTTGGCTCAGCAATGGCAGCCGATGTTTATGCCGCTTCATATTTTGGCAACGCTGCCAACCCTGGCGGTGTCATTGAAGTGCCAGGTGAGTTAACTGAAGAACAGGCATCAGACATTGGCCGAGATTGGAACCTCACTCACACTGGCCCATATCGCGCTGGCAAAATCGGTATTCTTTCAGGCGGTGCAGCTTTCAAGCCACTAACAATTAACGCACAAGATGCGCAGTTGCTCGATACTCGCCGTTTTAGTGTGGAAGAAATTGCTCGCATTTACCGTGTTCCATTGGCACTTCTTGGCCATCCAGTAGCGGGTGCAATGTCATTTGCATCAGTTGAAGCACAAAATCTTTCATTTGTTCAGTATTCATTGCGCCCAATCTTGGAGCGAATTGAGCAATCACTATCAACATTGCTACCTGAATCTGACGGATTCATTCGTTTCAACCTAGATGCTTTGCTTCGCGGTACAACAAATGAGCGTTACGATGCCTACACAAAGGGCTTGCGTGAAGGTTTCCTTTCACTCAACGATGTTCATGCTTACGAAGATATGGCACCAATTCCAGACGGCGATCAATACCGTGTGCCATTACAAAACATTGATGCTTCAGATGCTAAGGATGTTGGCCTGAAGCTACGCACCGAAATTGCTGCTGCATTGATTCAGGTTGGTTTTGACCCAGCAGCAGTTACAAAGGCCGTTGGCTTGCCTGATATGAAGCACACTGGTTTGCCTTCAAGTCAGTTGCAACAGATTTCAACAATTGACCCAGCCGACCCAACCGCAGCGTATGAGGTTAAGTAATGCCCTACTTCATTTCTGATGCTCAATCAGATTGTGCGGGTTGGGCAACAGTTAAAGAAGAATCAGATGGTTCTTATACAACTATTGGTTGCCACACAACAAAGCAAGATGCAGTAGATCAAATGGTTGCAGTTTCACTTTCTGAAGATATGGAACCAGGTGGTGAAGTAAGAGCAGTTGATTTGAGTGTTCCTAGTTTTATCCGCGACAATGCAAAGCGTGGATTGAAGTACCTCGATGAAGGTTTTGGGGGAGATGGGTTAACTGACGGCACAAAGCGTGAAGCACGCGAGATGGCTGCAGGAAACATATCTGAAAACAAAGTTAGAAAAATGGCACCGTGGTTTGCTCGTCATAAAGTTGATGGGCAAGCCCCTAAAAATAGCAATCCATCAGATGCCCAATATCCAGGCGCAGGTTTAGTTGCTTGGTTGTTATGGGGCGGAGATTCCAACTTCAGTGACAGAGCGCAAAACTGGGCGCAACGCAAGATTGATGCACTAGATGCTGAAGCCGACTCAAGGAGCAAAATGAAAAAGATTGAACGCCGTACATTTACAGTGCGTGATGTTGAAGCAAGACAAGCCGAAGATGGAACAATGCGCTTACGCGGATACGCTGCAGTGTTTAATGAGGCCAGCGTTCCCCTACCATTCATTGAGACAATCGCCCCTGGCGCTTTTCGTAAGACATTGAGTGAAACACCTGATGTGCGTTTGCTTATTAACCACGAAGGTTTGCCACTAGCTCGAACAAAGAACGGCACATTGACACTAACTGAAGATGATCGCGGTTTGTTTATGGATGCAGTTATTGCAGACACCAGCGAAGGGCGCGACCTTTACAAGTTAGTTGAGCGCGGAGATGTTGACCAAATGAGTTTTGCGTTCCGTGTCATTCGTCAAAAATATAATGATGATCGTTCTCAGCGCACACTAACTGAAGTTTCACTTGCAGATGGAGATGTTTCAGTGGTTACTTACCCAGCCTACCCAACAACAACAGTTGAAGCCCGCGAACATCTCAAGCGTGCAATTGCTGCAATAAAAGAAGGCCGTGAAGTTACTGGCGAAAGTCTTATTGTTATTCAAGCAATCTTAGATAAAATTGATGAATCCTATGAATATCTTGGTGAGGGCAAGTCAATGCTTGAAACAATTTTAGGAATTCAACCTGAAATGGAAGAAGATTCAACTCGCGCCGTAGATGTTATTGGTGATTTTGTTGAATGGGATTCTGCAGGTGGCACCGCCCGTGGACAAATTGAGCATGTTATGACAGAGGGCGTGTTAGGTATTCCTGGCACTGACTTCTCAATCAATGCTGAAGATGGAGACCCAGCTGTTTTAATTCGAGTTTATGAAGAATATAAAGATGGATACCGAGCTACAGAAACTCTTGTTGGTCATAAAGCCTCAGAGTTGCGTCCAATTGATGCTCTACCTAAGCCAAGTGAAGATGCTTCTCGCACAATTTCCCTGCGCCTAGCAAAAGCAATCATTAACAACACAAAATAAATTTCTGCTACAAAAAGTAGCAGAGCGAAGTCGGAGCAAATCCCACACCCTAAAAGCGCCGTGGAGAGCATTGCCACCACCTCAAACAATTACAAACACTCATAGGAGAATCATGTCAAAGTCATATCTTGATGTTGCTCTTGAGCGCCGTGATGCAGTTAAGGCAGAAATGGATGCAGTTCTTGAGGCAGTAGCCGCAGAATCTCGCACCGACTTAACTACAGAGGAAACCGATAAGGTTGATGCTCTCGTTGAAGAAGCACGCGCACTAGATGCAAAGATTGAAAAGTTCACAACACAAGCAGCAGCAGATGTAAAGGTTGCAGAAATGCGCTCATCAGTTGCAGCAGTAATTACACCAAAGGTGGGCGGCGCAACAGTTACACGCGAAGTTCGCACATACAACCCTGAAGCTGAAGTTTCATTCGTAAAGGATGTTTTCAACGCTCAGGTTCGTGGTGACTATGCAGCGCAAGAGCGCCTAGCACGCCACACAAAGGAAGAATCAATCGAGCGCCGCGCAGTAGATACATCTAACTTCGCAGGCTTGGTTGTTCCTCAGTACCTAGTTGACCTCGCTGCACCATTTGCGCGCGCTGGCCGACCAACTGCAGATTTCGCAACTGCAAAGCACACACTACCTGCTGCTGGTATGTCACTAGAGATTTCTCGTATGACAACAGGTACATCAACAGCCGTACAAGAGACTCAGAACACTTCAGTATCAAACACAGATGCCGATGACACACTGCTATCAATTCCTGTACGCACAATCGCAGGTCAGCAAGACCTATCACGCCAAGCAATAGAGCGTGGAACAGGTATTGATTCATTTGTTGTTGC
>CAUYTX010000128.1:0-4649 GCA_963575665.1 Gammaproteobacteria bacterium | reverse complement strand
GGATCGGGAGCGCACTGAAACGTTTGGGTATTAGCTGCAAAAGTTTATCACACCCTAAATCGGCGGGGTCACTAGACTTCCCTGTCGAGTTCCATCGTGTTGCGCGATAAAATCTTTAAGAATCTTTACGTCTGGATCCATAACGGTATAGTGTTGTGGTCTCTGCTCTAAATCTTTTAAGTAAACCGGACGAATAGGAGTGCGGCCCAACGCCGCTCGTAAGGTTTCTTCGAACTTAGCAGGTTGCGCCGTTTCTTGGCATATGAGCGGGATACCTTCCTCACGATGTTCTAATCCAACCTTGATGCCATCGGCTGTGTGAGTGTCTACCATGATGCCGGATTGGTTCCAAACTTTTCGGATGGTAGCCAATCGATCCGCATGAGTACTAGTACCAGCCGTAAAACCAAATTTACCTATTTCTCGGTACCACTTCTCGTCGGAAACATCAAAACTGCCAGTGGATTCTAGGGTTTTCCAAAGTGCACGCACGCGTTCAGGGTCTTGACCGACTGCATCATAGACAAATCGTTCAAAATTAGAAGCTTTAGAAATATCCATGGACGGGCTGCTGGTCGAAATCACTTGATTCGATGGGCGTACACGATATCGACCCGTGGAAAAAAACTCCGCCAACACATTGTTTTCGTTAGTAGCTAGGATGAGGCGACGAATAGGTAAGCCCATTTGACGAGCAATATGTCCAGCACAAATGTTACCAAAATTGCCAGAAGGCACAGCAAAAGAAACAAACTGATCATTGTTTTGGGTAACCGAAAAATAGGCCTTAAAGTAATAAACTACTTGAGCAGCTACTCGTGCCCAGTTAATCGAATTTACGGCACCGATCCGATGTTCAGCCTTAAATTTCGAATCTTTGCTCACTTGTTTTACTATATCTTGACAATCGTCAAACACTCCACGAATGGCAATATTAAAAATATTAGGAGCATTCAAGGAATACATCTGTGCCGTTTGAAAAGCACTCATTTTCCCAAAAGGAGAAAGCATAAAAACGCGCACGTTGTTTTTTCCGAGCAATGCATATTCTGCACTTGATCCAGTGTCTCCAGAAGTAGCCCCTAAGATGTTGAGCGATGTGCCTTTTCGGTCTAATACGTGTTCAAAAAGGTTTCCTAAGAGTTGCAACGCAATGTCTTTGAAGGCAAGGGTAGGACCATTCGAGAGTCCTAGGAGCCATACCCCATTATCAAGAGGATGAATTGGCGTGATTTCTTGATTGTCAAAAATCTTGGGTGTGTAGGTGCGATCTATAATTGCGCGCAAATCTTCGGATGGAATATCAGTCGCGAATTGCCGAATGATCTCATACGCCAACGCGGGATAGGAAAGAGATTTCCATTCCGCCAAATCTCGTGCGGAGACCAACGGATAGTTTTCAGGAATTGTGAGCCCACCATCCGGTGCCAGTCCTTCTAGCAGAATCTCAGTGAACTGACTAGGAGGCAATCCCCCTCGGGTACTGAGGTAACGACAACCAGAACTCTCTTCGAGGCTCATTATTTCTTAGCAGGAGTTTTTGCGCCATGTTGGGGATCGTTTGGATTTTGGAATATAAAACGAAAATCCCCCGGTTCAATTTCTACGTAATCTAGCGTTAGGTCTTGGAGTATCTCTGTAAATTGGGGTGCAATGACGATTTTGACTCCGCGAACTTCTAATTGTGAATCATTAGGAGTCGGATCATCAAATCCCATGCCATAGTCCAAGAGACCTTCTGGGGTTTTCCGAACTGCCAATCGCAGTGCGAGATCAACAATTCCGCTAGATGCGGCTGCTTGTTGAATTTGGTTTGCTGCTTCTTCAGTGAGATGAATCATGACACACGCAGAGAAAGTAAGTTAAGCAGACCTAGCTTGAATGAGCAAACGTTTCATTTCTCGAATCGCATTTCGCAGTCCCACAAATACTGCGTTGGAAATGATTGCATGTCCAATGTTTAATTCTTTGATTTCCGGAATCGCAGCAATGGCGGCCACATTTTGGTAGTTCAGACCGTGGCCAGCATTTACTTGTAATCCAACACTATGTGCGTATTGTGCCACTTCTCGAATACGTTGAAGCTCGCTTTCCATTTCAAATCGAGAAAGAGCATCTGCATAGCGACCCGTATGAATTTCGATGACAGGAGCCCCTACGGCCAATGCCGCATCTATTTGTCTAGGATCCGGATCCACAAACAAAGAAACCCGAATTCCAGCAGAAGTCAGTCGTGTACACACGTTCTCAATGCGAGAGAGAGAAGCCGCTATGTCCAGACCACCTTCCGTGGTGAGCTCTGCTCGGCGTTCTGGAACCAAACAACAGTCTGCCGGCTGAATTTTGCAGGCGTAGGCTACCATTGCGTCTGTTGCTGCCATTTCTAAGTTCATTCTGTGGGTTAAAACATGGCACAACTTTTCTACATCTTGTTCTTGGATATGGCGACGATCTTCCCGAAGGTGTAGGGTAATGGCGTCGGCTCCAGCCTGTTCTGCTTCTAAGCCCGCAAGCAGAGGAGAAGGGTACCGGGTACCTCGAACTTGCCTTAAAGTGGCAACGTGGTCGAGGTTCACTCCGAGGAGAACATCTGACTCCTGTTCGACGTCCATCACTTCCTACACTCAGTCTAAAATTTGTGGCTCATGATACCCTATTTTTGCAGAAGGGTATTGACTCGACGGACATAGGCCGCAGGATCTTCGATTTGACCACCCTCTAATAAAAGTGCTTGGTCAAACAAGATGTGAGCACAGTCGCTAAATCGATCGGTGTGCTCCTCTCCCTCTAACGTCCGCACTAGCGGATGTTCCACGTTGATCTCTAGGGTTAGCTCGGCAGGAGGGGCTTTTTGGCCACTCGCCTTGAGCAAACGTGAAAGATGCACAGATACCCCATGTTCCTCGGCAACCAGGCAAGCAGGAGAATCGGTAAGACGTTGGCTAACGCTAACTTCTTTGACCCGATCCCCTAAGGCATGTCGAATCCTAGACAACAATGGTTGGTGTTGTTTTGCCGCTTCTTCTGCCTGTTTCTTTTCCTCTGCATCTGACAACTTTCCGAGGTCCAGAACACCATGCGAAACAGATTGTAAAGATTTGCCATCGAATTCGTACAGATGAGCCACGAGCCACTCATCTACCCGATCGCTGAGTAACAGGACTTCGACTCCCTTTCGGCGAAACACCTCTAAGTGAGGAGAAGAACGCGCACCCAAAAGACTCTCGGAGGTCAGGTAATAAATCTTTTCCTGCCCTTCCTTCATACGGGCTACGTATTCCGTTAGGGTGGTCTCTTGTGCATCTCCGACACTTGCCGTGGTCGTAAACCGTAACAGTTTTGCAATTCTTTCCCGATGATTGGCGTCCTCAGCAGGACCTTCCTTGAGGGCGCGGCCACATTCTTTCCAAAAAGTGGTGTACTTTTCTGGAGAATCTTTTGCAAGATCTTCAAGCAATCCTAAAACTTTGCTGACGGCACCATTTCGGAGTGCATCGACAACCCTGTTATTCTGCAAAATCTCTCGCGAGACATTGAGAGGCAAATCGTCAGAATCTACAATGCCGCGAACAAATCTCAGATAGTTCGGCAAGAGGTCTTTGGCGTCGTCAAGAATAAACACTCGGCGCACGTACAACTTTACGCCGTGCCGACTCTCTCGATCCCAAAGATCAAACGGTGCTCGCTCAGGTAAGTACAACAACAGACTGTATTCGTATTTGCCCTCTACACGACTGTGCACCCAAGCCAACGGATTTTCGTAGTCGTGTGAGACGTATTTGTAAAACTCTTGATATTCCTCTTCTTTAATCTCAGATTTTGGACGCGTCCAAAGTGCTGAAGCGCGGTTAACCGTCTCGTCTTTACCGTCTTCGCGAAATAGAATGGGAAGTGGAATGTGGTCAGAATACTTGGTAATAATCGAACGTAATCGCCACGAGGTTAGGAGATCATCTTCCCCTTCTCGTAGGTGAAGAGTTACTTCAGTGCCACGGGCAGCACGTTCGATAGTCTCGATTGTGTAGGTTCCCTCACCAGTGGACTCCCAACGTATACCCTGTTCTAAAGGCAATCCAGCGCGGCGGCTCTCGACGGAAACTCGATCTGCAACTACAAACGAAGAGTAAAAACCAACCCCAAATTGGCCAATAAACTTAGCATCTTTGGCCTGATCTCCTGTCAGAGACTCTAAAAACAGCTTGGTTCCAGAACGAGCAATGGCTCCGAGACTGTCGATAGCCTCGGCCCGGTTCATGCCGATGCCATTATCAGTAACCGTAATCGTGCGCGCTTCCTTGTCGAAACGCACCAAGATATTTAGGTCACTGTCCCCAGCATACAATCCATCATTGGAAAGTGCTTCAAAACGCAACCGGTCTACCGCGTCCGCAGCATTCGAGATCAATTCTCGCAAGAAAATCTCTTTGTTGCTGTACAGGGAATGGATCATGAGGTTCAAGAGTTGCTTGACCTCTGCTTGAAATCCTAATGTTTCCTTTTTTGTTTCTAGTGTCATAGCCTTGAAAATGACTCGCAACCAATGCCAAGTCCAATTATACATGAGCTAACGGGTGACCGGCAACATCGGTCACAAAAGGGTATTGTTAAATGAGTATAGGAATTAAAAGTAAATTATGAAAAACTCTTCT
>CAUYTX010000127.1:0-4681 GCA_963575665.1 Gammaproteobacteria bacterium | reverse complement strand
CAGAGAGTGCAATCCAGATCCTAGAAAAAATAATAACCAATTTTGGGACTCCAGAAGCAGAACGGGTTAAAAAGATAGAACGTACTACACAACACGACGTAAAAGCGGTGGAGTACTTTCTCAAAGAAGAAATTGACCACTATCCGGAGCTAGCAACGTACTCAGAGTTCATCCACTTTGCATGCACTTCTGAAGACATTAACAATCTTGCCTACGCTCTGATTCTGCGGGATGCCCAAAAAGAGATCCTTTTGCCAATCATGGATCAGGTGACTGAAATAATGGTATCCATGGCGCATCGCTACGCAGAAGTGCCAATGCTTGCTAGGACGCACGGTCAACCGGCCTCTCCCACGACCGTCGGGAAGGAACTGGCTAATGTGGCCTATCGATTGCGGAGGCTCCGCAGTCAAGTCGCCTCTGTTCCCATTGTAGGCAAGATCAACGGTGCAGTTGGGAACTACAATGCCCATTATATTGCTTACCCCGGCGTGGATTGGCCGAAACTCGCCGAAGGGTTAGTGGTAAACCTAGGTTTAGAATGGAATCCTTACACTACACAAATTGAACCCCACGACAGCATTGCTGAGTGGTGCCACGCGATTGCGCGTTTTAACACTGCTTTACTCGATTTTTCCAGAGATATGTGGGGATATATCTCTCTTGGATATTTTCGGGGTCGGGTCAAACCGGGTGAGGTTGGATCTTCTACCATGCCTCATAAGGTCAATCCCATTGATTTTGAAAACGCGGAAGGCAACTTAGGCATTGCTAATGCTTTGCTGATCCATTTTGCGGAAAAATTACCAGTTTCCCGATGGCAACGGGATCTCTCGGATTCCACCGTACTCCGTAATCTTGGCGTAGCTGTTGGCCACACCGTGCTTGCCTACCGAGCAGTACTCGCAGGTCTGGGAAAAGTTGAATTAGATACTTACAGACTTTCAGAAGACCTAGAAGCACATTGGGAAGTGCTCTCTGAGGCCATTCAAACCGTCATGCGCCGATATCGATTAGAACAACCCTACGAACAACTCAAGGCACTAACGCGGGGGAAAACTGTGGACGTAGCTGCACTCTTTGCATTTATTGATTCTACTTCGTTGCCCTTAGAAGAACGTAACCGATTAAAGGTTTTGACTCCAGCGACGTATACTGGAAACGCAACAGCACAAGCCAGAAAAATCGAGTAATTCATAGGCACCATGTCAAGTCTCTCCATTCCCGAACGCTATTTGTACCCAGGTGAGCGTTGGTTCGGAAAGGGGAAGGTACAGTTGAGAACACTGCTTGGCTCTTGTGTGGCTATTACCCTTTGGCATCCGGGTCTCAATGTGGGCGGAATGTGCCACTATCTCTTGCCTTCCGACCCCAGCAGGGGACAAAGTCGTTCCCTAGACCCTCGTTATGCAGACGAAGCCATGCTCTTGTTCCTCAAAGACATTAAACGATGCAAAACTTGTCCTTCTGATTATCGAACAGGGTTGTTTGGTGGTGGGGACATGTTTGCTGCCGGAAAACGGCCTTGGTCTGTGGACATTGGTAGACGGAATGCCACCATGGGACGCTTGCTCTTAAGAAAACATGGATTTCCTCTAGCATATGAAGATTTAGAGGGAAGATCCCATCGACAAATCATTTTGGACATGCGAGACGGTTCCCTTGTGCTGCGTCGTGGGACAGAGCATTCCATGCTCCTACGCGTCTAATTATAGAAAATACGCTTCCTAAGGAGAAAATTGTGGCGCAAATCAAAGTATTGATAGTCGACGATTCCGCAGTAGTGCGCCAAGTGATGTCGGCCGTTTTAAGCACGGATCCAGAAATCAAGGTCATTGGAACTGCTGCTGATCCCATTTTTGCCATGGCTAAAATGCGTGCAGAGTGGCCAGATGTCATTACGTTAGATATCGAAATGCCAAGAATGGATGGCCTTAGTTTTCTACGTCGCATCATGGCAGAGCGTCCAACACCTGTCGTCATTTGTTCGACTCTCACTGAATCAGGTGCTAAGACAACACTAGAAGCCTTAGAAGCAGGCGCAGCAGAAGTAGTTGCTAAACCAAAAGTAGGTTTGCATGACTACCTCACTGAATCCGCTGGTACTCTCATTCATGTGATTAAAGCAGCTGCCCGAGCCAATCCAAAGAGACTAGGTGCCATGGCCGTTACTCGGACTGTTCAACCAAAGTTATCGGCAGATGTCATTCTGCCTCCCCTAGCTCAACACCATCCCCACATTCATCGGAATAGTGAAAAATTGGTGGCCATAGGCACTTCCACTGGGGGTACCCAAGCCTTAGAGTTTGTACTTCGTGCTCTGCCTCGTGAAACTACTGGGATTGTCATCGTTCAACACATGCCCGAACGGTTTACCCATGCTTTTGCGGCACGCCTAGATAATCTCTGTAGTTTGGAAGTCCGAGAGGCAAAGGATGGAGATCGAGTCGCGTCCGGCCTTGCTTTAATTGCGCCAGGTGGGCGACATACGTTGGTTTCTGCGAATGCTGGTGGTTACCAAATAGAAGTACGGGATGGCCCTCCTGTCAGTCGTCACCGACCTTCTGTCAATGTGCTATTTCGATCGGTAGCGAGGGCTGCTGGGCCTCGTGCCTTGGGGGTCATCATGACGGGTATGGGGGATGATGGTGCTTCTGGTCTTTTAGAAATGCATCAAACTGGCGCGAGAACGATTGCCCAGGACGAAGCCACTTGTGTAGTCTACGGAATGCCTAAAGAAGCAGTTGCTTTGGGTGCCGTGGATAAAATCTTATCTTTACACGACATTCCGAGAGCTATTTTAGAAATGGGGGGCAAGTCGAAATGATTCTTCCCGAACCTATGGCCCTTACCCTACTGGCCGAAAGTTTGGTGGCACTCGTAGGGGTAGCCGGTGCTTGGCTCTTTTTCACGTTGCGTGGTCAACAACAGGACAAGAATGCTGCGCACGGCATGATTCAACGTATTCAGCAAAACGAACCTGCTCGGATTACACAAATTCAAGAATCCTTTTCTCTTAAGAAAGGGGAAGCAAGCAACGAAATTAGCCAAGTGTTGGCAGAAGAACGTCAGTTTTACAAGAAATTTCTACAAATTTATCTTGATCGAGACCCAAAAGTGCTGGCTTCCTTGCCAGATCAAATTACTAGTCTGTTACGTTCTCATGCTCGTCTCTGTCCTGCTCACTCTCATGTAACGCCTTCAGCACCTCCTACACTGACTGCACAAAAATTTGTCCCCCCTACTTCCAATGCAGAACTAGAATCGCTCCGTAAAGAACACGATCGATTAAAAACGTATCTTAATACCCTCTTAGAAACTTTGCTCCGAATGATGGGGGAATATGCTTCCCACACTAAAAATGAGAGCATCTTAGAAGAAACTACTGTTGACCAATTATTGCAGGCTCTGCTAATACTTCAGTCTGGGGGTATGCCACTTCCTCCAGAATCTTCTTATGAACACGAAGAAGTAAGAGAAGAACCTCCAGTAGAAGAAATCCAGGAGGAACTGGAAGAGCCTGTTTATGTAGAACCTGTTCGAGAGGAACCTGCTCCGGAAGAAGAACCCGTAGAAGAACCTCCGGAAGAACCCGCAGAGGAAATCGTAGAAGAAGAACCAGAAGAGGAAGAGGAAGAAGAAGATTCACAAGAACAGTTTTCGATCACAAGATCTTGGATCATGGAAATTACCCCTCCGGAAAACGAAGAAGATAAAAAAAAAGGATGACCGGAAAGAAAGCCTCAAATCCTAGCCTCCTTTACGAGGATCCAGAGATCTTAGAACCAGAAGAAGTTTCGACGAAAGAAGTCGGTAAAGTACAACCAAAAATAGATTCTGAATCGTTTGATCTTCTTGATAACGTGCACGCATTGACTCACCCTAGAATCGAGGAAACTGAGCGACTTCGTAAAGTAGTCACCAAAGCAGAAGACACTTGGCGTGGGTCTCATGGCAGCCGCACGAGAAAACCCTGAGTGTTTCCGTGTTAGAATCTTGACTTCCCTAGAAAAGGAGTAGTTCCGTGCGATTGCTCAGGTTAATTCCATTGTTTCTTGCATTGTTTATAGTCTATAACGCTTTGACCATGACGGGTATCAACCTATCTGGTCAAATCTTTAACTTGCACCTGATCTCAGGTGCTTCTTGGACAATGAGCATTGGAGATGTTTTGCTGATGATCGGAATCTTCGCTCTGTACGTTGAGCTCGTGAAATCTACTAGCACGCAATCTTCCACCATGATTGAGCACACGTTTTCACTTCTAGTGTTCATTGGTTTCCTAATAGAGTTCATCGTCGTCAAAGAAGCTGCTACTTCCACTTTTGTTCTTTTGATGTTGATGTCCTTGCTAGACGTAATGGCAGGTTTTACAATTACCGTTTCAACTGCCATGCGAGATGTGAATGTAGTTGGCGGTGTGTCTCACCTGTGATTTTGGGTTTTGAATCTGCCATGGATGGCGTACGGAGGCTTGTGTGCGTTGGTATGGTTGGGTAGCGTTTTCTTGCCTGTCTTGCTCTAGCGTTAATGCGGACTTAGTTTCGTCCGCGTTGAGTTCTGAGACTACTCAGGAAAGTTTGGCACTGGCAGGTACAGTACCTTGGCTTTCCACCTCGGGACGATATATAGCAAAGACATAGTAGAATGGTTACAAAACATAATCAGAAAAAAGGGAATC
>CAUYTX010000126.1:0-4715 GCA_963575665.1 Gammaproteobacteria bacterium | reverse complement strand
GATTCTCTTTTTTCTGATTATGTTTTGTAACCATTCTACTATGTCTTTGCTATATCGTCCAATTTGGTTCCCAATAGAACAGTGCTAAAAACTTACTTTAATAAAATATTAAGTGCCCTCATTCCAAGTATGCGGAAAAGCGATCCTTTTAGGGGGGATATGCCGATCCATTTACGAGTTCCCAAAACAGAAGCTCCTGGACCTTTTTCTTTCAACATTCAGCAAAAATCTTTGGAAAATTGGATTGCAGATTTACCCCTCGCACACATTGGAAAAACCTCACAATCTTTGCATGCTCTCTTGGTAGAACTGAATAGTTTAGATTTAGCCACTACCGAGAGATTTCGTGTTTTGGATCGGTTACATCCCGTGTTAGAACACATAGATGGTCATCTTACCAAGCGATATTTTGGGGCTTTTTTTCCACTCTCCCAAAAAATTTTAAAAATTGCATCTTTGGCAAAAGAATTTCAGGAGCTCATGGCTACTGGGTATAAAATTATTATTTTTGATTATTTAACACAAAAAGATAACAACTTGCCTACTGCTACTTTCATAACAGTATTACATCGGTGTATGTTTTACCTTTCCAATGCTTTTGTAAAAACATATGAGATCTACACACCTTATCCTCCTTCTATTTGGCACGAAATACATTGGTTGTACTATTTGAGTGAAGTCAGCAAAATACACCGTAAATCTGCTTCTTTTCTTCCGGTGAAGGACTGTCCAGAGGATTCCATTCCGGATTCTGTTGAAGGTCTCTATAAACAGGCACTTTTAGTCGCAATCGCAGGTCCAGGAGGCATGCACCAAGCCGAGATTAGAAAAGTCTATAATGCTGCTGGAAAATGGCAGAAGAATTGCGTATTGTGGAAATTGGGTTTTGATAGAGACATTTCAGACCCAGATGCTGAATTGGATACTTTCCTAATTGATCTAAATAGTGATTCTCCACCAGTCGCATACCGAATAGAAGATTCAAAAAATATCAAAGACCCACAATACAGGTTGTTAGACACCAGTGGTCTTGGACCCGTTTTAGAGGCGTGTATTATTCGGTGCCAAAGCGTCATGCTTTCCGCTCAATCTTCGAAAACGGATCTGACTGCGAATACTTTGCGTCGACTTATTTTAAGCTGGCGAACGACTGGACAACGCAGCTTTGCACGAAAAGAAATCCACGGGAAAGTGCAAGGAAAAATTGTGCTCGGTTTGAGCGTTGCCCACGAGGTGGTTTCATCGGAAAAATTTTCTGAACAAGAAAAGGTTTCTAATTTGCAAGAAATAGGTGCATACGGAAACTATGATGACAAATTTGCGGTAGAAGAACATGTGTTCCTGGGTTCTGGCGAAAAAAAATGGTTACCGGAAATTACTGATCTTCAAGAACCGCAAGAGGATTCTAAATTTCTGAGCACACACGAACCAATTCTGATTGTGCCACAAGAATGCGTCATACTAGACCATAGTGCTGGGGGAGCACGCATTTTATGGAATCCAAAAAGCGAATCTAAAGAAAGCAAAATCCATAAATCAGAAGTTGGACAACTTATTGCCTTAAAAATTCCTTCTCTCAAGAAGGGGGACGAATCCACCTTTGAAAAACCTTGGCACATCGGCATGGTTCGCTGGATGCAATGTGAAATTCTCGGACACGTAGAATTTGGAATCCAGATTCTTGCACCTTCTGGAACTCCTATCTTTTTTCGAAATACCCGTCCTTTGGAAAGAAAAGAACCTCATCGTGGGTTTCTTCTTCCAGCTTTTCCCATGTTCGGACAACCGGAAACGGTTATAATTGCAAGCTTATTAGGCAGTCCTGGAGATACTTTATTGTTGTTTGACTCTCCTCAAAAATCGAGAGAAGTTCTTTTAGGTGAATGTATGGAAAGCTCTTTAGCTTTTGTCCGCCTCAGGTTTACTGTTCTGCAAACCAAAAAAGAAATTGCAGTGCAAGCTCCCGTTTCGAAACTCCCTAAAAAGGATGAGTTTAGCGATCTGTGGGGTGATTTATAAAGTATGATTGTTCGATTTTTGGGAGCATGTGACTACCTTTCCAGCTGGCAAGCAATGAAAGTCTTTACAGAAAAACGGACGCAAGACACCCAAGACGAAATATGGTTTTTGGAGCATCCTAAAGTTTTTACACTAGGACAAGCAGCCAACTTAGAACATGTTTTGAATCTAGGTGAGATCCCAATCCTTTATTCAGATCGTGGCGGACAAGTAACCTACCACGGCCCTGGACAACTTGTAGTTTATACATTATTTAATCTCACGCATCACAGTTTTGGAGTGAAAAATTTTGTTCATTTGTTAGAATCCATAGTGATTAATCTTTTGAAAAAATACAAAATTTCTGCCAATGCGCGCCCAGAAGCACCGGGTATTTACGTTCAAGATGCTAAAATTGCCTCCCTTGGATTGAGAATTCGACGTGGGTGTAGCTATCATGGAATTGCATTAAATGTCTCGATGGATCTTGAACCATTTTCACGAATCCACCCTTGTGGCCAAATAGGATTACCAGTTACACAGATTTCCGATTTTGTAAGCGAAATAAATTCTATACAGGTTGCTAGAGACTTGGTTGATTGTTTTGCAGAGGTTTGGGATACAGGCCATATTGATTTTTTCAACGAAAAACATGCAGAATTTTTCTCAGAAACTCGCTAAACGACACGCTCAATCTTTATATCGCCAGAGGCGAGTACTAGAAAACCTAACTGGACCCGAAGTTACCTTAGCAGGGAAAAAAATCCTTCAATTTTGTAGCAATGATTATTTAGGTCTTGCAAATCATCCAAAAGTAATCGAAGCATTTGTTGCTTCAGCCCGTGAATACGGGGTTGGGGCGGGTGCTGCTCATCTGGTCACTGGACACCGATTTCCACACCATGCCTTAGAAGAGGAGTTGGCCGAATACACAGATCGGCCCCGAGTGCTTTTGTTTTCAACTGGGTACATGGCCAATTTGGGGGTGACCGATGTATTAGTTGGAAGACGTGACCAAATCTACGAGGACCGTCTGAACCATGCATCCCTATTAGATGCAGCCCGTTACTCTGAAGCTACCCTCTTTCGTTACCCACATCTCGATGTTTCGACACTTAAAAACCAGTTAGTTCACGCTCCTGCTCAAGGAAAACGCTTAATTAGCACAGATGCAGTTTTTAGCATGGATGGTGACTTGGCTCCGCTCCCGGAATTGGCAAAACTTGCGCAGCACCACGATGCTTGGCTCATGGTAGACGATGCACATGGTTTTGGAGTTTTGGGCTGCGGAAAGGGCACATTAAAACAATGCGGTCTTAGTCTCGAAGAGGTACCCATTTTAATGGCTACTTTTGGAAAGGCTCTCGGGACATTCGGTGCTTTCGTAGCAGGTAGTGAAGAACTAATCGAAATGTTAATTCAAGAGGCACGTACTTATATCTACACGACTGCTACTCCTCCTGCAGTGGCAGAGGCAACCCGTGTTTCTTTGCGTCTGTTGACCGAAGAACCTTGGCGCGGGGAACATCTTTTTAAGTTGATACGTCGGTTTCGTGCAGGCACAGCCAATTTAGATCTTCCTTCAACATCCTTTACTGATTCTCAAACACCAATACAACCCATTCTTCTTGGATCGGCAGAACGTGCAGTGGCAATTAGTTCACTTTTACTGGAAAAAAATATTTTGGTATCGGCCATTCGTCCACCTACAGTTCCTCAAGGTACTGCTCGATTAAGAATTACATTGAGTGCTGCTCACACGGAAGAACAAGTAGATAGATTATTAGAAACACTACGTACTGTACTACTGCATGGCCAGTCTTAAAAATAATTTGCCATTAATGTGGGCTTTAGCAATTACGCTCTTTTTTCACTTTATATTGATATTTCAAATACGATTTCAAGTTCTAGAATATTCTCCGCAATCTTTAGGATCTTTACCTACCCTAGAAGTTGTCGTAGCCCATCAACCTTCTCCAATTCCCATTCAAGATCCAGACTACCTTGCGCAAATGCACCAATTAGGGGGAGGCGATGGGACAACTTCTCCACACCCTCCCTCGGTGATGTGGTCTGCTCCAGCATCTCCTGAAGGCAAGACGCAAAACACGACTCGTTCATTCTTAAGATCTTCTGAATCTGTCGAGGGTGAGGATCCAGAGACACAAGGCAGTGAAACAACGTCACTTCTGGATGCTGATTTGCTCAATACGGTCAGCCTTAACACTTCCCTAGACTTCCAAAATAATCCTTCCCACCGACTTAGAAATAAATATATCAGTGCCCATACGCAAGAATCTAAATATGTGATGTATATGAAGGCTTGGCAGACTAAAGTGGAACGGATTGGTAATCTAAACTACCCTGTCGAGGTGCACCTCCAAAAACTTGAGGGTAGCCTAATCTTAGACGTGGCCATCAGTTCGGAAGGAAAAGTACTGGACATTCGTGTGGTTCGGAGCTCTGGACAACCTTTGCTTGACCAGAGTGCTATTCAGATTGTCCAACAATCTATTCCGTTTGATTCCTTTCCTTCTGACATCCGAAAAGATACCGATATTTTGCACATCACTCGTACTTGGGAATTTAAAGAAGGTACCCTGCGCAGTCAAGAACCTTAGATTAAAGCATTTTTCGATTAAGTTGAGTGTAGCCTGAGTTAAGAAAATAATGAAAACACTCATCCGGAGGAAAAAAATCAAGTGCTTCGCCAATAG
>CAUYTX010000125.1:0-4727 GCA_963575665.1 Gammaproteobacteria bacterium | reverse complement strand
TTCCAAGTGGATTATATCGAGGTGCAATCCCACAGTAATTGCAATTTTGTGTAGCAATATTTTTAACTTGCTCAAGGGATAATTCCCAGGAATACCCACGTCGTTTGGCATCATACGCGTACCCTTTAATATATCTTTTCCATGATACTAATGCTGGGTCTTTGCGATTTTCTTTACGTGAGCAAGAAAGGCAAGATTTACTTCGAAGGTCTTTTAAATTTGCAATATCTATAATTCTTTGTTTTTCGCATTTACAGACACAAAGCCAACGTTGTCCTGATTTATTTTGGACGTACTCTTCTAGCAAGGTCCAATTGCTGTAGGTTTGCCCTGCTTTGTATTCAATTTTTGGAGGCATAATACTACCTACGGTTGAAGGCCTTTTTGAACATACAGGATGAAGACTCTAACTAGTTTACCGGTCAATTCATGTGGCCGGGCTGCCGTTGCTATGAACCAGGGACGGTTGAGCTTGTCTGCCCGGCGGCACCAGATGTCCAGCTCACTGAGCCTGGACACATAGACCGCCTCATTTTCTGCAGTCCGATTTTCCTGGGCTGGGAAGAGGTCAGAGTTAGGATGGGATTCTTTTATTAATCTAATAGTGCGAGTAGGTAAATCAGCAGAACCGGTGCCATCAGAGTAAGTAAGAGTAACACGCCTCTTTTTCCTTTTAGTTGTATCTGAACTCACTTCTCACATCCTTGCTCCCCTGAGCTAAGGTACATGCAAGCCAAGGGTGAGTAAAGAAAAATGTTGTCGCAGACTGGGGGGCTCACTTCTTCAGAGTGCTTGCATGGGCGGCGTTGCACTGGCCGCTCAGCCTTGCCCAGAACAGAATGCTTTTCAGGTTAAGCTTGATGGTTGGCTGCATGCCTGCCTTCCGAAAGGCAAGGTAGTCAGTTGCTGCCAGGTACTGTGTGGCTTTCAATTGTTCTTCTGTCATAGTCTAGCTCCTTAGTTAGTTCTTTTTTATATAGCAAAATCTGCCTATTCAGGAACTCTACTTCAAGTAGTAAAAGGTTATAACGGAATAGGAGTGTACCGCCTTCTTCCTTAGTCTCCTTAGTATTCTTGACAACTACTTTTTTTTCACTGTCGGAATACTTATAGACAGTGACTCTGCTTAGCCCCAGGCGTTTTGCAATATCAGCTACAGGTATACCTTCTAGGCGAAGTGCCAAGGCCTTTTGTCTGTTTGTTAAAACTTCTGTCATAGTCTAGCTCCTTTGCTTAGGTTTTCTCCCAGGGGGATGCTTTGGTAGTTTGTTACATGGTTAGTACCCCCCTGTGCGAGGGGTATAACGTGGTCTGCCTGATTGAATACAGAGTCGGTATGATTCATAATGCTAACTGGGGGTTTCTTGCGAAGCGTAAGGGTAGGTACCCAGGATAAGGCTTCGTCAACTTCTCCAACCAGAGAATCATTCCTTCGAACAATTGTTGTGTCTTCTGTTAAGGCTGTTACCAGTAAAGTAAAAGACTTAAGCAATGCATCTATATTAGTGGTTATATAACTAATCGTTACACCTTTGTTTAGGAGACGCCCAATGAACATACTGCCTAGGTTTTCTTTTAGGTATCTGAAAAGGACCTTGTTGTTTTCTACCTTGACACGCAGGGCACTGAACAAGTGCACTGCAAGCTTTGCCTTATCCTCGACTTCTTCCAGTGTACAACTAAGCAGGGACTTATAGACATTTAAAAGAGATTGCTCTGTGGACATGGAAAAACAGACGGAGTGTAGTAAGTGTTTGCGCCACTTTTGAGGTTGTCCTCCTACTCCATACTTCTCATGGTAGTCATAAAGCATATCAAGCGCGGGATACATCTTACGTTGTGAGTAGAAGATATCAAGCATCTCCATCCGTGTACCTGAACTGTTGATGAGTCGGAAGTACGCTATCTTTTCTTCGAAGGATTTTAAACTCATCTGCAACTTAAACAGATTAACATTCTGTAACTTGGAGATATCAGCATCTGTTAGGCCCGAAAAAAACTCTCGCTTTTCAAGTGCCATCTGTATCGTGTGTGTCCTCTGTTTACCATCAAGGAGTTCCCACTTGTATCCGGATGTATTCAGCTCAGCATGGCACCAGATGAATGGTTGATGAATTACACCATACTCAATTGCAGACTTTATAAAATCCTTAGAGCGTGTTCGGTCCCAGACAAGCCCCCGCTGGAATGCTGGTGTTGTATTCAGATTGGCCCCAGATGTGTCTGCAATGTAATCAATAAGTTTTACAGCCGATGTAGATGTCATTTGCATTTCTCCAGGCCTTGCTCCCAGGACCATGTGTCCGTGGGTTGGCCGCGTGTCAGTTGTGCCACGGCCGTGGGGCTGAGGTCCAAGCCTCTCTCCCCCAGCCAACGCTCATTGCTCTTGTCATTAACCCTTATAGCCACGCACGGTGATGTCTCCAGCCCTGCCAGGCGGAGGCGCACAGTAAAAGGCCTCATCCGATAGTGTGCGGGCATCGGCAGGGCAGCCGAGGCTATACTGCTATCAAAGGGCTCACCGGACGCAGTAGAGACCCCTGTTCGGCACGCTCTCGGCTGCTGCGGGTCCCCACACATCATCTCCCCATGCCCGTATGTCGTGGCCGTAAGGTTCAAAGCTACTATCAGATGTTTCAAGATAATTGGAGTCGGCATAAAATGCCTCCCTTATGTAAAGCTCCTGCTCGAACACGGCCTGCTCAAGGCCCGAGTGTATGTTGATTCGAGTTAGGAGTTCTTGTTTCGAGAGTGTACGAGCGATGAGTTCAAGACGGTCTATGCGAAGTCCCAGAGTTCCTTGTGTCATTGAGGGTGTCTCCTGTCTTGAGTTCGGCCATGAGTTGGTTGATACGGTCAACTGAGTTTTTGATTTTGTCAATACGTTCTTTCAGGCTCATCTCCGATTCGCCGGTTCCTTTGGAACGTGTCAGCTCTGTCTGCTCTGCCTCCGACAGTGGGACA
Organism: Gammaproteobacteria bacterium; assembly: GCA_963575665.1. Lineage (GTDB taxonomy): Bacteria > Pseudomonadota > Gammaproteobacteria > CAIRSR01 > CAIRSR01 > CAUYTX01. The sequence continues at coordinate 1,763 of CAUYTX010000125.1, read as the reverse complement.
GGCTTGCGAGGCATGTCAGGGTGGAACCAGGTCAAGGTGCCCCGCCTCTCACGTGGGAAGAGCATCACATTGCTGGGCTCTGGAGGGGGGTCTAAGCCATCTAGATGCTTGCTCTTTAGGGATATACTACTCTGCTTGCTTGTTTCTGCTTTTCTGCCCTTCCTGGACATGCTCTTCACTGCCTCCATAACCAGTGTATCAGCCAGTCATGACACTCCAGGCTGCGTTGCCACTCAGCCTCCTCTGTCTCCAGCTCGGCCCAACTGTCTGCAGCCTCAGCCTCAGGGTAATGGTCGAGCAGTTCTTCGAGTGTGTCAAAGCGTGTTTGCCCCCTGACCTGACTCTCGTCATCCAGGAACCACAACGCGTATCTCTCGGCAGGTGCCTCGAGAGGTTCCTGTCGGGACGGCTCCTTGTATTGCTTGTCCATGGTCATACCTTGTACCCCTTGAGCCTCATGCTGTCGAGCAGGATGAGGGTTGATGTGATGACGTGATGTATGTGAGCCTGCCCGGAGCCACCCGCGCCGTCGTCAAGCAGGTGCCCTGCGCTGCCGTCCATGTCCTCTGTGCTGACCGCCAGCTGCAGCGATGTGACGTGTCTAAGCAGTGAATTCAAGGCATCCAAGGGATGAAATCCCTTCCGGTAGTTGCCGTTACCATATTTGGTAGCACCGAGTTGCATAACCCAGGCGGCACCGTCAAGCAAGTCAAGTGGAAGATACGCATAGGGTGTCTTGCCTATGGAGTTTCTTTTTGCGCCGGTCTCTGATACGAATTGCGTCTCGTGCATCTCCTCCGTAGACTCTAACGGACTCAGCTCCACTTCATACTTGAACTCGGTCATTGTTCTAGCCATGCCATACCTCACTTTGTCTTCTTTAAACCCATCTCCCGGATGAGCCGTTGGTTTTGTCTCACTCGCTCTGCATTCAGTGTCGCCTCCTGTGTCTCCTGTGTCAGGCTCACTGTTCTAAGTTTCTGCACTCCCGAGGGTCTCCGCTTGCCTTCACGCAGGAGGAGTACTTGTCCGCCTGGATTGTCTGTGTATGTTTCCGAGCCTCCACCCCCTTGTCCACCAGTAACAGTGAGCCCAGGCCCACCAGCCCCCAGATTATAATCAATTCCATGTTGCTCTCCTTCGCTCAGTTGTGTGTCCTCTTCAGATACCTGAAGCTGTCTTGCTATCACATCGTAATGCCGCTGCAGTGCCGGTGTCATTGTCACCTCAACAACATCTCCGTTGAGGTCTTCGACCGCCCGGTCCGATTCGGACCTGAAGAGAGAACGCCAGACGTTGGTCTCATCTTGTAGTGTGTACATAGACTCTCCTGAATTGCTTTGTTTTTGCAAGCTCAATAGCATCGGCGATGCCCTGTAACGTCGCGCCGTGCAGATGTATGCCGTTAGCCTTCTCCTCCGGTCCCTCCGGGACGGGTCGTCCTAGAGACGCCCCCGTGTGCCCCCCCAGCTCCAAGGTGATGACATCCGGGACAGAATTAGGTCGAACATGTTTTTCATCTATATCTCCTTTAGACGAGTACTGTTAAGCGACCCACGCGTCCTTTGTATTTCTACGAAATGCCCTACCTTTCGGCGTGGTATTTCGTTCTTTATCACTAACTCGATTCATTGAGGAGTCAGAACGTGTGTATGAAGTTAATCAACGCGGACACCTCGGGATAACTTCAATGTGGCGTAACGGACAAGACCCCATGGAAGTGCTTGGTCCTTGGTGATCAAGAACGAAATACCACGCCGAAA
>CAUYTX010000124.1:0-4739 GCA_963575665.1 Gammaproteobacteria bacterium | reverse complement strand
CATTGGGCATGGCACGAGCACGTCTGTGATAAAAACCCAAATTTCAAACTTTTAAGCACAAAAAATGCAGAAAAACAGCAAAAAGCGAAGATAAAAACAAGAAAATGAGGTTTTAAAACAATGAAATGCTCAAAATGCGGATACTTCATTTATGAACCATCAGAATTTGAACCAATCGAATCATGTCCTGAATGTGGAGAAGAACAATGAACGAAACAGAAACAAGACAAAACAGCGAACAACTACCAACAATATGGAAAAAAGGAAGCGAAGCAACACAATTCAAAAGCGGAGAAGAAGCCGCCTACTGGGGAAGAATAGGCGGTAGCACTAAATCACCTGCCAGAAACAAAGCTGCTCAGCTTAGAGAACTAAAAAAAGCAGGACACTCAGACAAAGCTATTAAAAAGATTTATGACTTTGATGACTGTGGTGAGTTCGCAGAACAGACCTCTTAATTGTGATAGTCTTGGCTAAGCAAAGCATCAAACGTTAAAGAAGCAGCTAATATCTTAAAGCTTCAAATGACGGCACAAACTAAGACATGGTAAAACCCAGAACGTTACGAATATTCAGGTTAATCAGAACAATTTTAACTTCACAAAGACTGTGAGGAAGTTTATCAAGAATTAATGGAGGAAGAAAATGGACAGATTAAAAAGATTAAAATGTTTATATGGTTTACAATGATAGCATGGACACTAGCGCACTGGGTATTGCAACCGCTTTATTCTAATTTATAGGATTGCTTTATGGTTCTGAAAACTTGCCCAATCTGTGATAAGATCTTTTGAAACAATCATTCAAAGTAAGAAGTATTGTGGCTATGAGCACATGAGGGACAGTCACAGAGAAATTGCAAAGAATAATCAAACTAACAACTGAAGAGAGAATATTACGCTTAAAGTTGAAAGGGATGCAGGCCAAACATTAGTTCTGTGTTAGGTTACCTCTTTTTCCATAGCTACGGCTTGCATCCCTCAACTAATATCAAATGGCTGACATTAAACATACTAAAAATCATTTGAAAAACCCTTTAAAGTTCGTAAAGAGAAGTTTTAAAGGTTGAACCTACTGGTCAGCAGATTGAAATCTTAGAACCTTTCAAGACATAAGCGTATAACCGTTCGCAGTGGTAATGGAGTGGGAAAGACTGCTTGTGAAGCTTGGGTGATCTTATGGTTCATTGCTACTCATCCCATTTGCAGAATCGTTTGCACTGCTCCGACAGGACACCAGTTGTATGATGTTTTATGGACTGAACTTAAAAAGTGGCTTGAAAGATGCAGCTTAAAAGAAGAGTTTGAATGCACAGCAACAACTATCTTCAGCAAAGCTAATCCTGAGTCCTGGTTTGGGGTTGCTAGAAGTGCAAGCGTAGCAGTAAACTTTCAGGGATTTCACGAAGAAAACATCTTATTCATAGTTGATGAAGCATCTGGAGTTGATGATGAGATTTGGGAAGCTATCGAGGGAAGCTTAACTTACAAGAATAGTTATGCTTTTACTATTTGAAACCCGAACTATTTATCAGGCTTCTTCTATAACAGTTTTCACAAAAACGCTAAGATGGGAAGACTCTAGCATTTTTCTTCACTAGACAGCCAAGAGTTACCAAAGAAAGCATCCAAGAAATCATAGATGACTATGGTTTGGACAGTAATCAATATCGTATCAAGAGTACTTTGTGAGTTTCCAAGCAGGACGCTTCAGATTTATATTTTCCTCTTAGTCTTATTAATCCTGCAGTTGTTGAAAAAGAAAAGATATGGATGACAGAACCACATCCTGACTTCGAATACGACTTAGGAGTGGACATTGCAAGATATGGTGATGACGAGACAGTATTCACTATTAGTAAACATAATATGCGTTATGATCCTGTGAAGTGGCTAGAGATAGTTTATATTCAGAATATTAAACACAAGGCAACTACGGACATCGCTGGTCGTATCATAGAACTTCATAGGAAGTGAAGTTTACCAATATATTTATTGATGAGAAGCATGGGTGCTGGAGTTTTTGATATGCTTAAAGAAGCTAAACTACACGCTCACCCTATAATGTTTGGCAAGAAACTAGATGCTGCGATTAAAGATACTTGTAAAGAAGCCATGTATAAGAATCTTAAATTCTTACTTGAGAGACAGAAGAGTGAGCCACAGAAGGTTTTGTTATTACTGATTGTCCAGTGTTAATAACTCAAATGGCTACCATGCATTACGAGTACAACAGCGATGGGCTTTTAATGATTCATCACGAGGATAATGGTCATGATGACTGGCCTGATAGTTTAGCTCTCAGTCTTTTTAGACTCGTGCTTAAGAAAAAGAAGAGCGTCTGCAAATTTCTTAAATATTCCTACTCAATTAAATTATATAATCGTAAGCAATAGGTTTATAAATCTATAAATATAAAATGTTGGAATGGTAAACAGCACTAAAGAACAATTCTTCTTAATAACTCCCAAAGATGTAGTCACTGAAAGCTTCAAAGGTGAAATCACCGAAGAAGAAAATAAGAGTTTTGATAAGACTTGTCAACCTCACCCTTTCAATTTCAAAACTACACAACAAGTTTATGAAAAAGTCGGTGTTGCAAGCAGGTGCAGTTGACAAATTCGTAGACTTCATAGTAGGCAGGATTCTATGTCAAAAGCAAAGATCCAAAAGCTCAAGCAGTAATCGAGCAGTTTATTAGAGATGTAAACTTTGATAACATTCTTAGAAAGTGGGTTAAACTAAGCTTTAATTAAAGGCAATAGCCCAATGGAACTTGGAGGAAGCAAGAACGATACGGTAAAAGAATCAAAGTCTTAAATGCTGATTCTATATTTGTTAAAAGAAACCGTCAAGGTGAAGTTCAACAGTACAGTCAGCTTATTGGAAAAATGGGCAGTAAGAAAGATTGACTTTGAACTGCCAGATCGCAATGCTTCAGTTCAACGTGCCTGATGACTCAACTTATGGTTTGGGTATTTTATATCCAGCACTAACCACTATTAATAACTTGTATTGCGAGAAGGATATACACACTTATCAAGAAAAGCAAACAGCCAATACACGTGATTCTTGGTAACTATGATAAGATGATATTCCAACAGCAGAAGCAGTAGAGACTTTCGGCGGTAACTAGAATATATGCAAGCAAAACTGAATGGGCAACAGGGCCAAATGTTCAGATTAAACCGATAGACTTTGAGTAACGCAGAAAAATTCGAGTACGTCCTAGGTTAAAAACTTCTTTCTTCCAAGCAGTATTCAAATTCCTGAAGTCTTGTGGGTGATGGAAATGTTCCAGAAGCTTGGCTGGAGTTCAAATGGATAGTTTTATGAGAAACGTTCAAAGCAACAATCTGAAGTTGAAAGATTGTAGAAAACCAGATATTTAATAGAGTCTTACAGTCTAATGGAATACAAGAAGTTGTAGAGTTTGGTTAGGGAACACCAAGCATTCAGAGACTAATACTAGAATTGCACAAATAACAGCTTTATGCAACCCTAATTTAAGCAGTGAGATGTACATTGTTTTACAGAAAGATTTAGCTGAGACTATGGAATTAGAAGTCGAGGTTAATCCTACTGATGAAAGAAACAAGAAGAGGATCACACAGCCTGTTGTTCCTGGAAGCCAAAGACAAATGGTAGAAGCCATTTATGAAGGTGAGATATTACTATGAAACTATTCTGTGGCAAATGCAAAGATAGTGAAGCAGAAACAGTCATACATTCCCACTATCGATGTAAGAGCTGCAATAGTTTAAACGAGACTAATAACGTAAAGCTTGATGAGTGGCTTGGTTTAAATATTCAAAGTTTCTTAAAAGCATTGAAGCATTCATTAAGAAAGATCCTTTGAAAACTTGGCAGCTAAGAATAATATAGAACAAGGTAAAGCTTAGCGAACGTCAAATAGTAAAACTTAAAGTGTTTTAATTGATAGTTTCAAAAAGGAGATTCTATAAGAGATATAAAAAATTCTATTGATAAAGAAGTAGGCGTTAAAGACTTACTAAAGATGAAAAGAAGGAGAGCTAGTAATTCAAGACGGAAGCCCTATCGTTCAGTTAAATGCTCGAACAAGAATCAGCATGATTGCAAGAACTGAAAGCACTAGAGTAGCTGCTGAAGGAGCAATCAATAACTATAAAGACAATGGCATTCAGCAAGTACAATTCTTATCAGCGATGAGTGATAGAACTTGTCCTGAGTGTGAAGAAAAGAATGGAAGAATCATGAGTCTTGAAGAAGCAAAAAGCACAATCCCAGTTCACGTCTACTGCCGATGCACTTGGATTCCAGTGGTGAAAGGATGAACAGACCAAACTGTCAATATTCTCGGCAAGGAGTGAATATCGAACTCTTTTATCGGATAACTTCCAGTAATATGCTTATAATACCAATCTTGCAAAAAATCTGAGGTGTGAATCTCACTCTTTGCTAAATGATTAAGATAACGGTCTCTTAAATAAAATACTTCTCTACAATAAGCCAAATGATAAATAATAGGATAATATAAGTCAGTAGTCTTTCGGCTTTGCATACTTCTAAGAACAGGATGCTCTCCATCAGGATAAAAAAAGTCTTCATCTATTTTAAACAATCTATTAAGAACGACGTGTTCAGGACGGTCAGCATCCTCATGACCAAAATCTTTAATGAAATGAACAATCTTAGGACTAAGAACTGTAATTCCTCTTTCTTCCAATTCAGGAATAGAATTTTTAAAATCTTTAAGAG
>CAUYTX010000123.1:0-4805 GCA_963575665.1 Gammaproteobacteria bacterium | reverse complement strand
ACGACAGAATCGAGATCTCGTCTGACGGCAGCATTTCTGCTCGTCTTTTGGGTAAAAGCAACACCATGGTAGTTGTAGACCGCATTAAGCTGGTCAAACCCACTTTGGAAAAACTAAAAAAAGGGAATGATGGTCTATTGCGCTTAGAGGATGGGAGCCCAGCAGATCAAAATTCAGAGGTTCGGGTAGCGTCAAGAGCCGTGGAAGGCAGCAATGCCAATCCAGTCGATGCTTTAGTCACAATGATTAGCTTACAAAGACAGTTTGAAATGCAAGTTAAGATGATGAAAGCGGAAGAAGACAACGCTACGACTGCTGCTAAGCTGTTACAAATTTAAAATGGTAGGAGAAGTTTCATGAACCGCGCCCTCTGGATTGCAAAGACTGGCCTAGACGCGCAGCAAACTCGTATGGCCGTCGTTTCGAATAACTTGGCCAACGTTAGTACCACTGGTTTCAAAAAAGGCAGGGCAGTTTTTGAAGACCTGCTCTACCAAAATATACGACAACCTGGGGCTCAATCTTCTCAAAACACACTGTTGCCTTCTGGACTGACATTGGGAACCGGTGTTCGAACGGTCGCCACGGAGAAATTATTTACACAAGGTAGTCTGACTCAAACTGAAAATTCGTTAGACGTTGCCATTAATGGAAGAGGTTTCTTCCAGATTTTGCGCCCAGATGGAACCCTCGCTTACACGAGAGACGGTTCTTTTCAAGTGGATGCACAAGGTCAAGTGGTCACGGCAGGAGGGTTGGCGCTGCAACCAGCCATCACGATTCCTGCTACCGCGCAAAGCGTTAGCATAGGTCGAGATGGTGTCTTGAGTGTGCAACTGGCAGGGCAAGCGGCACCGCAACAATTGGGAACTCTCCAACTCGCTGACTTTATCAACCCTACTGGATTGCAACCTATTGGGGAAAACTTATTTCAGGAGACCGCTGCTAGTGGCTCACCACAAACCAGCACACCCGGTCTAAATGGTATGGGAAGTGTGACACAAGGAGCTGTAGAAAGTTCTAACGTCAACGTGGTAGAAGAACTAGTCAACATGATTGAAACCCAACGCGCTTACGAAATGAACTCGAAGGCCATTTCTACCGTGGATCAGATGCTTAGTTATATTTCGACTAATTTGTAAAATTTGAATGAACACCACGCGCTGTGCTTTTTTATTGCTCTTGGTTGCTTTATCGGGGTGTTCTTCAGCACCTTCTCAGCACGACCCAACGTATGCGCCTGCGCCACCACTCGCAGTGCACACTCCTCCCCCAAAAGACGGTGCTATTTTCCACACGGGCCATGACATCGTTTTATTTGAAGATGATCGGGCTAGACGAGTTGGCGATATTTTGACAGTTCAGTTGGTCGAACAAACCGATGCAAGCAAAAACGCTGCCACGAAAGCAAGCAGATCAGATAGCGTCAGTACCTCTGGAACTTCCTTGTTCGGAAAGAAACTAGGCGAGAGGAGCAAATTCAACACGGGTCTTGCCGGTTCTTCTAGTTTCGATGGAGGAGGTAACAGTGCCCAAAGCAATAGCCTTTCTGGTAGTGTTAGTGTTACGGTTACTGAAGTCTTACCCAATGGCTATTTAATGGTACGAGGAGATAAAGTCATTACCTTAAATCAGGGGGACGAATACGTGCGCCTTTCTGGCATTGTCCGTCCAAGTGATATTCGATCCGATAATACTGTTTTGTCTACTGCAGTAGCCAATGCCACCATTGCCTATGGTGGTACTGGTGTGCTTGCAGATGCTAACTCTATGGGTTGGCTCGGCCGTTTCTTCATGAGTTCTTGGTTCCCGTTTTAAGGAGACACTGTTATGTGTCGCTACCTTTTTATTTCTTGCCTGATTTCCCTAATAGGTATTTCTCCTGCTTCTGCGGATCGAATCAAAGACATTGCTTCCGTGCAAGGCGTGCGTCCCAACCAACTCGTCGGGTATGGGTTAGTAGTCGGTCTGGACGGAAGCGGAGACCAGAGCAGCCAAACTCCCTACACAGTCCAAAGCCTCAAGAGCATGCTCGGTCGTTTAGGGGTAACACTCGCACCTGGGGATAACCCGCAACCCAAAAACGTGGCTGCCGTTTCAGTCAATACGGATTTGCCACCATTCGCAAAACCGGGACAAACGATTGATGTTACCGTGGCTTCCATTGGGAACGCCAAAAGCCTTCGCGGTGGCACATTGCTTCTCACCCCTTTGAAGGGTGCCGATGGCAATGTATACGCCATGGCACAAGGTAACCTCGTCGTAGGAGGTTTAGGGGTGGAAGGCAAAGATGGTTCTAAGATCACAATCAACGTTCCAAGCGCAGGGCGAATTCCAAATGGGGCTACGGTAGAAAGAGCGGTTCCCAATAGTTTTAATGAAGGCAATATCCTTACTCTAAATCTCAATACGCCGGATTTTAGTACTTCCCAAAATACTGCAGAAAGTATCAATGCTGCCTTTGGAGAGGAGGTTGCTGTCCCGTTAGATGCGACATCAGTGCGTGTTCATGCGCCCCTCGATCCTGGTCAAAAAGTTGGTTTTATGGCAATGCTTGAAAATATAGAAGTCAAAACAGGAGAAGCACCGGCTCGCGTCATCGTGAACTCTAGGACAGGCACCGTTGTAATCAGTAGCCACGTTCGTGTCTTACCTGCTGCGGTTTCCCACGGCAATTTAATTGTAACTATCACGGAATCTTCGCAAGTCAGTCAGCCAAATCCTTTTTCCCAAGGCCAAACTGCAGTAGTGCCACAATCTAGTATTAAAGTGGAAGAGGAAAGAAGGCGTGCTTTTGTATTTAATCCTGGTACAAGCCTAGATGACATTGTTCGTGCGATTAACCAAGTCGGTGCCGCTCCCGGGGATCTGGTGGCCATTTTAGAAGCACTCAAGCAAGCTGGTGCCCTAAAAGCAGAACTCATCGTCATCTAGGGTTGACATAGTAATTAGTTATCACAAGAAAAATTGGTGACTCATGTTGTTGGATCTTGCCAACCCTGAACAAGCTCTTGGGTTGTATTTGGATGCTTTGTTGCGGGAAACAGTGGCTACACCCGCAGAAGTTCCTCTGGAACGAAGTCTTGCACCCAGTCAACCTGCGCAAGCACGTGTTGCTGTTCCAGTTGAGGCAACCACTCGTGAATCTGTAGCAGTACCTGTTCGGAGTCGAGATCTTAACCTACAGGCAGAATCTATTGTCGCACCTGCCTCAGCACCTCCTGTCCCTCCTATTCGTCCTACTGCAGCTCCTGTTCCAAAAGAACCCTTCCAAACTTTATTATTTGGTGTAGGCGGATTGACCGTAGCAGTTCCTTTGGTAGAATTGAATGGTATATTGCGTTATCCAGAACGCCTCGCAGCCGTTCCGGGGTTGCCTCCCTGGGGGCGCGGTGTGATCCGGTATAGAAATACAAACGTGATCGTAGTGGATAGTATTTCACTTTTTTTACCAGAACACCTTCGCGAACCTAGCCGCGCCAGATCTGCCCCAAAGTATTTGATTGTCCTCGGGGGAGGACGTTTTGGCCTAGCCTGTGATGCAGTAGACCATGTCATTACCCTCAAACCTGAAGAAGTACATTGGCGCGGAGAACGAGGACGTCGGCCTTGGCTTGCAGGCACCGTCAAGGAGCGACTCTGTGCCCTTTTAGAAGTGTCTGCTTTAGTACGTTTGCTAAAAACTGGGCGACTAGAAGAAATTACGCCTTGATTTGATCTTCATAAAAGGATAACATCTTTTTAATCAAATAGTTTTTTACTGATCTTAAAGGAGTGGTTTAATAATGAGTCCGCCAGCGGCAGCCCAAAAGGATCCTATTCTACGTTGGGTCACCTTTCGATTAGATAACGAGGCTTACGGTATCAACGTAATGCAAGTGCAGGAAGTACTTCGGGTAACAGAGATCGCTCCCGTTCCCGGTGCGCCTGATTATGTTCTCGGTATCATTAATTTGCGCGGCAAAGTAGTAACCGTCATCGATGCTCGTCGGAGGTTCAATTTGATTTCCAGAGAACCGGATGATGCCTCACGTATTGTCATTATTGAAGCAGAAAAACAAGTCGTTGGCATTTTAGTAGACAGTGTTGCAGAGGTGGTGGATCTCCGCGCATCTGAAATCGAAACCGCTCCCAACGTGGGTAATGAAGAGACTTCACGCTACATTCTAGGGGTTTCAAGCCGTGCAGATGTTTTGTTTATTCTTGTAGATTTGAATAAGCTCCTTAGCGACGAGGAATGGTTTGAAGTGGGCGGCATATAATCTGGAGATCCCTATGGTTCCTTGGTGGTTGGTCCTGTTTAACCTGGTTCCGCTGCTGTTGGCAGGGGTTGCATTTTGGAAATTGAATGCACGTACCGTCCACCTTGGAGTGTCTAACGAGCAGCTACGTCTCCTGCAAAATGATTTGTCGTCTTTGTGTTCTTGTCAGGCGGAAGCAGCAGAACGAGACCAAGCCCGCGAGGCATTACTGCGAGCTACTGAGGATCGCATAGAAGCAATAGAGCAGCGACTTCGACAGCTTTCTCGTCGTCAAGATGAACAAACCACTGGGGCTGAGCCTTCCTATGGTGCTGCGATCCGACTCGCCCACCAAGGTGCGGATGCAGACCAGTTGGTTAGTACCTTTGGTTTGGTTCGAGGTGAGGCAGAGCTGATTACCGCGCTTCACCGAGGTCAACGCGAGCGCGAGCGAAACTAGAACATTCCTTGCGGAAAAACCGTGTAGCACAAGTGGTAGCAAAATCACCTTGACATCCTCCCCGCCCTAAAGGACGGGGATTCCTACGGATCTACACGCTGGTT
>CAUYTX010000122.1:0-25773 GCA_963575665.1 Gammaproteobacteria bacterium | reverse complement strand
CACAAAAATCGTGAACAAGCTACTGCAAAAGCGATCAAGATCACTCGTGGAGTAGTTCGCAGGGCCAGAAGAGATCAGGATCTTGAGCCAATCAGCGTCGGTGTCACTCGACGTGTTTTAGTGCTGGGTGGTGGCATTGCAGGAATCCAAGCCTCTCTCGATTTGGCTAATTCTGGCTATGAAGTAGTGCTAGTAGAGAAGCAAGCCACGATTGGTGGCCACATGCTTCAGTTGTCTGAGACTTTCCCGACGTTGGATTGTTCACAATGTATTCTTTCACCAAAAATGGTGGAAGTCTCTCGACACCCCAAGATTACTTTAATGACCTCAAGTGAATTGCAAGAGGTTACGGGCTACGTTGGAAATTTTCGAGCTAAAATTCTTCGGAAAGCTACCTACGTAGATCCTGAGAAATGTAAAATCTGCGACGATTGCAGTGTAGTTTGTCCAGTAGTCGTGCCTAATCAGTATGAAGTAGGTTTATCTGCACGTCGTGCCATTTACATTCCTTTTGCACAAGCCATTCCAGCTAGTTACATTTTGGATGACAGCAGCTGTCTTGGTTTGAATCCCGTAGTGTGTGGTAAGTGTAAGGATGTCTGCGAGGCCGGTGCAATCGATTACGACATGCAGGCGCGTACCGTAATTGAAGAAGTAGGTGCCATTGTCGTCGCTACTGGTTTTGACCTCTACGGTCAGGAACACTTTGGGGAATACGGGCACGGGACAATCGAAAACGTGCTCGATGGGTTGCAGTTTGAGCGGTTGTGTTCTGCCTCTGGTCCGACCAAAGGAAAAGTATTACGACCTTCCGACCACCAAGAAGTCAAAGAAGTTGTTTTTATTCAGTGTGTGGGTTCTCGTGATCCAGCTCGGCACTGTGCTTACTGCTCCAAGATTTGCTGCATGTACACCGCTAAACACGCACGGTTGTACAAACACCACGTACCGGACGGTCGAGCTTATGTTTTTTACATTGACATTCGCTCTGGCGGAAAGGGTTACGAGGAGTTTGTGCAGCGCACGATGGAAGACGATGACACGCTCTACTTGCGTGGGCGTGTTTCTCGTGTGTACGAAGAGAATGGCAAAATTCGGGTGCAAGGGGTAGATACTCTCTCAGGCCAGAATGTAGAAATTGATGCTGACATGGTGGTGTTAGCATTGGCCATGCAGCCTTCTCCAGGAACTGCTGAAGCAGCCAAACTCCTTAAGATTGGGAGAGACAAAGATGGCTTTTTAGCGGAAGCCCATCCAAAACTTCGACCCGTAGAAAGTGTCACTGCTGGAATTTTTTTAGCAGGTGCAGCCCAAGGGCCAAAGGACATTCCAGAGACCGTGGCTCAGGCCAGTGGAGCGGCAGCTAAAGTAGTTGCCTTGCTTTCTCAGCCGCGTCTTACTCATTCTCCAATGGTGGCAAGGGTACGTGTTCCGCTTTGCACCGGTTGTGAAATGTGTGTTGATGCTTGCCCTTACGATGCAATTCATCTTGAAAATGGCAAAGCAGTGGTCAACGACGTGCTTTGTGAAGGATGTGGTACCTGCACAGCCACTTGTGTTCGTTCCGCCATTGAGGTCAGGAACGCGAGTCTGCTCCAGATGCACGAAATCATTGATGCGGTACTGAGTGCATGAATGACTCTGTTAGATCTAAGTAATTAAGAACCCCCGACTTTGGTCGGGGCTCCCACACCCAAAGGTTTTGATCTAGTGTGTTGGTAGGAGAGGAGTCCATGTGATTTTTTGCTTGAACAAAAAGTTTCGATTCTCAAACAGAAAATTGTAAAATACAAACTAAACAACTTCCCCGACGACGCACTATGCCAGAACAATCTCCTCCCTACGAACCCAAGATCGTTGCCTTTTTATGCAAGTGGTGTTCTTCTGCAGGCAGCGATTTAGCAGGTGTTTCACGTATTCAATATCCTGCCAATGCCACACCGATCACGGTTATGTGCTCGGGCAGTGTTTCTCCACAATATATTTTGTCTGCTTTTAAGAAGGGGGCAGATGGGGTGTTGGTGTCGGGTTGCCACATCGGCGATTGCCATTATATGGAAGGCAACTATTTAGCTCGGAGGAAAATATACCTTGTGAATGAGCTTCTCCAGTTCATTGGCATAGAACCTCAACGGTTTCGAATGTCTTGGGTGTCCGCTGCAGAGGGCGCAAAGTTTGCTAAGGTCATCAAAGATTTTGTTGAAGACCTGAAGCCGCTTGGACCGCAGGAAAAACTCAAAGGGCAACGGCCGTGAGCAATCTTGAAGCACTTCGGAATCAAGCAAAGACCCTCTTGGCAAAGGGTGAAGTTCGCGCAGTCATTGGGTACCGAAAAGGCAGTCGCGGCATGGCTGCAGAACCTGTGGTCATCACGCGACCCGAGGAAGCTGCTTCCTTAGTATGGGATCCCACCTGTTTTCACAACCTTGCCCTTTATCTAGTCGAAGATCGAAAACGTCTCGCTAAAGAAAAGCAGAAACCAGATAAGCCCATTGCCATCATGGCCAAAGGTTGTGACACCCGCGCCATCGTGGTGTTAATGCAGGAAAACTATTTTAAGCGCGAGGAGGTATACATCCTCGGCGTTTCCTGTGAAACCACAGGCATGGTGGACGAACGGAAACTTGCTTGCCTCGGGTTTGGGACATTGCAATCTGCTTCTTTTGAGGGTAACGATTTCGTTTTCTCGACTGTAAGCGGTGAAAAACGAGTAGCAGCAAGCGAAGTGTTAGCAGATCGATGCCTAGAATGTCGTGCTCCTTTTCCAAAAGTACACGATGTGGTCTTTGGTACTGAAAACGCGCGATCTTTGGCTAATCCCTTTGCAGCGTTAACTCAATTTGAAAAATCAAAAACTTCTATTGCTGATCGATGGGAGTTTTGGCAGCACCAGTTTGAACGTTGCATTCGTTGTTTTGCCTGTCGTGCGGTTTGTCCGATGTGCTATTGCGAAGAGTGCATCGTGGACAGCACCCGTTTTGTGGTTGCCCCAGATACCACTGCAGAAGAAAAGGCAAATCGACTCCGTTGGATCGAACGATCTGCCACCCAGTCCGACAACATGGGTTACCACCTCACACGCGCGCTTCACCTCGCAGGACGCTGCATCGATTGTGGAGAATGTGATCGAGTTTGCCCAGTTCGGATTCCGTTGCGCCTCCTGAATACCCGACTCGAACGTGAGGTTCGGGAAACTTTTGGGTATGACCCCGGAGCCAGTGTCGACCTTGCTTCCTTTGTATCTTCTTTCCGGGAAAATGATCCCGGGAACTTCATTAGGTAACCCTTATGGAACGAATTCTCGACAAAGGACATCTTCTGGATTGGGTGGCGACTTTGACCGCTTGGGAAGTCTTCGCGCCCGGGTTTCAAGATGGCATTTGGGGCTACCAACCAGTAAGCCCTGGTGCTGAAGTGCGTTTGGAATATTCCAACACGGTTCAGCCTCCAAAAAACTTTACTTTTCCCCAACGAGAGGTCTTTTTTACCTATGACCAAATCAAGGGGGAAGCTCCAAAAATTACTCCAATACATCCAAAACCACAGCAGCGTGTTGTGTTTGGAGTTCGTCCTTGCGATGGTCGTGGATTGACGCGCATGGATCTGGTTTTTAACGAGCAGTTTCAGGATTCTTATTACCAGACCAGACGTGCTGACTTGGCTTATGTTGGGTTGTCTTGTAATCATCCTGCAGGGCCTAATTGCTTTTGTAAATCTGTGGGGGGCTCGCCAATCTCGAATGAGGGTTTAGATATTCTCATGACGGATCTTGGAGATCGATATTGGGTCTCTTCGCTTACCGATCTTGGCTTGGCACTGTTAAAGGCAGGAGGTTCTATTTTCTCAGAACCTGCCCAAGAAGACCAAAACCAAGTTAGAGCCACTCGCATTGCAGCGGTATCCCACCCTCAGCGAGCTGTTCAAAATACTGCAGCAGTGCCTTCTGTTCTAAAAGAGTCGTTTTCGTCTCCTCTTTGGGCTACATTGGCACAACCTTGCATTGGTTGCGGTATTTGTACCTTCTTGTGTCCCACTTGCCATTGTTTTGACATTAACGACGAAAACGCAAGTTCTTCGCCTCTTCGGGGTTCTCGAGTGAGGACTTGGGATAATTGCCAATTTCCCGATTTTACGATGCACTCCTCTGGTCATAACCCTAGAGGAACTTTGGCTTCCAGATTGAGACAACGGGTTTGCCACAAGTTTCAATATTTTCACGAAAACTTCGGTGTGCTTCAATGCACTGGATGTGGTCGCTGTATTTCAGAATGCCCCGTGGGCATTGATATCGTCTCCGTCGTTAATCAGGTGTGCTCTGCGCACACGAATGGGGAATAGCCATGGGTGACAATAACATCTATCAGCCAAAATTAGCCAAAGTCATTTATATCAAGGATGAGGTCACTGGCGAGCGAGCGATCAAAACTTTTCATGTTCAATTTTTGAACGGTGATGGTTTTGAGCATGCGTGTGGGCAGTGTGCCATGATTTCGGTTTTCGGACGTGGTGAGGCTATGATTTCTATTGCGTCCCCACCGTTAATCAAGGAATACAAACAATTCAGCATCATGCGAGCAGGGCGAGTAACTTCTGCTTTTCACGAATTAAAAGTGGGGGATGTAATTGGAGTTCGTGGGCCTTACGGTAATAGTTTTCCCATTGGAGATTGGCATGGGAAAAACTTAGTATTCATTGGTGGAGGTTGTGGACTGGCACCGATTTGGCCTGTCATTCAAACCGCAGTTAAAACACAGGACAAATTTAACCGGATTTCGGTTTTTTATGGTGGACGTAGTGCACGCGACATCATGTATAAAACTGAGTTAGAACAACTTCGTGCGAACGCAGATATTTATTTGTCTGTGGATAAATCCGAAGAGGGCTGGCATGAATACTGTGGTTTTGTACCGGCTAACATTATGGATAAAGCTCCTTCTGCAGAAAACGCTGTTGCGATTACCTGTGGCCCACCCATCATGATCAAATTTGTCATTCAAAACCTGAAGAAGTTAGGTTTTTCTGATGACAGGATCTATACCACGATTGAAAACAAGATGAAGTGTGGTCTTGGAAAGTGTGGGCGATGTAACGTGGGTACAGATTACGTCTGTGTCAGTGGTCCAGTCTACTCTTGGGACAAACTCAAGACACTACCAGAAGAGTATTAATTTGATCTGGTGTCAAAAAAACCTCTCTTCTAAAGATTTTCCTTTTCCGTGTTCTCTCTTGCCCTTTAGGGAGAGGTGGCCAAGGAGTGAGGTCGCTTTTAGAAGTTAAGAGTAAAGAGATGATATTGCCTCTTTACCATAACCCTAAAAAGAATTTGCAAAATGGGACTCCTTGCGTGTTAAGTAGAAAAACCTCCCTCGAAGATTTTGATCCGCTTCTCTGGAATGCCATGCAGCGCGAAGCAAGGCGTCAAGAAGAACACATTGAACTAATCGCCTCAGAAAATTATACCAGTACGCGGGTTCTAGCTGCCCAGGGTTCTGTGTTGACCAATAAATACGCAGAGGGATACCCAGGTAAACGGTACTACGGGGGATGTGAGTACGTAGACATTGCAGAACAATTAGCCATTGAACGCGCCAAACAACTTTTTGGTGCTGTGTACGTCAATGTCCAACCACATTCTGGTTCCCAAGCCAACGCGGCCGCTTATATGGCACTTTTGAATCCTGGGGATACCCTGTTGGGTATGTCTTTGGATTCGGGTGGTCACCTGACCCATGGCGCAAAACCAAATTTTTCTGGTCGAATTTATAAAGCCGTACAATACGGCGTTCGTCCAGAAGATGGCCTGATTGACTACGATCAAGTAAAGCAATTAGCAAAAATACATCGTCCTAAGGTGATCGTGGCTGGTTTCTCCGCCTATTCCCGCGTAATTGATTGGCAACGTTTTCGTGATATTGCTGATGAAGTGGGTGCTTATTTGTTAGTGGACATGGCGCATGTCGCGGGATTAGTAGCCGTGGGCTTGTATCCAAGTCCCGTGGGTGTTGCAGACGTTACCACCACGACTACGCACAAAACGTTACGCGGGCCGCGCGGAGGATTGATTCTAGCTCGTGCCAATCCGGAAATCGAAAAACGGTTGTCTTCGCTGGTATTCCCCGGCATTCAGGGTGGGCCGTTGATGCACGTCATCGCTGCTAAAGCTGTAGCCTTTCAAGAAGCTCTCGATCCATCCTTCCGAGTCTATCAAGCTCAAGTGATTACCAACGCACAAACCATGGCTGGTACCCTCATAGAAAGGGGTTATTCCATTGTCTCTGGGGGCACAGACAATCACTTGTTCTTGGTCAACCTGATTCAAAAAGGCATTACGGGCAAGGCAGCGGATGCTGCTTTAGGTGCAGCCCACATCACAGTTAATAAGAATGCAGTGCCTAATGATCCACAGTCTCCGTTTGTGACGAGTGGCATCCGAATTGGATCACCAGCTATGACCACTCGTGGTTTCGGTACAACTGAAGCTAGGACACTTGCCCACTGGATTGCTGATATCCTAGATAATGTATCTAATGTATCAATTCAGAACTTAGTGCTCGCTAAGGTTTCTGAAATATGTGCACAGTTCCCAGTGTATCAATAGCCACTTCCCTAGTCTAGGAAAGATCCAACGGATGTCCACTTTCAGTGCAGAAGACCACCGGTTCATGGCGCGCGCCCTTCGGCTGGCTAGCCATGGCATGTACACCACGGATCCTAATCCACGCGTGGGATGTGTCTTAGTACAAGATGGGGAAATAGTAGGAGAGGGTTGGCACGAGCGCGCAGGTGAAGCACATGCCGAAGTTCGCGCCCTCGCGCGAGCTGGGGATCGAGCCCGTGGGGCTACTTGTTATGTCAGTTTAGAACCTTGTTGTCACCATGGCAGGACACCTCCTTGTACCCGAGCCCTCATCAAAGCGGGCGTAAAGAGAGTGGTAGCTCCACTGGAAGACCCAAATCCTCAAGTAGGCGGACGTGGGTTATCGGAACTTCGGGCTGCGGGAATTGAAACTGCCATTGGTCTCATGACTGCCCAGTCAGCAGAACTAAACCCCGGTTTTCTAAAACGCATGAGGATCAAACGTCCTTATGTCCGATGTAAATTGGCCATGAGCCTAGACGGTCACACGGCCATGGCTTCTGGAGAAAGTGCTTGGATTACCGACGCTCCTGCTCGGGCTGATGTCCAGCGTCTTCGCGCACGAAGTTCGGCTATTTTGATGGGTATTGGTACTGTCTTAGCAGATGATCCTTTGGGAACAGTACGACTTGAACCCACAGATTACCCAGGGGGAACCGTTCGTCAACCTCTTCGGATCGTAGTGGATCCTAGGCTCAGTTTGCCGGAAACTGCGAAAATACTCTCAGCTCCGGGCAAAACTCTGGTGATCACCGCTAGTGAGGAAGAAGATATTGCCGCTCGATTAAGAAAGAAAGGAGCCGAAGTAGTTCGTTTAGGCGGTGGGCGAGATCGCGTTCATTTGCCCGGTTTACTTGATTACTTGGGTGCTAGAGAGATCAACGAAGTACTTTTAGAAACTGGTGCCATTTTAAGTGGCGCGATGTTAGAAGCAGGCTTGATCGACGAATTGATTATTTACATGGCCCCTTTGGTTTTGGGAGACAGTGCTCGTGGTTTATTCCACTTGCCCGGTTTAGACCGTTTATCCGATGCTTATCGACTAGAAATTCGTGGTGTGCAGGCTGTGGGTCGTGACTGGCGAATAAACGCAAATGTTGTACCGAAGATCGCTTAAACAAGGCATGGCTATTTTTAATCTTTTGCGCGCTCGGATCAGACTCCAAACCTTTCGGAATATAGCCCGATGCTATTCGCACTCTTAGTCCCATTCGCTTATTTGCTTGGATCCCTTTCAACTGCCATTCTGCTTTCCAAACAAATGGGGTTACCCGACCCGCGCACACAAGGTTCTGGTAATCCGGGTGCTACCAATGTGTTACGTCTTGGGAATCGAAAAGCAGCAGCTATCACCCTCTTAGGAGATAGCCTCAAGGGTTTGTTGCCCGTCTTGTTGGCGCGTGCCGTAGAATCTCCCACAGAAATCATTGCTATTACTGGATTGGCCGCTTTTTTAGGACATTTATACCCGATTTTTTTTAAGTTTCGGGGTGGAAAGGGCGTAGCCACTTCACTTGGGGTGTTATTAGGTTTTTCACCGTGGTTGGGTTTAGGAGCAGCGGCAACATGGTTAGGAGTTTACTTTACTACACGTATTTCTTCTGCTTCCGCTCTGATAGTTTCTGTTTTAGTGCCTTTGTATGCACTCAAACTTACCCCTGATCCCATCAGTATTGCCGTTTTGGTTATGTCTGGGCTGCTCCTTTGGCGGCATCGCAGTAATTTGCAACGACTCATACAACGAAAAGAAGTGTAATGTCTGCTAGAACCTCAAAAAGTTTTCTGAATTTACCAAAATATGCTCAATTCTCTTGATTTTGAACAACCTATTACTGAATTAGAAGCAAAGATCGCCGCTCTTCGGGTGGCCGGAGAGGATGCAACTGTCAACATTAGCGAGGAAATCGAACGTCTCGAGGCAAAGTGTAAAACACTGACGGAATCTATTTTTTCAAACCTTTCTGCTTGGCAAATTTCACAGTTAGCTAGACATCCGCAACGTCCATACACACTTCAATACATACAAAATATCTTTACAGATTTTGAGGAATTGCACGGAGATCGTGCCTTTTCCGATGATCCCGCAATTGTGGGAGGAATCGGTCGCTTGGATGGTAGTCCCGTCATGATTTTAGGACACCAAAAAGGACATGAAACCAAAGAGAAGATTCGGCGAAATTTTGGAATGCCTCGACCAGAAGGCTACCGGAAGGCACTACGGCTCATGGAAATGGCAGAGCGATTCCATTTGCCAGTACTGACCTTTATCGATACGCCAGGGGCCTACCCGGGGGTAGGAGCAGAAGAACGGAACCAAAGTGAAGCAATCGCACGCAATCTAAAGAGAATGGCAGAGCTTCGAACACCAATCGTGTGCACTGTAATTGGAGAAGGGGGTTCTGGAGGAGCACTCGCGATTGGCGTTGGGGATCGAGTGCTCATGCTGGAATATTCGGTGTATTCGGTGATTTCTCCAGAAGGTTGTGCTTCTATACTTTGGAAAAGCTCCGACAACGCTTCTGACGCAGCGGAAGCCTTGGGATTAACAGCTGCAAGATTAAAAGAATTGGGATTGATTACTCAGGTGATCCCAGAGCCCCTCGGGGCGGCACACCGTCAACCAGAAGCCATGGCTGTCCGAGTCAAACGAGCTCTCTTAGAACACCTTTCTCAAATTCAAGGGGTTGCAATTGAAGATTTACTAGAAAGTCGCTATCAAAAATTAATGGGGTTTAGTGCTTACGCACAAAGAGAAGACCGTACCTTGCTACTCCGTGGTATTGGTGCTCCTCCACTTGCAAATGACCGACTGCCACCTCCGCAATCGGGCTAGTTAAGTGTTACCACTCACCACGCGGATGTCTTTCACGATGACCTCGGTTTAGTTGACCGAGAGGATTGCCGTATTGACGATCTCCGCGCTGGGTCCTATCTTCTTTGTGCTGGTTATCAAACTCAATGCCTTGCCTCACTTCTCCCATGGCTGCTTGGATTAATTCCAATGCCCTCTCTCGGTGACTACCTTTGTCGTTATCTGCTCTTCTCAGCTGGTTCTGAGCGGATTCCAAATGATTTAGTGCTGCTGCCATGTGCGGTTGTGGCTCGGCCATTGCTAAAGAAATTGAACCGAGAATACAAATGCAAAAAACAACTGCCGTTGTAATGTTCATAGATTCCCCGCAAGCAACCCCCGACCCGACTTTAGTTCGGGGGTTTGTTCTACGCTCTATTTGCCCGGAAGCACACTGTAAGTACCATCTGTACGAATGTCTAGTGTCTTGTTTAGGAACTTGACATTCGTGTAGCCTCGTTCCAAAAGGGTGTAATACGCCATCTCGGCAAGAGTTCCCGTGTTGCAGTAAAGCAACACCATTTGATCTTTCGAGATTTCGCCAAAGTGTTTTTCTAGTTCAGCGACCGGGATATGTTTTGCGTCTTTAATGCTAGCCCGTGCCGATTCACTCATAGGCCGAACGTCAATAAGCCAAACATCCTTGAGTCCACTCTCTACAGTCTTTTTAAAATCTTCGAAAGCAATCTCACCCGGTTTGAGTTTTGGAATGTAGACAATTTTTGTCTCTAGCTTACCTAGCTCTACGGGGTAATGGGCTTCGTTCCAAGCACCCATGCCACTCTGTAAAACCTTTACGTTCCCGTACCCTGCAGAAAGGATCTCCTCTGCAAACTTGACTACTTGTTCAGTATCGTTCCCGTACACAATGATGGGAGCTTTCTTGTTTTTCGGTGGGAGTAATGCAATTGCTTGCTTCACATCTACTACAGTAAGGGCACCTTTGAGATGTCCTTTCTCGGCCTCTTCCGTTTTACGTATATCGATTAGGACGCTCGGCATTCCCTTGTCTAGCCAACCTTCCTTAAAACTCTTTGCAGTAAGGAGGGTGTAATGTTTTTTGGACCACTCTGGCATCCCTTCATGATAGACCCGGATGTTTTTGTATCCTAGGTTTTGTGCCTTCTTCGCAGAGCTCGGACTCATTGCACACGTTACCCCTGCACAATAGAAGATCACGAGTGCATCTTTGTCCTTCGGTAGTTTTCCTACATTTTGATCAAATGCTGGAAAAGGCAAATTCACCGCGGTGGGTATCATGCCTTCTTGGGTGCGAAGTGGAGGACGAGAGTCATAAAGAAAATACTTCCCCTTTTCTGAGCCCAAGGCAACCAACTTGGCAAGTTCCTCGGTCGAAATCAACATTTCTTTAGGAAGTATGAAGGGTTGTTTAATCGAGAGTGCGGTGGCATACCTTTTTCCATCCTTCTCGATGTATTCGACTTTTACTTCCTTGTTCTTCGGAATCTCCTGCAGATATTCCAGAGATTCTCGGTTTGCACCGTTGGTGATCTTGAACTGAGTAGAATTAAAGTCTAGGAGTTCTACTGTTTCATCCATCCTAAGTTGGATTTTGCCCAATTTGAGAGAGACATTCTCAAAGTAGCCCCGTAGGGAGCTCTCTTGGCTCTCGTGACAAGTTCCACAGATCTTTGCCATGGTGACTTTCGCTGGTTTTTCGGCAGCAGCCCACGAGACCGTACTCACAAGACTTAATACTAATAACTTTTTCATAGTTTCCTCGCAAAAAGATCCACAACTTCAGTTCGAGAGTTTGTTCTACGTCCTGCGGAAAGGGTAACTTGACATCCTCCCCGCCCTGAAAGACGGGGTTTTTCGCGCATACTGATAGAATTAGAGGTAGCGTACTCCGGTAACACTGTATTCCAAGTTTCCAGCAGGAGCGTTTACCACAACCAGATCGCCTTGTCGCTTTCCAATGAGTGCCCGTGCAATGGGAGAACCAATAGAAATCAAGCTAAGTTTTAGATTGGCTTCATCTTCTCCTACAATTTGGTAGGTAACTTGCTCTCCTGTTTTCATTTGCACAAGATCCACAGTCGCACCAAATACAATTTTTCCGTTGGCGTTGACAGTCCTCACGTCGATGATTTGTGCACTGGCTAGCTTACTCTCCAAGTCACCAATCCTGCCCTCAATAAAACTTTGTTGCTCTCGTGCAGCATGATACTCCGCGTTCTCCTTCAAATCTCCCTGGGCACGGGCTTCTGCAATAGCCTTGATAATGTTTGGGCGCGACACACTCTTTAACTGTTGTAACTCTTCGCGCAACTTCTCTGCGCCTCGTACGGTTAACGGCACCTTTTGCATGCTTCTATTCCTCAAAACAACCAAACCACCCCATGCCTAAAGGCAGTGGGTCTCAGGGGTGAGTCCATCTCTCGAGAGTATGCTAGCAAATTGGTCATGTTTAGTCAAAAACCAGAATTTTTTTTAAGTTTTTCAACTAAAAAAGTTGTTCCGGAGGAGAAGATGCTTCTGCAGAGCTTTCTGATGAATCATCTGAAGAATCTGAGCTATCATCGTCATCATCAGAGGAAGGAGCCTCTCGGCGTACTATAGGGCGGCGTCGAGTGACCTTTGCCACCACGGGATTCCGCTTTGGTGCTTGCTCTGCAGGGAAAGTTTCGAAGATGGCGTCTGGGTCGGTGGCCGATGAAGAATTTCCAGTGTGAGTATCAATTCGCACGGTGACTAAACCAGAAGGCTCTTGTAGCGCAGTTTCCGGCACACCTCGTAGAGCCTCTGCCATGTAACGTGTCCAAACCGGAACCGCTGTTTTCCCCCCCGTTTCTTCTCCCCCTAGAGGTTCCATATGGTCATAGCCCATCCAGACCGTGGTTAGCAATTCAGCATTAAAACCCGTGAACCAAGTGTCTCGTTCTTCATTGGTTGTACCTGTTTTTCCTGCAATGTCCGTTCGACCCAGGCTTTTTGCTCGAATTGCAGTGCCTTTTTGTACGACATCTCGCAACATCGAATTCATCAGATAAGCATTTCTTGGATCTATCACACGTGGTGCTACGGGCAAACCCTTTGGAGTAAGCTTTTGCGCAGAATCTTTACATTCTGGGCATGCAGTAGGAGGTTCTGCTTGGAACACCAACGCACCGTTATCGTCTTCTATCCGACGAATAAAATAAGGCGTCACGCGGTATCCGCCGTTGGCAAAAACTGAATAGGCAGTGGCCATTTCCAATGGAGAGGCCACTAAAGTACCTAGGACTAAAGTCAAGTTCCTCGGTATTTTCTCTTTCGAGAAACCGAAGCGCGTAGCGTACTCAATGGCGTAATCCACACCAACAGCTTGCAACAAGCGGATAGATACTAAATTTAGCGAATGCACTAATGCTTCTCGTAAACGAGTTGGGCCATGGCTCCTGCCTCCATAGTTTTCTGGTTCCCAGACATCAGCTCCGGGTAAATTGATTACTAGTGGAGCATCGTCAAAAACACTAGCGGGGGTGTACCCGCGTGCTAACCCCGCAGAATAAACGAAAGGTTTAAAGCTTGAGCCCGGTTGACGTTGTGCTTGCGTGGCGCGGTTGAACTTGTTTTGGTTAAAATCATAACCGCCACTGACTGCTAAGACTGCTGCGTCTCGTGGATCCAAAGAAACCAAGGCACCTTCTACCATGGGTTTTTGCGCCAGACTCCACTTTTCAGAAAACCCGCTACCAGAGAGAAGTCGGATCCGAACTACGTCGCCGACTCGAACTATATCCGCAGCACGACGAGGCGTAGGCCCCAATCTGTCTTTAGAGAGATGACGCCGCGCCCAAGAAAGCCCTTCCCAATGAAGTGATACGACCCCTTTCCCTATGGTTTGAATCCGCGCATTTTTGCCTTCTACTGCAATGACTCGTCCTAACAGTAGACCGGAGAGTGTAGGGTAACTAGAGAGGGTAGCATCAGCTTCTTTTTCAGTAGACCCGGGAGAGATGTGCCCCTCTGGGCCACGATACCCATGACGTTCTTCGTACCCTAATAATCCTTCTCGTAAGGCATCATCAGCAAAACGCTGCCTAGCAGGGTCTAAAGTCGTGTAGACCCGAAAACCTGATGAGTATGCCTCTTCTCCATGGCTACTCACGAGTTCTGATCGCACCATTTCCACCATGTATGGCGCATTCACGGTAATTTCTGGCCCATGAAACCGTGCAGTTTCAGGAGCTTCTTTTGCTTTTCTACAGGTAGCTGGATCAATTTCTCCGAGTACGACCAACCGGTTCAGCACGTAAGCGCGCCGAATCACCGAAGCCGTTGGGTTGGCAATGGGGTTATCGCGAGAGGGTGCCTTGGGCAGACCAGCAATGGTTGCCATTTGTGCGAGGCTCAGTTCATCTATTGGCAAACCGTAGTACACCTGAGCGGCTGCTCCTACACCGTAGGCTCGGTTTCCGAAATAAATTTTGTTGAGATATAGTTCTAAGATCTCTTCTTTAGTGAGAGTTTTTTCAATACCGAGTGCCAAAAGAATCTCTTTGAGTTTACGCCGATAGCTTTTTTCTGGAGAGAGATAAAAGTTGCGCGCTACCTGCATAGTAATGGTACTTCCCCCTTGACCTTTTTCCCCCGTTTTTGCTAGGTTTAGGACTGCACGCGTGAGACCTTGCCAGTCGACACCGGGATGGTCGAAGAAACGGTCGTCCTCTGCTGCAAGGACTGCTTGAATCAAGGGTTTCGGAATTTGAGAAAGGCGCAAGGGAATACGCCTTTTTTCTCCAATCTCTGCCATGAGACCCCCGTCATTGCTATAGATTCGCAGTGGAATCTGTAATCGGACTTCCTTCAGTGTCTGTAAATCAGGCAAATCTGGCGACATTTGAATGTATGCTGCCAAGATTGCCACCATGGTCGTGATTAAAAAAGTAAGCACAACGGACAGGAGGGCCGACACCGAAGAGAATGTGATGCCCATTACGCGGAGAAAAACACGCATCAAATTTATAGTAGGAAGGATCAAGCTAACTGAGAACCTAAAAATGGTACTTATCCAATGGTGACAATGACTTCCAACAGATACTTGCGAAGTAACTTCTTTTGTGGATACACTAGACCTCTAAGTATACCCTGAACTTTATTTTTCGCCGGATCAAGTTAGTTTTGTCCTTTGTGGTGTGGAGCTTTTCCCATGTGGCTATTCAAAAAGCGTCGAGTGCCCATGGTTGGGATTGACATCAGTTCTAGTGTTGTCAAGCTCATCCAACTCGGTCTTCATGATAAACGCTACCGGGTTGAACACTACGGAGTCCAAAGATTGCCTGAAAATGCAGTCTCTGAGCGCAGGATTGTCAACGTTCAGGAAGTAGGTCAAGCTATTAAGAAGGCAGTAGAACGCTCAGGCACCCGTGCCAAATTCGCAGCCGTTGCGGTGCCGTATTCTGCAATGATTGAGAGAGAGATCATCCTACCTGCGGGTTTGAGTGATGATGAAATGGAAGCGGAAATCCAAAGCAGAGCAGATGAACATCTACCGTTTCCAATCGATCAGGTTTATCTGGATTTTCAAGTGCTAGAAGGCGTTTCCGATGACGGAAAAGGGGTAAAAAGTTTACTAGTCGCCTCACACAAAGAGCACGTAGACCTTCGAAAAGAAGCTCTTGAGATTGGAGGACTCATTGCCAAGGTCGTGGATGCAGAAAGTTATGCAGTAGAACGAACCTTTAACCTAATCAGTGATCAACTTCCGGATGAAGGCGTTCAAAAAGTAATAGCCATCGTAGACATAGGTGCCACTATGACGACAGTCAATGTGTTGCATGATGGTAGATTGGTATTCATCAAAGAACAGCTTTTTGGAGGCAAAGAATTAACGGAAGAAATTCGGAAGCATTTTGGTACTTCTTATGAGGATGCGGGTATGGCAAAAAAGAGAGGTGGACTGCCCAGTAATTATGTTTCAGAAGTACTCAATCCATTTAAGGAAAAAATGGTTACCCAAATCAACCAATCTCTACGATCCTTTTTTAATTCTCCCCAGAGTACTCAGGAAGGTGTGGATGTCATTGTTCTTTCTGGAGGAAATGCTTCCATTCCAGAAATCAATGAGTTTATTGAAGATAAGACCAAAATCAAAACCATTATCGCCAATCCGTTTGCAAACGTTTCTTTAGCTTCTCGAATCGATTCCAAAGCACTGACAGACGATGCGCCTGCTCTGATGATTGCTTGTGGACTAGCTCTTCGGAGTTTTGACTAAATATGATTCGCATTAACCTCCTACCTTGGCGTGCAGAAAAACGTAGAGAACGTCAAAGAACTTTTTTTAAGTTACTAATTTTTTCTGTCACTTTTACCGTGTCTAGTGTGAGTGGCACTTATTTATACTACCAAGATCAAATTGAGTTTCAAAAATGCAAAAACAAAAAAATTGAAAAAGAGAATCTCATATTGGACAAGAAAATCACAGAAGTGAATGCGCTTCAAAAGGAAATTAAAGACCTAAAGGTTAGAATGGAAAGAATTAATGCACTTCAAATGATTCGTCATAGTGTGGTTAGATTATTTGACGAAATCCCAAGGATATTTTCAGAAGGTATTTACATCACTTTCCTTCAACAAACTGAAATCCCTGATCCAAAAGGTGATCCAAAAGAGGTGAAGACGCTTGTCAAATTTAATGGAATTGCGGAATCAAACTATAGGATTTCTACGTTAATGTCTAACATTGGTAATCCAGAATATTCTAAATCGGTCACGGACCCTGATTTAAAAATTGTGCAACAAAATGAAAGAGGAAAAGATCGGTTAATTGTGTTTGAACTTGAAGTAAAACAAGTTTTAGTAAAAAACATTGGGGAAAAGAAACAAACAGTCTCCCGCTAGCATAAGTGATTTAAAAAAAAAATATCAATCCGTGGGAAGATTTTTTGTTAATGAAGTTCTTTTTGACTAAATTCTGAAATTTTTTGTGAGAAGCTTATGGATTTACCAAACTTCGCAGAGTTAGATCCTCAAGAACCAGGAAATTGGCCACCGATAGTACAATTTGGTGCTATTTTTTTGGTCTGTGCTTTCCTGAGTTTCATGGTTTATTTTCTTTTGATTCAAACTGAAATGGATGACTTAGAGGGATTTAGAAGAGATCATGAACGTTTGAAAAATGATTTCCATAATAAACAACAACAAGCAGCGAACCTTAATATTTATCGCAAGCAAAAGGAAGAGTTGAGTATTCTTTTTGAAGAAATGTTAGGTGCTTTACCACCTAAAGCAGACGTAGACACGCTTTTAACAGATCTTTCTAAAACTGGCCTTGAAACTG
Organism: Gammaproteobacteria bacterium; assembly: GCA_963575665.1. Taxonomy (GTDB): domain Bacteria; phylum Pseudomonadota; class Gammaproteobacteria; order CAIRSR01; family CAIRSR01; genus CAUYTX01. The sequence goes on along the minus strand of CAUYTX010000122.1, from coordinate 8,997 downwards.
GTCTTGAATTAAAACTGTTTAAACCGGGACCACCCTCCACAGAAAAAACGGATTCTGAGTTTAACACGCTCCCACTCGATATTCACGTAACTGGTAGCTATCATGAAATTGGAAAATTTGTAAGCGGTATTGCCTCTTTGACCCGCATCGTAACTTTGCATAATGTGAAAGTTGGATTAATTGCTGGTCAAAAGGGAAAACTGAGTATGGATGCTACAGCAAAAGTGTATTATTACCAAAAACCAGAGACTGCAAAGTGATTTGGACATCAAGGGGGTATACCCTTCTCTTAGGTTTAAAGCGGGTTTGGACAGTCGTACTAGGTCTGCTCTTTGCTAACATTAGTGCCTGTAGCATAGAATTAAGCGAAATACCGATTTTTTCAGTAGTTTGCAACAGGAATATGAATGAACTTCAGAAATATTTTGATGAAGAAAGAGCAAAACCCGGTGATGCGGTAGCACCGTTGCCAAAAAAAGTGGAATACCCAACTATTTTGTATAAGGCAGAAAAACTCCGAGACCCATTTTCACCCATTGAAGAAGAGGAACCTCCCCAAAAGGCAGCTACTCAAGGTAAGGTTGTTTCCATGCTTCAACCGGACCTCAACCGCACCAAGGATAAACTAGAAAGCTATCCGTTGGATAGTCTTCAGATGATGGGAACTGTAGAAAAAGATGGGGAACGTTGTGGCCTTATACGAGCAAGTGATGGAGAAGTACGACAAGTCAAGGTAGGAAATTACATGGGTCAAAACCATGGTCAAATTTCTCAAATCAACATAGATCAGATTTTTTTGACTGAAATTATTCCTGGTCCTGGCGGTGTTTGGACAAAACGAGAAGCTAAAATTGCTCTGCCGGATCAATAATTTGACTTGATGTCCTCTATTTTTGGCATGAAAACTAAAATACCCATGAAAAATAAATCTCTGATCCAAAACATGTTACGGTGGATATCTTTTCTGCTCTTGTCTATCTGTGGTGAAATTTATGCAGAAGATCGCGTTTTGCAAGACATTCAGTTCATCACATTGCCTGGGAACCAAATTCAAATTATTTTAACATTGTCTTCTGCTCCTCTGGAACCAAAAAGTTTCAGTACGGCAAACCCAGCACGAATTGCTATTGATTTGCAAGAAACTCATATTGGATTAAAACAGCGTTACCAAAAAGTAGAAGTAGGTGCAGTGCAAGGAATTGCCGTCGTAGAATCAGGAGATCGTACTCGAGTTATTCTTAACTTGGTTCAACCACTTTCTCATGAAATAAGGGTAGACGGAAATCAAATTCAAGTGACATTAGGGGGTACGAAAATCTCAGAAAGTCAAAAGCCTCCTCCGAAAATGACTCAATTATCTCCAAGAAATGATCCTTCTCCAAGAAAAACAACGGTGCATTCTTCTGTTGAAGATGTAGATTTTCGTCGTGGGGAAAGTGGGGAAGGACGTATTATCATTACATTTTCAAATTCAAAAATAAATGCGGACGTACGCCAACAAGGCAACAATATTGTTGTTGATTTCCAAGGAGCCTATTTGCCTCCTGCGTTAAGGAGACGTCTCGACGTCATGGATTTTGGAACTCCAGTGCACAACGTAGATTCGTTGTTGCATGATGGTAATGCGCAGATGGTTATAGCAAATTCTGATGACTTCGAACATCTTACTTATCAATCTGATAAAACTTTTACTATAGAAATACGACCCCTCACTAAAGAACAACAAGAAACTGCTAAAAAAGAGCGTTTTGGTTTTACAGGGGAAAAAATTTCTTTTAACCTCCAAAATATTGAGATTCGCGCATTGTTGCATCTCATTGCAGAATTTACAAAACGAAATATTGTGGTTAGTGATTCTGTGCAGGGATCGATTACCTTAAGGCTTGACCTTGTGCCTTGGGACCAAGCACTTGATATTGTTCTCAAAAGCAGGAATCTTGGACGTAGAGATGTTGGTGAAGTCATCATGATTGCACCAAATGATGAAATCTCTGCTCGAGAAAAACAGGAATTGGAAGCCAAAAAAGTCGTTACAGAATTAGCTCCATTGCGTTCCGAAATGATACAGATCAACTATGCTAAAGCATCAGAAATTTCTAGCTTTTTGAAAGCAAAAGAAAATTCCTTGCTTTCACAGAGGGGCAATGTTTCTGTTGACGAACGCACCAATACACTTTTAATTCAGGAAACTGCTGAGAAACTCTCAGAAATTCGTCACCTAATTACTACACTAGATGTTGCAGTACGCCAAGTTTTAATTGAATCACGAATCGTGATCGCAGATGACACATTTGCCAAAGATTTAGGTGTACGATTTGGGGTAAACGGGGTTGCCCAACAAGGTGGCTATGTAGGTGCCGTTAGTGGTTCTCTGAATGGCACCGATGCGATAGTGAACAGTGCAATTACTAATCTGTCTACTACCGGTTCTCCATTTCCAGTAACCGTACCTGCAATCTCGGATCGATTAAATACTTCCGTTCCATCTTCGGGTCGAAATGGAGGCATTGCATTCGCGTTACTTGGATCTCGTTATTTATTAGATTTGGAACTTTCGGCACTGCAAACTGAACACCGAGGAGAAGTGCTTTCTAATCCGAGGATTATCACTTCCAACCAAAAAGAAGCTACTATCGAACAAGGAGAAGAAATTCCCTACCAAGCAGCTGCAGGGGGTGCTAGTGGTGGTACCAGTGTTTCTTTTAAGAAAGCTGCGTTGGTTCTGAAAGTAAAACCCCAAATTACTCCAGATGATCGGATCATTTTGACAATTGACGTAAACAAAGACAGTCGCGGCCAATTAGCAGGAGGGCAACCTGCAATCAATACTAAAAAGATCAGCACTGAGGTGTTGATTGATAACGGAGAAACATTAGTATTGGGAGGGATCTATGAACAAACGGTGTCTAACGATGTCAGCCGAGTCCCGTTTTTTGGAGACATCCCCATTCTTGGGGCCTTATTCAGAAGCAATAGTAACGTCAATTATAAATCAGAATTATTAATTTTTGTGACACCCAGAATCATTAAACAAAACATGTCGGTTAAGTGACTTTGATACGGTCTCGTCGGCAACGGAGGATCTTCCAATAGCCAAATAAATTAGCTCTTCCTTTTTCAATAACATCAAGACCAGTGTCTCGTATAAATGCGTTTAGTTCCAAGTCTGGGCGAAAACCCGCTAATTTAGAAAGAGGAGAAAATATATTCTCTAGTTCCCGAACGACTGGACGTTGCGAATGAAAGTGGTTTACAATGAAAAGTTCTCCTCCGGGCTTACATACACGACGCATTTCTTCTACTACTTGAATTGGATTAGCTACTACTGAGACAACGTACATGGCGATCACTTTATCGAACTTGGCATCTGAGAACCTTAACTTCTCAGCGTCCATTTCCAGCAGTTCTTCCACGTTGGGAAGCCGGTCTTGGGTAACACGCTCCCTAGCAATGTCTAGCATTTCCATAGAAATATCGATACCTGTGATTCGTACCGTAGACGGATACAACGGCAGAGATAAACCCGTGCCGACGCCTACTTCTAAAATTCGATCTTCAGGTCGCAGATGTAGTGCCTGCACAATAAGTTTTCGCCCAGGGTGCAAGACCGGACCAAACACAGTATCATAATAGCGTGAGTGACGCCGGTAGGCACTTCGAATGCTCTCTAAGTTCACAGATTTTAGGCGTGGAAGCCCCTGATTTCAGTCTGGGGAGAAAACTCGCCTACCTCCTTTTCTAAGTAAGTTAGGTTAGGTCATGGATCGCCCCGGGCGATCTCGATTAGATCCGTGTGTGTAATTTTCAACATTCACAGCTTCCCACCCGTGGCTGATGTTTAAGGTACACCAAAAACCCAGAGTTATTATAGTTAGCTCTCTAAGGATTGTAAACCGCTTTCTTGGATTGGATGCACTGAAAATCTGTTATGACTTATGGGGTCACTTAGCAAAGCCGACGTAAGATGATCATGAAGCAGTTCGTGAAAACCTCTCCAAATCTGAACTGGATTAAGTGCGATGCCTACTTGGATGATCGTTCTACGTCGGCTTTACTATAACACTTCTTCTAGGCTTCAGGGTATACTCTACACTCGGAGGGTGACAATGGACATCGTTTTCATTCATGATTTATGCATTGAGACTACCATTGGAATATTTGACTGGGAACGTCAAATCAAACAAACAGTCATCATCGATTTGGATATTGCTTCAGATATAAAACGCGCAGCAGAAACTGACTTAATTGAAAACGCTTTAGACTATAAAACAGTTTCAAAACGTATTGTCTCTTTTGTAGAAAGTAGCCAGTTCCAGTTAGTAGAAACTTTAGCAGAACGAATCTCTACTATTCTGTTAGAGGAGTTTCACGTGCCTTGGGTTCGCATACGAGTGAATAAACAGGGTGCAATTCGCGGCGCAAAGGATGTAGGGGTAATTATTGAGCGTGATGCACTATGGTCACGGCCTATCTAAGCCTTGGTTCTAACATTGAGCCAAGAGTTCACCTTTCCAAGGCGATCCAAGAACTTCGCAGCCAGTTCGGCTCGCTTTGCCCTTCTCCCGTGTACGGGAGTGCGCCGGTTGGTTTTGTCGGGGATCCTTTCTTAAACCTAGTGGTCTCTTTTGAGACTTTTCGTCCTCCAGAAGAGATTTATCACTTTTTACGCATAGTAGAAAGTCAACACGGACGAACACGTAACGATCAAAAACACAGTGCTCGCACTTTAGACATAGATCTACTTTTGTACGGAAGTGCTGTGCGTATTGAGGTACCTATCCTTCCAAGAGAAGAGATCTTACGTTATGCATTCGTTTTACGACCTCTAGCAGACCTTGCACCAGACGAACGACACCCAATTCTGAACATAGCCTACTCTGATTTGTGGAATGCTTTTGATTCCAGTCAGCAACCACTGTTGGTGGTAGAGCCACTTTGAACCGCCTTCCTTGGCAAATTTCAGCTAATTTTTACTCTGATCTACCAGCCGGTTAGTCTTGATCCAAGGCATCATAGAACGCAGTTGTTCACCCACTTTCTCGATCTGGTGCTCACGACCGATTCTACGGAGGGCTTTGAGCGATGGGGCGCCTGCTTGGTTCTCCAAAATGAACTCTCGAGCAAACTGACCACTCTGAATTTCAGCAAGAATCCGCTTCATTTCAGCGCGAGTCTCGTCAGTGATGATCCGTGGGCCACGGGTCAAGTCTCCATACTCTGCCGTGTTGGAGATCGAATAGCGCATGTTAGCAATGCCACCCTCGTACATCAAGTCTACGATGAGTTTGAGCTCGTGGAGGCATTCGAAATAGGCCATTTCAGGGGCATACCCTGCGTCGGTAAGTGTTTCAAAACCCGCTTGGGCAAGCGCAGTGAGACCACCACACAATACCACTTGTTCCCCAAAGAGATCCGTTTCGGTTTCTTCGCGGAAACTGGTTTCAATCACACCCGCACGGCAACCACCGTTGGCTGCTGCGTATGACAACGCCACTTCACGCGCACGACCAGAAGCGTTTTGATGAATGGCAATCAGGCTTGGTACTCCACCACCTTGTTTGTAAGTAGACCGTACCAAGTGGCCAGGCCCTTTTGGCGCAATCATGATGACATCAATGTTAGCTTGAGGTTCGATTCGCCCAAAATGAATGTTAAACCCGTGCGCAAAAGCAAGCGTCGCCCCAGAACGAAGGGTAGGCAAGATTTGTTCTTGATAAATCGAGGCTTGATGTTCATCTGGTGCTAATAACATCACCAAATCTGCAGAAGCAACTGCTTCTGAAACCGACTTGACGGGCAAACCCGCGGCTTCTGCCTTTCGTGCAGACCCAGAACCAAGGCGCAAACCAACTACTACCTCTACCCCAGAATCTTTTAAGTTATTGGCGTGGGCGTGTCCTTGAGAACCATACCCGACAATAGCGACTTTCATGCTGCGGATGATGGAAAGATCCGCATCCTTCTCGTAATACACTTGCATACAATCTCCAAAATTTCTTGCTGTTTAGATACTCAGGCTCTTTTCGCCACGGGCAATGCCCGAGACGCCTGAACGTACCACCTCGACAATAGAACTACGTTCAAGAGAATTTAAAAAGGCGTCTAACTTTTCGCCGTCTCCCGTCAATTCGATGATGTAACTATTCGCCGTGACATCGACGATGTGGCCCCGAAAGATGTCAGAAAGTCGTTTGATTTCCTCTCTAGCCTGACCCGCAGCGCGGACTTTAACGAGCATGATCTCACGTTCGATGTGAGGCCCTTCGCTTAAATCCATTAACTTCACGACATCAATAAGTTTGTTAAGTTGTTTTTGAATCTGCTCTACGATTTCATCCGATCCACGAGTCACGAGGGTAAGCCGTGACAAAGAAAGATCTTCTGTTGGTGCAACGGTCAAGGACTCTATGTTATAGCCGCGCGCTGAAAAGAGCCCTGCCACCCGAGACAACGCCCCTGCCTCGTTTTCTAACAACAAGGAAATGATGTGTCGCATTTGGTTAGTCGCCTTGGATTAAACTAGAATCATTTCGTTCTGACCGCCACCCGCTGGGATCATTGGATAAACGTTTTCTCGTTTGTCAGTCAAGAAATCCATGAATACCAAACGATCTCGCATGGCTAACCCTTCCTTGAGTGCAGCTTCCACGTCTTGAGGACGAGTAATTTGCATCCCAACATGCCCATAGGCTTCGGCGAGTTTTACAAAGTCTGGCAAACTATCGAGATAAGACTGGGAGTAGCGATTGCCATAGAAAAGTTCTTGCCACTGGCGCACCATCCCAAGATACCCATTATTAAGGTTAACAATCTTGATCGGGGTTCGGTATTGCTTGGCAGTGGAAAGTTCTTGGATACACATTTGGATGCTTCCCTCACCCGTAACACAAACTACGGTCTCGTCTGGGTGTGCCAATTTCACCCCAATGGCTGCGGGCATCCCAAAACCCATGGTTCCGAGCCCACCAGAATTGATCCAACGACGTGGTTGGTCGAATTTGTAGAACTGTGCAGTCCACATTTGATGCTGACCTACATCAGATGTGACAAAAGCTTTACCTTCTGTGAGCCGATAGAGCGTTTCCAAGACATATTGAGGCTTAATGGCACCGTTATCCTCCTGGTTATACTTGAGGCAGTGCACGTTACGCCACGTCTCGATTTCTGACCACCACTTTGCGAGAGCTGCTTCGTTTGGTCGGAGCTCATGACTTCGGATCTGCTGAATCATGTCCGAAAGGACCTGATCGCAGGGTCCCACGATTGGGATATCCACTTGAACGTTTTTGGAAATGCTAGAGGGATCAATGTCTATATGAATGATCTTAGCTTGTGGACAAAATTTCTTCACGCTGCCTGTCACACGATCATCAAACCGCGCACCCACTGCAATGAGCACGTCACAACTGTGCATTGCTAGATTTGCTTCGTAGGTGCCGTGCATCCCCAACATGCCGAGGAATAGATGATCCGAACCTGGGTAGCCTCCCAGTCCCATGGAAGTACTGGTGATTGGAAAACCTAGAGTACGCGTAAATTCCGTGAGTGCAGGAGCCGCGTTAGCAGAAATAATGCCACCTCCACTGTAAATCACAGGACGTTTGGCCGTAAGTATCGAATCTACTGCCTTTTTAATCTGTAAGGCGTGTCCTTTAAGCACGGGATTGTAAGAGCGGATGCTAATTTTATCGGGATAGCTAAATTTAGCTTTGTTTGAGGTAACATCTTTGGGGATGTCTACTACCACTGGGCCCATGCGACCAGTAGTGGCTATGTGAAAGGCTTTTTTGATAACGGTGGCAAGTTCTGAGACGTCCTTGACTAAGAAGTTATGCTTCACACAAGGCCGCGTGATACCCACGGAATCGACTTCTTGAAAAGCATCGTTTCCGATTAGTGCAGTAGGCACTTGTCCGGTGAAAACGACCAATGGGCTAGAGTCTAAGTGGGCAGTTGCGATTCCTGTAACTGCGTTGGTGGCTCCTGGACCTGAAGTAACAAGAACTACTCCAGGGCGACCGGTTGCACGTGCGTAACCATCCGCTGCGTGTACTGCACCTTGTTCGTGACGTACTAGGATATGCTTGATCTGGTCTTGTTGGTGCAGTGCATCATAAAGGTTCAGTACTGCTCCCCCGGGGTAACCGAATAAATATTCCACTCCTTCTGCGATGAGGCAGCGAACAAAAATTTCCGCGCCAGTATGTTCCATTGAACTTCCCCCTAAAAATTTGTCAGCATGCGCGAAAAACCACGTCCTTCAGGGCGGGGATGAATAGCGCGGTTTTAATCTGGGGTCTGCTGTTGTTCGATATATCTAGGAGTTACGCAGTTGAAAGTGTAACTCGTTGATTTTTATCAGATTTCTATTTTTACGTCAAAACAATAAATCTAACGAAATCAACAATTTGTGAATCCAACTGCGTAACTCCTAATATCTTCGAATAATAGAAACAGGTGCCCCTCCACAACTGCCATACGAATCATTGTTAACAACAATAATCTAAACTATACTGCGTAAATGAAGCGACGGCAAGCCTACAAATTTCAGATCATGCCGAACGGTGAGCAAATGCGACTGATGCGTAAGTTTGCGGGATCTTGCAGGTTTGTCTATAACGTTGCCTTGAAACTTCAAAAAGAAAATCATGAAGCAGGCAAACCGTTTATTGGCTACGTTGTAATGGCTGCAAAGCTTCCTATTTTAAAAATATGCCTAAAAACCAAGTGGCTCAAAGAATCTCCTTCCCAGTCTTTACAACCTGTTCTCAAAGATCTTGATCGCGCGTTCAAAAACTTTTTTGAGAGGCGCGCATCATTCCCTCGATTCAAAAAGAAAGGAAAAGGTGATAGTTTTTGCTATCCAGACCCAAAACAATTCAAAGTCGACTCAAGCAATTCCAAAATTTCTCTTCCTAAATTAGGTTGAGTACGTTACCGCAATATAGCAAAGACATAGTAGAATGGTTACAAAACATAATCAGAAAAAAGGGAATC
>CAUYTX010000121.1:0-4818 GCA_963575665.1 Gammaproteobacteria bacterium | reverse complement strand
CTGGCGCAGAAGAAGCACGTAAGGCGCGTCAGAAGATTACCGGACTTGAGAAGGCTACCTTTGGTGGTCAGACCGGAATTACTAGCGGAGCGCTAGCAAGAGATCGCGCAGGCGGTTACTAAATAAACCTGCCACTAGAACGACTGGCCTAGTGGAGCGACAACAATTACCAGGAGTTAGAGCCATACCGAATCCCCATTCGAGTATGAGGCTAGCGAAATCAACTAATGATAGGGAGAAGGACATATGTCCAATTACGAGTACGAGGATGACGACGACGATTTCACAACGGAATCACCGCAGTCTAATGACCTTGTAAAGCAACTACGCAAGGCTGGAAAGCAAAAGGATAAAGAACTGCAAGAGCTTCGCTCCCAGTTTGATAACCTCAGCAAAGGCCAACGCGAACGAGCAATTAAGGATGTCCTCGCAACTCGCGGGGTAAATAGCAAAATTGCTTCATTTATTCCGCAGGACATTGACCCAACTGAAGAGTCTTTGTCTAAATGGTTAGACGACTACGCCGATGTATTCGGCTTTGAGTCTAGCCAAACCCAGGCAACACCTAACATAGATCCAGCACAAGCTGCTGCGTATAAGAGAATGACTAATACTGCAGATTCAGGCACATCGCCAGAACACAATGCAGATATTATGCAAAAACTTCTTAATACAAACAGCCGCGAAGAGTTGGACGAAGTTATCAGGATGTCTGGACTCTAATCCAATCCTAAAACAGAAAGGCTAGACCCAAATGGCTATCCCAACAGGTACCCCCACATCTAGCTCGACGATCAGCGCCCTAGTACAGGCCGCATACGACCAATATGTCAGAATGGCGCTTCGCTCCATTCCAGTTATGCGTTCTCTCGCTGACGTCAAGCCAGTGCAACAGGCAATGCCAGGATCATCAGTTGTATTCTCAATCTATTCAGATTTAGCACAAGCTACTTCTACATTGACAGAAACATCAGATGTATCTTCCATTGCTCTCGGTAACCCATCACAGGTTACAGTAACTCTGAACGAATACGGTTCAGCAGTAACAACAACAAAGAAGCTAAACCTAACTTCTTTCAACGATGTAGACTCAGCTCTTGCTGACATCATCGCTTACAACGCAGCAGATTCGATTGACAACGTAGTAGGTCAGGTCCTCTCAGCAGGAACTAACGTGATCTACTCAAACGGTCCATCAGGAACTACTCCAACTGCATCATCTGCAGTTCTTGCAGCAGACACAATGACAGTTGCGGATATCCGTAACGCTGTTGTATCACTACGCACAAACAAGGCATTGCCTCGTATGGGTGAACTCTATGCTGCATACCTCCACCCACGTCAGTCAGCCGATCTTCGTGCTGAAACTGGTACAGGCGGATTCCAGGAACTTACAAAGTACGTAGAGCGTACACCGTTCGTTGCTGGTGCAGTAGGCGTTATCGAAGGCGCTTTCATCGTTGAGACACCACGTGTTCTTAACGGTCTAAAGTTGGCTGCCGGTATTGCTACAAGCACTACTATCACCAACGTTGCGTTGACATCAAACGTTGCAACAATCACAACAGCAGTTGCTCACGGTCTTGGCGTAGGCCAGGTCGTAACAGTTGCTGCTACAACTGCAACAACACTTAACGGTACATTTACAATTGCATCTGTACCTACAACAACAACATTTACCTATGCTCTGACAGCGTCTAACGTTACTTCAGCAGCAGATACAGGTACTGTTACATTTACCAACAACTACCGCGCAATCGTCGCTGGTCGTGAAGCATTGGCTGAAGCACAGGCTGCAGACATCTCAACCGTTATCGGTCCAGAGATTGACGCACTCCGTCGTTTCCGCACAATCGGTTGGTACTACTTCGGAGGCTTTGCACGCCTTCGTGAAGCTGCTCTTTATCGCATTGAGTCAGCAGCAACAAACGGATAATTCCCGTTCGGCAGGGGTGGGGTCAAACCCACCTCTGTCACTTAGGAAAGGTTAGATATGGCATACACATTAGTAACACCTTACCAATGGCAGACGTGGGGCGCAGGCACTGGTGTATACAGTGAGTACTCACGCCTTGCTGGTCGTCGTTTTAATGGTGGAACTATTGATGGTGCTATCCCAATCAGCCTTACAGATGTAGCACGTGGTCAGACAATGATTGTCAACGGCACCACAGTTACTTTGACATTAACTCCTAGCCAAGATGATCTGGCAGCAGCTAGTTATTACTTCCTTGGCGGTCACGAGTACGAGATCAGTGACGGACAAGCACAGGTTCTTATTAACGCTGGCTACGGCGATTATGTGACACCGATAGTATGACTTTACATAGAACGCAGAAACATCCTGAGTATGTAGAAGGATGCTTTGGCTGCAAGATAGGCGAACTAGAACTCAGTGTAGGAGTAGCAAACCACAGAGGTATACCTACTGCTAAGCAGCACGATAAAGAACTACAGTCTTATTATGATGCAACACGTCAGGGTATTGAACCTCGTTCTACCAAGAGTAAAGATATAGATGCAGCAGTTAAACTTTCCAACGAGGCTGGTAAGGCTTTCGATGGGATTGCAATGACCTTCAAAAACTAAGGAGAATAGAATGCCAAAAGTAGGAATGAAAGAATTTTCATACGGACCAAAGGGTATGGCAGCAGCAAAGATGGAAGCCAAGAAGACTGGCAAGAAGATGGTAGTTAAAAAGCAGACTAAGAGAATGGGTAAGAAGAAGTGATGAATAACTTAGAAAACTCAATGATGGATGATATGGGTATGGAAGAAGATATGAAGCCTTATCCAGCTCCAGACAAGCAGTATCCAAACGCATCAAAGTATTCATCTTATGAATCAATTCAGACAGGTGCAATGGGAAAGTCTGCTAAGTAAATGGCTAAGTCTCCAGCGTGGCAAAGAGCAGAAGGCAAGAACCCAAAGGGTGGCCTTAACGCAGCAGGTCGTGCCTCTGCTAAAGCGCAGGGGATGAACCTCAAGCCTCCAGTTAAAAAGGCTGAGGCTGCTAGGTCACCTAAGTCTGCAGGACGGCGCAAGTCTTTCTGTGGTCGTATGTGTGGAATGCGTGCAAAAAATACTTCAGCGAAGACCGCTAAGGATCCGAACTCTAGAATAAACAAGTCACTTCGTGCTTGGGATTGTAGTTGCAAATGAAAAAGAAAGTAGCATTCTGGGATACAAAGAATCCCAATAAGAAATCAAAGCCACTTACGCCTGCACAAAAGACAAAGGCTAAGGCAATGGCTAAAGCAGCAGGGCGATCATACCCAAATCTGGTTGATAACGCTGCAGCTAAAAAATCTAAGAAGAAGTAAGGAGATATAGGTGGCACTAGGAGTAGCAGGAACAACTTTATTAGATGAACTTAACCGTTTGGCTAATGGTGGCACCTATCGAGCACCAGGGGCAATGGTTGGCAGAGCACTTGCTACCCGTCAATGGGCAGTTCTTAAATCAGTATCAACAAATTTAACAGACACAGTGGGAGTACTCAATGCGATTAAAGGAACGACTGCTGCCAATCGTCTTGACCTTGCTGGCATATGCAATGCTCTCGCTGGTACTTCTCAACTACCTGCAGCGCAGGCTCTCAGAGGAATCTCATCTTGAGCGCTAAATTTAATCTAATCTGCGAGCAGGCAACCACATTTAATTTTCAGTTCTCAGTCAACAATGACGCTGTTCCAATCAACCTTACTGGTTATACCGGAACTATGACAGTGCGCCCATTCGTTGGGTCTAGCACTACCACCATAACTGCTACTACAACTAATGGTCGTATGGTTATTACTGGTGCTACAGGAACTGTAACTGTAACTATTTCTGCAGCTCTTACGGAAGAGATTACTCCTGGTCGTTATTCCTATGACTTAGTATTAGATAGCGGATCGGTTGTCACTAGATTCCTTGAAGGTTTATTTATCGTAACGGGGGCTGTGACACTATGACAACTTATGTAGTTATTGAATCTATTACTCCCAACCAATCTTTAGTATTCTCAGCTCAGCAAGGTCCACAAGGTGCTATCGGTGCAACAGGTCCAACTGGTCCAATAGGCACTACTGGCGCCACAGGTGCCACTGGAGCAACCGGTGTAACAGGTGCTACAGGCGCTACAGGCCCTACAGGGCCAACTGGTGCAACTGGTACTGCCAGCACAGTTGCCGGTCCTACGGGTCCTACAGGCCCTGCAGGGGCCACAGGACCTACAGGTCCTACTGGAGTCACTGGCGCAACAGGTGCAACGGGCGTTGCTGGATACACAGTTCTTAATGGCGCAGTAGACCCGACAACACAAGGCGTCAACGGCGACTTCTATATCAATACAGCAACTAATAAAATCTTTGGTCCAAAGGCAGCAGGTGTTTGGCCTACTGGCGTTAACCTTGTTGGCCCTACTGGGGCAACTGGACCTATAGGCGCTACTGGACCCACAGGACCAACTGGCGCAGCAAGTACTGTTGCTGGACCAACTGGAGCTACAGGACCAGCAGGTGCTACCGGTCCTACTGGCGCAACAGGACCACAACCAAGCCTTTCAGCAGCTACTCCACAGGCGCTAGGTACAGCAGCAGCAGGTGTAGGAACTACAGCATCTAAGGATGACCACGTTCACCCAACTACAGGTGTTGGTCTAACTGCTAATCCATTATCACAATTTGCTGCTACTACTTCTGCTCAACTATTAGGTGTCATCTCCGATGAGACTGGCACTGGTTCTTTAGTCTTTGCAACTAGCCCTACTTTAGTAACACCTGCTTTAGGAACTCCAGCATCTGGAACTCTTACTAATGCAACTGGTGCTTCGTT
>CAUYTX010000120.1:0-4826 GCA_963575665.1 Gammaproteobacteria bacterium | reverse complement strand
TCTATCAAAACTTAATAAAATCAATGATTTGTGAGTTCAACTGCGTAACTCCTAATATCTTAAAAGTGTTTTGAGTGGCTACCTTCTATGTTTTTGACCATGACTCTTGATGCTTGACAAAGTTCCATATTCTATGAAATCATTCGAAATTCGTATTTATTACTTGAAGTAGAACTGAATTTCAGTGCCTACCAGGAGGGGTTTATGAAGCCTAGAATGTTGGTATCACTTGGTGCAGCGTTTCTTTCTATTTTTTCAACTTGCGGTGTTGCCGCAACAGATCTACCGTTCGTAGGTACACGCCACTTTAATTTTTATGGAGGTAATGGTACGGGACGCTCTATTACTATCAAAAAGGATGGCAGCACTGTGATAAAGATCCACGGAACGGTAAGTACTGGTGTGGAATACAAGGGAAAGTTTACAAATCCAATAAAAATGAAAGAGGGCTATGGCTACCTTATAAAGGGTCAAAAGATATATCAATTGGATAAAAATGGAGAGGTAGGAAACGATTGTAGTCCGACAAGCGAAAGCGAAAAGTGTGAGACAGACCTTGACCTTAATTAAACGGTGTAACCAAGTTTTGTGCGAGGCATTATGAACCATACAAAGTTGCTATTTTTGTTTGCTTTAGGAAGTTTGTTAGTGTACCCATATCATGTTTCTGCTGAAGGGCAATACGTGTGTGCTATTGTCTCTGAGATGCTTCCCTCAGACAGCGAAGGGGAAGGGGATTCAGCTTTTTTCCGTCTGTCCGGAAATTTTGTCCTCAAGGGAAATAAGAAAAAAGTTGTTAGATACCACCTGTTTGGGGCTGACGAAGGAAAAACGAAGAGAGAAATTGCGCTTCTGGAATCTTCGTACAAAAAGAAGCAAAAGATTTACATCCTTGCCGAAGGTGACATGATAAAGGGTGTAAAGGATAAGTGTCGTTAATTTTGGTTTATCGGCATAAGCGAGAAGTTTTTTTCCTCTTGGAAGCGCGTGTAAGAAAACTCGTTCTTTACACGCCTTCTAACCTCGAGGCTTTTCAGTGAACCGTATCCTATTGCTCTTGTTAGGCGGCATAGCCTGTGCTCAGGCCGATACCAGCCTGTTGAATGTTTCCTACGACCCTACTCGCGAGTTTTACCAAGAGTACAACACCGCTTTTGCTAATCACTGGAAACAACGTACCGGTGAAACCATGACCGTGCGCCAGTCTCACGGAGGCTCCGGCAAACAAGCAAGAGCAGTCATTGATGGTCTTGAAGCCGACGTCGTGACTTTAGCACTTGCCTACGACATTGACGCGATCGCCGAACGTTCTGGATTATTGCCAAAAGACTGGCAAAAACGTTTACCAGAACACAGCACCCCTTACACCTCTACTCTCGTGTTCTTAGTTCGGAAAGGAAATCCAAAGAACATTCATGATTGGAATGATTTGGTTCAGCCCGGAGTAGCCGTCATCACTCCTAATCCTAAAACCTCTGGGGGAGCACGCTGGAATTACTTGGCCGCGTGGGGATATGCTCTGAAACACGGTGATGCCGCATTTGCTAAAGAGTTCGTAACGAAGTTATATCGAAATGTGCCTGTTTTAGACTCTGGGGCTCGTGGTGCCACGATGACTTTTGTCCAGAGAAAGATTGGAGATGTGTTGATCGCTTGGGAAGACGAAGCTCTATTGGCCATCCATCAATGGGGCAAGGACCAAGTGGAGTTGATAGCACCTTCTGTGAGTATTTTGGCAGAACCACCGGTGGCAGTCGTTGAAAAAGTAGCCGAACGCCACGGAACTCGTGCCCTTGCCCAAGCCTACCTTGAATACTTGTATAGTCCAGAAGCCCAAGAGATCGCAGCCAAACACTATTACCGCCCGCGCCTCGCGGAAGTGATGTCCCATTACCCCAACACTTTTCCAAAGATTGAGTTATTTACCATAGAAACGATGTTTGGAGACTGGACTAAGGCACACCAGGCACATTTTGCAGAGGGGGCTACTTTCGACCAGATCTACCAGGGACGCTAGGCTTTCTTTCTAAACCTTGACATCTCACCCCTGTTTCGGTACGATGCCAAGAGTTGTCGGGGCCATAGCTCAGCTGGGAGAGCGCTTGCATGGCATGCAAGAGGTCGACGGTTCGATCCCGTCTGGCTCCACCAAAAGTACCCGTTTTAACGTCTTTTCGGATAATCCTCGAAGACGTGTTTTCTTTGTCCCCATCGTCTAGAGGCCTAGGACATCGCCCTTTCACGGCGGTAACAGGGGTTCGAATCCCCTTGGGGACGCACTTTTCTTCGGGAGCGTACCCGTGTCCCTTGCTCCCAGTTTTTCTCGCGCCCCACTCATGTTTGCCCTTGGATTTTCGTCTGGTCTACCTTTAGCACTGACCAGCGGAACCCTACAAGCTTGGCTTACTACTTCTGGCGTAGATCTCACCACCATTGGCTGGTTTAGCCTCGCGGGTTTGCCCTACACCTTAAAATTTTTGTGGGCACCCATCATGGATCGCTACTCGCCTCCTTGGTTGGGGCGTCGGCGCGGTTGGATGTTGATCACTCAAGTGTTACTAGCACTTGGCTTTTTAGGATTGGCCAACGTAGATCCCCTTTCTACTCCTTCTATCATGGCATTTCTAGCGTTGGCAGTTGCTTTCAGTTCAGCCTCGCAAGATGTCACCATCGATGCGTATCGAACCGAAGTACTGACAGTTTCCGAACGTGGTTTAGGTGCTTCAGTATCTGTTGTGGGTTACCGAGCGGCCATGCTTTTGACGGGTGCAGGTGCTCTCATTGCGGCTCAGTTTTTTGGTTTTCCCATGGTCTATGGGCTTTCTGCCGCGTTCTTAATAGTAGGTATGTTAGCTACCACGCTAGGCCCAGAACCAGAGTCTGCAGGCGCACCCAGAACCTTGCGCGCAGCAGTCGAGGAACCATTAAAAGAATTTTTTTCCCGTCCTAGGGCTTTTCTTTTGCTTGCACTCATTATCCTTTATAAACTCGGGGATGCTTTTGCAGGCAGTTTAAGCACTGCTTTTTTAATTCGGGGCATGGGATTTAGCATAGGGGAGGTGGGTGCCATCAACAAAGGTCTTGGCCTGGTCGCTGTGCTGTTGGGTGGATTGGTGGGAGGCGCGTGGTTGGCTCGGCTTGGGTTGTATCGATCTTTGCTTTTGTTTGGGATCTTACAAGCATTCGGGAATCTTTCTTTTGCCATTTTGGCTTGGATCGGCAAAAGTTATCTTTGGATGGTCGTGGCCGTCGGACTCGAAAACCTTGCCAGCGGAATGGGCACAGCAGCTTTTGTGGCTTTCCTCATGGGATTATGCAATCCACGGTACACAGCCACCCAGTTTGCTTTGCTTTCTGCGTTGGCAGCACTTGGTCGGGTCTACGTTGGCCCGGTGGCAGGATTTGCAGTCGAAGCAGTAGGATGGTCAAATTTTTTCCTGTTGGCTGTTCTCACGGCTTTGCCAGGGTTGATTTTGTTAGTACAATTCCGGGAAAAACTTTCTGGTAAAGTATTGGAACGGTTTTAGGTGCTCAACATAGCTATAGCTAAATCAGAACAAAACGGTTAGTTCTAGTGAAACCCCCTCCCGCCTTCGGCCCTTGGCAGGGGGAGAGTTTTACTCACTAACTCCCCTCCTTAGTTAAGGAGGGGTGCCCTGCAAGGGCGGGGTGGTTGTTTTAACGCATTGCCATTTTATATCGTATTAGTTATCATTACAATAGAATGACGGTTGAGAGAATCATCCAAATTAGGGAAAATACTTCATAATACCGAGGAAGTTCAGTAAAAGTTTTGCAAGTAAAAATGAACGTTATTCCAAAAGAAAATAACGCAAGCAAAAGTAAAGCTATGGGATTTTTGGTTTTTAAACCATCAATAATAAATACAAATAAGAAAGACGCTCCAAACAAGAAAAAGAGTGCTGCGATTGTCTCTAAATACCAAGGAAGCTCAGTAAAGGTTTTGCAAGTAAAAATGAACGTTATCCCAAAAGAAAGTAATGTGAAAAGAAGTAAATCTGCGGTATCTTCGGTTTTTAAACCATTAGTAATATAATCACCTATAGATCTAAATAAGAAGAACACTCCAAACAAGAAAAAAAGTGCCACAACTATTTCTGAATACCAAGGAAGCCCAGTAAAGGTTTGCCAGTGCTCTGTCCAAAAAGAGAACGCCCAGTTCTGGGAAACAAGGCTTTTTAAACCCAAATCAGAAAAAATTGCCACACCGAAAAAGAACAGCGAAAGCAAAAGAAAAATTTTAAAAGTTTCATTAAAACCATTCATAACATAATCTACTATGAGTACTAATAAAAAAAATACCCCAGCTAGGGAAAACGCCACCACAATGATCTCGTAATACCAAGGCAGATCAGTAAAAGTTCTCCAAAGATCTATCCCTAAAGACAATGCCCAGTCTTTAGAAATTTTGGAGTACTTTTCTATTGCCACAGGAATGAAACCAACTCCAGAAAAATTTGAAAGTGAGTAGAAAAAACCGAGAAGAAGTGCTAAAATCGGAGTTTTTAGTAAACTCCAAATTCTTCCGATCCTCGCCTTCTGCTCTCTCGCTGCTCTCTCGCTGCTCTCTCGCGAGCTGCTTCGGCTCTCGCTTTAGCACTTCCTTCGTCTTCACCCGAGCTCTTTCCAAAGAGATAAGTAATGCCAGCTGCCACACCGCCTAAAAGAATTGGTACCATCTTGTTTCTCCTAGTTTTAATTCAGTGTTTGCTAAAAATGAAACTTTCCGACCCTTTACCTTCTGACCTCTTTGGAGTCCGATCCGAGTGCGCAGTCGAGAATCATCCTTGATTCTCTCTCTACGC
>CAUYTX010000119.1:0-4887 GCA_963575665.1 Gammaproteobacteria bacterium | reverse complement strand
AGTGCTCTACTTTTACCCTCAGGTACTGTTTCTCCAGTGGTTTCATAAATCCAATTTGCCATTTCTGGAGAATAGGAACCTACTTCTTTACACAAATCCGCTAAAACAGCCCCTGCCTCTACGGAAGCAAGCTGGTCTTTATCTCCTACTAACACTAATTGGGTATCCGGACGCAAAGCGGCGAGCAAAGCAACCATGATTTCTAGGTCAATCATAGAAGCTTCGTCTACTACCACGAGATCTGCATGCAAAGGATTGTTAGCATCGTGTCGAAAATGTTTTGTATTAGATTGAGTGCCCAACAATCGATGTATCGTGGTGGCCGAAAGTGCAGTTTCCGCGTTGGGATTGATTTTTTGAATTGCCTCCGTCAAGCGTGCTGCTGCTTTTCCAGTGGATGCAGCCAACCGTATTTTTTTATCTGGATAAATAGATTGGAAAAGTGATAAAAATTGAACGATCGTAGTTGTTTTCCCAGTCCCAGGCCCTCCAGTAATGATAGAAAAAGTACTCCTCGCGGCTACGGCACAAGCTATTTTTTGCCAATGGATTTCTTTTTTCGTAGGAAAGAGTTTATCCAATTCTTCTTTAATTTTAGAAACTTCTTCAGTAGACAAATTTCGAAAACCTAACCTAGATCGAATGGCAGAAGCTACCTCTTGTTCATAAGTCCAATAACGACGTAAATACAAATGATTTCCAGAAAGAACCAGTGGGGTTGCGCCATCGCCTTTTGACACAAGACGAGATTTCTGAATGGAATTTAACCAAATATCAATTGGAGTGTTTAGCCAACTGTTTTCTTCTCCGCCAAAAAGAGTTTGATTCAGACCTTCTAAAAAGGACAGCGTGAGGTCAAGGCAAACATGTCCCTGTTTCAGTTGGGCACTGGTCAGGAGTCCTGCTAGTAAAAACAATGGTTCTGCTTTAGGGTCTAAACGCCGTAAAAATTGTAGAAAAGCACGGTCGATTTCACGAATCCACCCATGCTCAATCCACACTTCTAGCCGCTGAATTAATTCTTCGTAAGAAAACATGAGTATTTTAATCCCAAAAAAATGCCCACCTCTATTTGGAGCAGGGTGGGCATCCACACTTAGAAAAAAGTTAGCCAGCAGCTACGGCTTCCAATGCCTTTGCCGGAATCACTTGGCCATCGAGTCCAGCTTCCTTGGCAGATTTTCCGTAGGCAACCGCCATCATAGCCGAGTAATAGACCACGGGCATGTCAAACTTTGTACCGTAACGCTGATTGATGTGGCCTTGGTAGATCTCCACATTCATTTGGCAAACGGGACACGGAGTGACAATCATCTGGGCACCACCATCGTAGGCAGCTTCGATGATGTCCTTAATCAGGGCTTGGCTCTTCTCTGGTTCTGAAAAGGCAAGGGCACCACCACAACAAGATACTCTCTTGTCATAGTTCTCGACTGGAGTAGCCCCTACTGTTTCAATGAACTTATCAAGGTACCGTGGATTCTCAAAAGACTCGCCCGCAATGCCAAAGGGACGATTAGTCTGGCATCCGACATATCCCGCAATCTTGATTCCATTCAAGGGTTTCTTGACGGGTGCTTTCAGTGCCTCGTACCCTACATCCTCAATCAATACTTCTACCAAGTGGCGTACCTTGGTTTCGTTTTTGAGAGTGAGTTTGGCTTCTTTAAGGGCTTGGTTTGCTTCCGAAAAGAGCTGAGCATCATAGTGCAACCGCTCGTGGGTCTCTTTGGTAGAGAGCCAGCAAGCAGCACAAGTGGCCACGATGTCCTGACCGGCATTGTGTTGTTCGGAAAGTGCTATGTTGCGCGCCGATAGAGTCAGCCTTGGCAGTTCCCCACCTCCGGCATACCCAATCGAAGCAGAACAACAATTCCAGTCTGGGATCTCGTTCAGCTGGATATCCAAGACATTGCAGATTGTCGAAACGGAAGTTGTGTAATTCGAGGCCGAGGCTCCTTTCTGTGAGGAGCAGCCAGGATAAAAAGAGTAGTTCTTCTTCGCCATGCTTAGCCCACCTTGGTGAGTTTTGCCATTTCAATCTCCTGCGCCTTTTTCAGCATGGCGTGGAAACCTACTCTGTCTTTGACCCCGTGACCACCCAAGATCTCCAGTGGATCCATACGTTTGGTCTTGAACATGCCTAACCCGATGTCTTGCATCTTCATGGCAGTCTGAATGCCCTCACTCAAACCGTTGATAAAGTAGAGTGCCATGCCGAGTTTGAGCTCGTTGACTCGCCCCGTTTTCGTCAGGTTATCCCAGAACTTTTGGGCAAAACGCGCAGTAATCGGATTCTGTGGTGCCATGCCAAGACGTTGGGCATAAGTAGCCAAGCCGTGCATGACGTGGGTCACCGGCACTTCTCGTGGGCAGCGCACCAAGCAGTTGTAACAAGAGGTGCACATCCACATAGAAGTAGAAGAAAGGACTTCTTCGCGCTTACCGGCACGAATCATCATGAAAATTTCTTGAGGCGGGTGCTCCCAGTAGGGACCCATCGGGCAAGAACCCGAGCAGACCCCACACTGCATGCACATTTTGACCCACTCGCCTTCCTCAACGTTGGCCTCGACCTCTTTCAAGAAATTGCCGCGGTATTTCCCTGCCGCTGCATGGTTTGCTTCGCTCATGCAAAACCTCCTAAAAACCCTTGAAGGGGCTTGGGCCAATCTTCTCAATCATGGCGATGTAGTCATTGATGAGTTTCGGAATCCGATGAATGTCGGTAATCGCGACTTCATAGGTAGTCACCCGTTCAATGTCCAAGTTCATACCCTTGAGGGTGTCACCAATCTTACTCATGCGGTAATGCGCCATTTCAGATCCTTTGACAAAGTGGCACTGATAGTTTTCACCTTTCTGGCACCCCATCAACATGATGCCGTCGTATCCACTATTCAACGCGTCGTTTAGCCAAATGGTGTTGACGGAACCAAGACAACGCACTGGAATCACTCGAACATACGCGCTGTATTCAAGACGGTTTTGAGCAGCCATGTCCAACGCGGGGTAGGCATCGTTTTCGCAGGCGAAAATAAGAACGCGTGGTTTTCCAGAAAATTCATCTGGAATCTCAAGCGACTTAAGCTGCTGGCCAACGGTCTCTACCGAATAGTTCTCGAACGAAATGACACGAACTGGGCAAGCCCCCATGCAAGTACCACAACGGCGGCAACGTGCTTCGTTGAACTGTGGGTACCGCTTTTCGTCTTCGTCGATTGCGCCAAAGGGACACTCTACCGTGCAACGTTTGCACTGGGTGCAACCTTCCCGACGGAAAGTAGGAAAGGATAGGTCCCCAGAACGTGGGTGGGCAGCACGACCAAGGCCCGCATTCTCCAAAGCCGAGATTGCCTTGAGGGTCGCTCCAGTGGCATCTTCCATGGCTTGGGCAATGTCCATCGGACGACGGACTGGCCCTGCGGTGTAAATTCCCGTGCGGCGGGTCTCGTAGGGGAAGCAAATAAAATGCGAGTCTGCAAAACCGTGTTTGAGCTGGGGTAGGTCTGGCCCTTGACGGTAATCTAGGTTTAGAACTGAGACCTTCTGCTCGGCAGGCGCGCCACTTCCTGCTACTTGAGGTGCACTGAGGGTCTCAATGTCTACCCCTGCATTGGCTACTTGTCCGGTGGCTAACACTACTAGATCCACTGGCAAATTCACGTCGTCATTCAAAATCTCGTCGTGGAAGTGAACCACTGGACCAGAAGGTCCTTGCGTCACTCTCGTGACAGTCCCCTTGCTAAAGCTGATACCCTTCTTTTGGCCACTGCGGTAGAAATCTTCTCCAGCAGCCCCTGGGGTACGTAGATCACTAAACAGGACTACGGCGTCAATCTCAGGATTTTGGTCCTTGAAATACATTGCCTGTTTGATTGAGGTACTGCAGCAGAATCCCGAACAATAGGGCAGATGGCCTAGCTTTTCGGAACGCTGGCCAGCACACTGCACAAAAGCCACGCTGCGAACTGCATGGCCATCCGAAGGACGCTTGATTGCGCCACCCGCGGCTTGCACGGCCAATGCTTCTAGCCCTGCTTGATCGACCACGTCCTTGAGAGAACCCCCCCCCATTTCTGGAAGGTTGGCAATGTCATAACGCGTAAACCCTGAAGCCTGAATGATCGAACCAAAATTATCGGTAATGGTCTTGCCATCTGCAGTGGTGATATCCGCTGCAAAACGACCTGGAGCCCCCGAAGTTTTGGTCACAGTAGCATTTAGATGCACCGTGATCTTGGCATTGGCTTCGATTGCTTTTTTGAGCGCGGCAAGCCCCGTGTCTACTGGATCTGAGAAGGGATAGCGATCGGCAACCCGTTTGTATAACTTGCCAGCCCAACCTCCCAAACGATCACTCTTTTCGACGATGGCAACTCGGTATCCGGTCTTAGCGGCTTCTATTGCAGCCGTCATACCACTAATTCCGCCACCTACGACCAAGATTTGTCGATTGAGGACAGCTGCGGGATTAGGTATTGGGTTGGTCATGCGACGAACTTCAGCACAGCCCATCCGCACGTAATCTTCCGCCATTTCCTGCGTAGTTTCTTTTGCCTCTGGGGTATTAGGACGAACCCAGATGACACCTTCTCGGAGGTTGGCGCGGGAAATCGAAATCCCTTCAAAATGGAAAGCTTCAGTCTTGGCGCGACGGGAGCAGCCACCAATCATGACCCGATTGACACCTTCTTTCTGGATGTCAGCACGGATCATGGCCACGCCTTCTTGGCCACACAAGAGTGCATGTGAGCGAACTACACCAGCTTTGCCCGCACGTTTAGCAGCGGCCTCCAAGGCGTTAAAGTTCAAACGCTCGCCTAGACCACAACCTTTGCAAAGGTATGCACCGATTTTAATGACTTCTGCCACGGATTAACCCTC
>CAUYTX010000118.1:0-4893 GCA_963575665.1 Gammaproteobacteria bacterium | reverse complement strand
ATCTCCTTTTTGTTGCACCACTTGTTCCCCTATACGTTGTACTAATAACTCCTCTGAACCAAATCTTTTAATACCTTCTTGTATAATGGGAGAATTTATAAACATTCTTATATAAATATGGGCGTATTCATGTGGCAAGGTATCTTGTCTTTGATTGACGGCATCTATTAATATTTTATTTGCTTTAATATACGCCTTGCCTAATACTATATTATTAAAAATTTGGAAAGGTAAATCATCTGTTTTACCATCTTTATAGGTTGTGCTAAACTCTAATTGCCCATTTTCATACCATCTCTGAGACAAACCATCTAGTTTATCATCTTTATAGGTTCTGCTATATTTTAACTGCCCATTCTTATACCACGTCTGAGACAAGCCATCTTCTTTACCATCTTTATAGGTTGTGCTAGACATTAACTGCCCATTTTCATGCCATTCCTGATACAAACCATCTGCTTTATCATTTTTATAGGTTCTGCTAGACATTAACTGCCCATTGCCATACCATCTATGAGACAAACCATGTAGTTTACCATCTTTATAGGTTCTGCTATATTTTAACTGCCCATTTTCATACCATTCCTGAGACAAACCATCTGCTTTATCATCTTTATAGGTTGTGCTAAACTCTAATTGCCCATTTTCATACCATTTCTGAGACAAACCATCTGCTTTATCATCTTTATAGGTTGTGCTAAACTCTAACTGTCCATTTTCATACCATCTCTGATACAAACCATCTAGTTTATCATCTTTATAGGTTCTGCTATATTTTAACTGCCCATTGCCATGCCATTCCTGATACAAACCATTATATTGATCTCCTTTGAAAATTTTAACTACAGATAATTGCTTCGTAGCGTCAACATCATCAACGATAATTAGTTTTTTGCGTTTTAATTCATCATTGGGCATTTTAATTGTTATAGGAATACCACTAGAACTATTGTCTAATCTATCCCACCATTGTTGACCAGCATAAAAAGCAATTAATTTCCCATTTTGAAAAGCTATTTTCTTATTACCAGCATAAGTATTATACCAATATTGTTTAGAACTTGGATTAAATTCTCCATTTTTATCTTTATATAATATACACCAAGGATTACTATCATTACCAAAATGGGTATCAATTATTTTTCTTACAGCCCTTCTTCCATCTTCATTATCATCTACATCATATATAGTTACTTCATTACCAATATCTTTTTTATTTTTAAATTTAACAATAGTATCTGGATTAATTCTTTCTTTTATATTTACATCTGTAAATTTTTCAATTATCTCATTGGGGTTTTTAAAAGAAAAGGGATCTATCTTTTTTATTGTTGCAATTTTTTCAGCTTGTATTATTTTCTGCCCATCTTCAGGTAAAATTACATTACCTTGCAATATCCAATGCAATGCTAATTTTTGTAATTTTATCTTTTTATTATTATCTAATTTATCAGTAAATTCTTCAATATTATTAATTGTATCATCAATTAAATTTCTTTCCACCAAATCTGGTCTATTTTTTTTTAATAGATTTATATATTCTTCTCTAACCTTAGATGATAATTGCATTAAGACATTAATATCATCAGAGGTTGATAATAATTCACTAGAAAAAATTGTTTCTATTTCTGGATATTTTTCTAATAATTTATTTAATATTTTATCTGATAATTCTTTATTAAAATCATTATAATCTATTTCTTTATTATCAAATATTTTTACTTGATTTACTGGATTAATAAGATTATCTATCTGTTCCATAGATGGCATAAGGTCGCCATTTGCAATAAAGAATTTCATTGCTTCAATTTCGCCAAAATTATCTATTAATTTAATCCACTCAGGACTTGATTTTACCGGGCATGCCATATTAACAATTATTTAATTTATCTTTAGCTGCTTGATCAGAAATTATATTCTTTTTATTTAATAAATCAGATATCCCTATATTATCTTTTACTTTAACTTCATTAGATAGATTTTCTATATTACTTGTTAAATTCAAATTAACAATACCATTGGATTTTAATAATTCATTAGTTTTTATATCCATGGGAAGATTATTTATCTGTTTACCATATTTAGTCTTTAAATATCTTTTAGAACTATCTATTGTCATTGTATCTTTTAATGATTTAATATAATTAACAACACCAATCTTCTCACTCCATCCATTTCTACTCCACCATTCTTGCAGTTTTCCATTCTGCAACAAATCATTTATCGTTCCTGATAATGATTCATCCACTATAATCTCTTTATTATCAATATTATATTTATTTTCTTCTAAATTTTCCCTACTATCTGTTAATATATCATCAGATATAGTAATTGGTAAAATATCTGAACTTTGTTCATTTTTAATACTTTCATCTAATTGTTCTTCTTCACTTATAATATTTATAATATTTGTATTACTTATTAATTTAAATTTTTGAAAAGGTATAGATTTTTTACCAGTTTCTATATCTTCTAATTGAATTAATTTTATTTTATTAGTATCAAATTCCACAATATTATTTTCTTTAAATACTGATTCTGAAGTAAAATATTCATAAATATAACTTCCAGCTTCATAATACCCTTTTTTAGATACAATTTTATAAACTCCTTTATATACATTATCTTCTGTTGATTTAGATACTTTAATATTACCTACAAACTTATATAAATTTATAGTATCTATTTCTCGTATTTTTACATATGGAGTATATATGTGTTCTCCTAATTCATTTTGTCCTACATATCCTTCTGTTGTTGAAAATATAGTTATGGGTCCTCCTTTTATTAATCTTGCTGATTCTATTATTTCTGTTACTTCTGGAACCAATTCATCATTCATCCAATTATTCTTATATATTTCATCTTGTAAATCTAATAATAAATTAGGATTGTTACTTTCCATTAATATCTTATTCATATAATTATTCATTCCATAATCTATTAATCTACTGATAGGAATAAGATCATTAAAAGTATACATTTTTTTATTAAAACCAGAAGATATGATAGCATATAGAATAATCTTATCATAACCCCATTTTTCATCCGCTATAGAGTCTTTTATTTCTTGAATCATCCTAGACCGTTCTTTTGGTTTAAGATTCAATGCCGGAGCAGTAATTAAATTAGGACCTGTTACACTACTCTTACCTAAAAGATATTTAAATAATAAACTATTCTTATTTTTATTTTTTATCTTTTTTAATGATTTTACTAATGCAGTTTCACCATATATTAATTCTTGTATTGATTCTTTAGTAATAATTTCATTATCAGTAAAATATTTATATTTAATAACACCCATTACAATATCCGATATTCTTTTATTAATAGAACGTTGATCTTCATAACTCCAATAATCATTATTATTAGTATCTATTAATATCTTATTTACTAAAGTAAGAAAAGCTGGAGAACTTTTAATCGATAAATTATTGAAAATATTAATTGCTAAATCTACTCCATTTTTCTTTAAATCTCCTAAAAATGTATTATCTAATAATGCATCTATAGTATCTACACCTTCATCTGTTACAGTAACAAATTCTGTAGTATCTATCATTTTCTTTAATTTATTATTAAATAATGTTATATCTGAAATAGAATTACCAAATTTTGATGTATCAATACGTGAAGAAAGTATGACTTCAGTATACTTCCTTGATATTTTCTTTAACTCTAAATATTTATCTAATATATGAATTTGTTTTATAAGATAATCTTCTAAAAATGTCTTATCCTCCAATATAGTTGGTATCTTTTGTATAATCTGATTATATACCATTACTGCTCTTTTAGAATCAAATATATTTTGTTTTAATTCTTCTTTAGTATAAATCATCGGTAAAGATTTTATATTAACCTTTTTCCCTTTTATTTGTTCTAATTTTGTTAAATATTCTTGTCTTAATTTTTTTTCTATCCTCCATGCTTTTCCTTGGACCTGTCCTATTTTATTATTTAAATTAGTAGATAATTTTTTTAATATAGGTTGTGTAATAAAATAATATATATCTTCACCTGCTCCAATAGTCAACGCCATTCCTATTATACCTACATTGTATTTTGTTATATTAAGATCAATAGCATCAGGATTTTTTACAATATCTAATAATTCAGATAATGTAGCAGATATTTGAGATTGTATAGAATTTCCTTCTTTATCATTTTGTTTTCCAAAATCATCCATTCCTAATACCTTATTACCTAAAGATATTTGTTTTTCTCCACTATAAACTAATCCTATTTGTTCTGCAAATTGTTTAAAAGATGATACTATAGCGGTTGCGCCAATACCTATACCTTTTGTTGCTAAAAATCCATTTCTTAATTTTTGTTGTAATGGTAAAGAAGCTACTTCAAAATTCTTATACTTTGGTTTAATATCATCTAATTTTTCTAATTCTTCATTTGTTATATCAATAATTTTCTCATTATTTCCTTGTGATAATAATCTTAATCTTTTAGCTAATAATTTTATTTCATTTGTTTCAGATAATGCTGGTGTCAAAGAAGGTAAAATTGTTTCTTTGTTAATCCATTTACCCCATAACATATCAAATAGAAGATTTTGAGATGCTTTTAATCCATTAACTTCATATATACTTTTTCCTATATTATTTGTTATAAATTGTTCTAATGTAGGAATATTATCTACAATAGATAAGATTTTATTTAACTCATTTTCTGTTAATCCTCGTTTCTTTTGAGTATTGAATATCTCTATTAAATCTTCTATATCTACATCAAGATCCATATCTTCTAATAAAAGTGAATTTGGAAATACTTTTTTCAATAATTCTAATATATTCTTTTCTTTTCTTACTTTTTCTATTTCTGTTTTAAATTCTCTTAATTTTCCATATCTTAAATTATATACTTTTTCTAAAT
>CAUYTX010000117.1:0-4897 GCA_963575665.1 Gammaproteobacteria bacterium | reverse complement strand
TTGCGCCCTCGTATTCTTTAAAAAAGTTTCTCTATAGTTTGTTATCCATTTTTTAGGATATGGTTTGTTTAACCCCATATATTCTATTGACTGATAATATTTTTTCTGTATTGCTGATAGTTCGTTGGATGCTAATGTTGGGATGTTTGTCTTCTTCTCTATCAACTCCAACCCGTTTTTTCCCATCCGATAATACCCATATTCTGGTTCCGCTATTCTATATAAAGAGCCGAAACGTGATGATGTCTTTTCCATCCCACTAGGTATCTGAATAGCTGATTTTTTAAATAAAGAATATCGTCCACGTTCAACAAGTTTCTTAGAAAACCAACCCTCCATTTTATAAGATTTTTTGCTCACCGCTGAATACAGATAAGAACTACGACCTTCATATTTCATGGAGGGAAAACCAATATCGATGGTTTTAGAACCAAGTTTTGTCATCAGGTTCCGTGTTGCTTCTTCATATGCTGCTGGGCTTAAAAAACGTCTCTCAAGAGCGAGTGTATATGGTGTCTTCTGAGTTGTTATCTTCCCAGCGATACCTTCGCCTAATGTTGCTGTCTCTTTTCCTATGATTGTCTTACCTGGTGCCATCACCCAAGCGGGTTTATATCCTTTGGAGAACAAACCGATGTTCTTAACAATCCCTGATTCTTTTAAGAACTTTGGTACATATCTTCCTACAGCAGTACCTGATTCAAGATTCAATCGTTTAACCATATTGAATACTTTAGGGGTAGCTATACGAACTGTTCCTGTCGCAGCTTTTGTACCTAACCTGGCTGCCTGTGAAAAGACTACCCATGATGCTGCCTCAGCCCCGATGTTCCCTATTGTTACTTCAACAGGATGTTTCTGGAGAAGTGCTACCGATCCTTTAGGTGACATCCCTAATGGCTCAAAAGCAACATCCCATGCAGATGGATAATGAACATCATATTTTGATGCGCCTATAAGAGCAACGATGTTTTTTATTGTTTCTTTTCTTTCCCATGGCATTGTCCCTGCGGAGCCAAAAGCGATAGATGACATAATGTTATAATTTGATGTCAGACCTAGAAAATCAGCGACAGGTTTTCCCATGGCCATAAGATTTGATTCCATGTAATATCCAGCTAACGCTGTCTCTCTCGCCCCAGGTGGTAGTTTTTCATACTGGCTGATGATTGTTTTTGCTTGTTCAAGTTTTGCCGTCTCAGGGATATTGACAGTGTATCCTTCTTCGGATTTTGTGAAAGTGGTTCCCTCTGGATATCCTTGTATTTCTTTCGCCTGCTGTCTTGATTGGTTAAAATTAGAAATGGAGACAGCTTTCTGTTGCGCTATTGTAGTATCATAAAGACCTAGTATTTGTCTTCCTGTGAGTATCTGTCCTTTGCTCCATGTTGGCCCTGATTCTGTCATCACATATTGTTCATCTGGTTTTATCCGTCCTCTCGCATGGGTTAATTGTTGTTTTTGCAGGTTATAGTCACGGTTTGTTCTAACATATTGTATGAAGGATTGTCCTAAAAGTTGGCCTCGGGTGATGGTTTGTCCTCCACCAGCTAGTTCTTCTGGTGTCGCTGGTCTTGGATTTAGATTTCCCTCCTGGTTAATTTGTCGTATAACGCTAGGTGGAATACTTTTAGAAACAGTTGTGATTTTCTTAGCGGGAACAGGCTCAACAACCTCCTCAGTCTTCCTTGTTCCACTAACACCACGTTCAAACAAACCGAATCAGTCTCCCAGACTTAGGTATATACCACTAAATAGTATACAACTCCACGTTTATTTTATTTTCGATAACAAACTAAATTTTTTTACAACAAAAGCAATACCAATAAAACCAATAGGATACACTGCATAAAGAAACTGGTCGAAATACGTCCAGCATAACCCATAACCAGCCCAAGACCACAACAACGCAGCAAAGATACAGATCACCAACAACAACTGATAATCATCTAACCCTCTTTTCTTCTTTTTCGTCTCCATAACACCATACCAAAAGAAACACCACCAAAAAGACCTACTGTGAAAAACCAAGTAAAGCTCCTGCCGTTCACATTCACAATAACAGAGCCAGACGCGTTACCAGTACCATTACCAGTACCTGTCGCATTAAACCAGATATCCCAATAAGGAGAAACCCAATGGGAGACATTAATCGCAGTACAATTCACCAACGTCTCCTGAATATTAAGCTGAGACTCAGCGGTAAAATTAACAAGATACCCATACCAATACCAATTCACCGCCTCCTCATAAAAACGAGAAGTGTCACTATCCGTATATATCTGAGTATAACCACCATTATAAAAAACATAATATATCACGAGTTCTGTATCACCCCAGTATGTCTCCACTTTCATCTTCGCATAACCCTGAGAAACAACACTATGATTCAATGAAAAATTATGATACACAATAGATGATGTCAAGCTATCATAATCCTTAACCATCCAAGTCGCATTCCAACACATAGACGGAGCCGTATAATTCAAAATCCATGTCCTACTGCTTCCATCCCCCTCTTCATATGTCGTCCAAATACCATCAACCGCATTTGTAATAAGGCCACCCGTGGCAGTATCAGAATCCTCCTGATAAACAAACCTATTCCCTATCTCTGACGTATAACTCCCTGTACAATTCAAATTGGTCATACTCACATTCACCAATGATATCCCCATCGTAGTATCATGAGAACGAAGAGACGTGGTATTATACGTTCCAACTCCCGTACTGTTCCATGTGTAACAACGGTAGAACCAATGAGTATTATTAACCAACCCTGTATGATTATACCCATGGAGAGTACCATTATAGATAGTAGAGCCAGTAGAGAGAGTAGGATAGGAGCCGATGTTAGCCCGTATCACCGTCTTATCAACACCAGTGGCTCCATGCGTCCAGTTCAACATAATCCGAGATGAGTTCTGTGTCCTTGCCTCGAAATACACAGGAGCAGAAGGAACAATAGGAAATGTTGGGTTTGCTATTTCAATGCTCACAGACAAAAACGTGCTAGGACTATACTGATTATTATACTCAGCAGAAATCCAAGATGAGTTTCTTTCAACATTAGAGATATGAACCTCATCCAACAAACCATTATAAAAATCAGCACCATTTAATGCACCTATCTCAAGATTAGCATTCTTGTTCTCCATCGCAACATAACCAGACATATTCGTACAAGTACGGGATACTTTTGTTCCATTGACATAGAAGTTAAGTCCAGATGCAAGCTCATTCGCATTATACGTGAGCGTCACATAATTATAACTTGTCTTTGACGGATAATACGTATAAAAGATACTCTGATATTTATCTGTTGATTCATCACAGATAAGGACATCAAAACGATGTGCGACACCTGTCTTTGTCACATAATAATATTGATACTCCCAGTTGTTCGTTGAGAATTTATTAAAGAGACTATAATATTGATAACTACTTGTTTCTGTATAATCTGGTTTCATCCAACACGACCAAGTAAATGGAATATCAGCAGAGGCATCACCAAAACTGAAATCATTCGCATCACCCATATTGATATAATCAGAGCTTGTTTTAGTGAACGATTGAGCTTTATTGATAAAACCAGTTGCTTCATCCGAAGTCGCTGTCCCATCATGGTTATTACTTGTGCTATCCTGTATCGTTGTCGTACCATTCATATGAAGAACAACCTTATAATTGCTATTCCATACTCCTGTAGGATTCTGCTGGCTGCTGCATCCACTGTTCCCGTAATATAACCAGACAACCGTATCAACACTAGAAGACATCGTGGTGATGTTCACCCAGGCAATCAACTTATTAGAAGCAAACGACTCTATCTCATGATTATACTTCGTGGTGTTCCCATTCGCAACAAACATGAAGTCATCGCCATCAGCCTGCGCATGAGCAAAGCTTGCAGAAGTATTCAAAAACAACACCGGGAAGTTTGTGAGAGTCGCAGGAACCTTCGTATGGTCTATAGTTATCTTCTTGTAATACTGCCAGCTAGTGACATCTAAAGCAGACACAGGTTTGTTGTTCAAGGGCACGATGACGAACACCATCGAGAACATCAACAATGCCACAACCAAAACATGTTTCACTTTAGAACCAGCCTTCAAAAAAACCTCTCCTTCTTTTTTCATACATATCATACATCCATCACCACCATTATAATTTTTTCTATAACTTCTTCACCAGAAGAACACTCTTTATCTCTTTTATATCA
Source organism: Gammaproteobacteria bacterium (assembly GCA_963575665.1). Lineage (GTDB taxonomy): Bacteria > Pseudomonadota > Gammaproteobacteria > CAIRSR01 > CAIRSR01 > CAUYTX01. The sequence goes on along the minus strand of CAUYTX010000117.1, from coordinate 675 downwards.
TCACGCAACTCCATCCACTCAGGGTTCTTCTTAGAGCCATACCCAAGCTCACTAGGGAACACAAAGAACAAATCAAACATCAACAAAACAGAAAGAAGAACACCAATTATGATGACCCATACCTGCCACATGATATTCAATGGATCCTGACGTATATAAAGATAAAGGACCATCATGAAATTAATCGGACCTAGATATGTCTGAAGCCTGTTCACCCATGTCTTATATTTACCGAGACGACCAGTGTTATTCATAATACTCCCATCCAAAATGGAACAATGAACATATCGTCTGTCTCAACCGCCACAGTCTTCTCCTGCTCGGTCATCAGCTCCTCATATTTCTTCTCACCAGGACGCAACCCGATGATACTCCGAGATATTTGTCTCCCCGCTATCACTTTATCCGCAAGATCACCAAGCCGAACAACAGGCATCTTCAAGATAAAAACCTCACCGCCTTGCATTATCTCCACGGCTTTGAACACCAGACGCACCGCGTCATCAATGCTCATCATATACCTTGTCATATCCGGGTCGGTGATCGTCACAGGCTTCCCCTGCTGTATCTGTTCTTCCCAGAGTGGCATCACACTCCCACGGCTCATCATCACATTCCCGAACCGGACAGACGAGAAAACAGTCTTCTTACTTCCTTTTCCCTCGTTAGCATTCC
>CAUYTX010000116.1:0-4946 GCA_963575665.1 Gammaproteobacteria bacterium | reverse complement strand
TAGGAGGACGCGCCATGGAAATTGTGCATGATGCCCAAGATTTAGCACGTTACATGCGCGAAGCTGTAGAGGTTTCGAATGATTCTCCAGTGTTATTGGATCGGTTTTTAGATGATGCAACCGAAGTAGATGTAGATGCTGTATGTGACGGAAAGCGAGTAGTCATTGCAGGCATCATGGAACATATTGAACAAGCAGGCATTCATTCTGGAGACTCAGCTTGTTCCTTACCACCTTACAGCCTCTCTGCCGAAATCCAACAAGCGTTGCGCGTACAAGTTGAGCAAATGGCGCATGCTTTAGGGGTGGTAGGACTCATGAATACACAATTCGCTGTCCAAGGAAAGGATATTTACGTTTTAGAAGTTAACCCACGTGCGTCTCGGACTGTACCCTTTGTTTCCAAAGCCACTGGGATCCCCTTCGCAAAAGTGGCAGCACGTTGCATGGCAGGTAAGACTTTAGAAGCACAGGGAATCACAGAAGAAACGACACCTCCGTATTTCTCGGTAAAAGAAGCCGTGTTTCCTTTCCTCAAGTTTCCGGGCGTAGATCCTATTCTTGGGCCTGAAATGAAATCGACGGGGGAAGTCATGGGTGTAGGTGCCACCTTCGAGGAGGCTTTTGCAAAAGCCCAACTAGGTGCGGGCATGGAACTTCCAAGAAGTGGTCGAGTGTTTATCAGCGTCCGGACGGCCGATCGTGTCCACCTCAAAAACGTGGGCAAAGCTTTTCAATCGCGAGGTTTTGAGATTTTAGCAACGCGGGGTACTGCTGAGGCTTTAAGATTGGCAGGAGTTTCTTGTAAGACAGTTGCCAAAGTGGGACAAGGTCGACCTGACATTGTGGACATGCTGAAAAATGGAGAGGTTCACTTTGTAGTCAATACCACAGAAGGTCGTAAAGCTCTTGCAGATTCTTATACCCTACGACGCACTGCCCTTCAGCACAAGGTCAGTTACACCACGACCATGGCGGGTGCTCTTGCAACTGCGTTAGCTTTAAGGGATTTAGAGAACGCAACGGTACACCGACTTCAGGATTTGCATCGGCGCGTAGTAAAAGAGCAAAACCAGTTAGATCAGGGCTGTTTTAGGTACAACCCGTTGAAGTAAGGAAAAACTGTTTTACACCTGAAAAACAAATATATGCCTAAAATCCAGTTTCGTGTCTACAGCGTCTTACCCGGTTTCGGTTTTACCCTAGGATTTACCCTCCTGTACTTATGCCTGATGGTGCTAGTGCCTTTAGGTGGGTTGTTCTTACGCGCTGCGGGTCTCAGTTTTGAGCAATTTATCGAGTTGATTACTGCGCCTCGGGTCCTGGCTTCTTATCGATTAAGTTTTGGCGCAGCTCTCGTGGCAGCAGCAATTAACACAGCTTTTGGATTAGTAGTCGCTTGGAGTTTAGTTCGATACCCTAGATTTTTAGGACGGCGTGCCGTGGATGCCTTGGTCGACTTGCCTTTTGCTTTACCCACTGCAGTAGCTGGCATTGCCTTGACCACTTTATACACACCCACTGGCTGGTTGGGACAATGGTTAGAACCTTACGGCATACAAGTAGCTTTTGCACCACTGGGTGTGGTGGTTGCTTTGGTTTTTGTGGGATTGCCTTTTGTCGTGCGTACAGTCCAACCTGTTTTAGAGGATTTAGATTCGGAAGTGGAAGAAGCCGCTGCTAGTTTAGGAGCAACACGCTGGCAAGGTTTTGTAAAGGTAATCTTGCCTAGTCTCTACCCTGCTTTGTTGACTGGCTTTTCTTTAGCTTTTGCTAGGGCAGTGGGAGAATATGGATCCGTGGTATTCATCTCGGGCAACCTTCCTGGTCGCACCGAGATTACTCCACTTCTAATCATGACTCACTTAGAACAATATGACTACGCAGGTGCCATAGCCCTTGCCGTGGTCATGCTTCTAGCATCCTTTTTGTTATTGCTCTGTGTAAACTTACTCCAATGGTGGTCACGGCATCGCAGTAGTTCTTAGGGTAGATCTGCTGGCGCGGAGAGCACATCCAATCGCTTGTCCCTGAGGGTTTCCAAGAAAGCCATCAAATCTTCTTGTTCTTTATCACTCAATTTGAGTGGGAAGATCAAACGAGACTGGTTTGGATTCTTCGGATCTCCACCTTGGTTGTAATGCGCGATCACTTGGGACATGCGGCTAAATGCGCCATTGTGCATGAAGAAGGCTAATGATGACGCATTATAAAGAGACGGTGTTTTGAATGCACCTCGGTCGCTGTCCTTTTTAATGACATCAAAACGGCCTAAATCTTCTGCGAGTGGGCCTGCAGCAGGTACTCCGATGTTGTGGAACTTGTTATCTGTCAAAGCAGGTGGCGCATGACAAATGGTACACACTCCCTTGCCTCGAAATATTTCAAAACCACGTTTAGCAGCATCAGAAATCGCTACAGTGTCTCCATTAACATATTCTTGAAATGGAGATTGGTCGGCAATCAACGTCCGCTCAAATGAAGCAATCGCCTGCGCAATGGTTTGAGGAGTCGCGCCAGAACCAAAAGCAGTTTGAAATGCTTGTTTATAGGCAGGAATCGCGTTTAGTTTGTTAACGATCTCTGGTACGTTGCCTGCCATTTCCCCGGGTGCGCTGATTGGCCCCATGTGCCCTGGCAGTGCTCCCGTTTGTTCTTCTAAAGAACTCGCACGACCATCCCAAAACAATGAAGTGTAGTAGGCAGAGTTTACCCAAGTAGGTGCCCAACGCCCCAACTCACCACCGTGCCCAAAAGCACGCGGAGTAGGCCCTCCGCCACCAACCGCCGGCACATGACAATGAGCACAGCTCATGGAGTCATTTTTAGAAAGCCGAATATCAAAAGCAAGCCGGTGGCCTAAAGCAATTTTCGCGGCAGTTTGGGGGTTATCCGCCGGAATGGGTGCGGGTGGTAGCTTCCAAATGGACAAATCTTCCATTTTTTCTGAACCGGCAAATGCCAAAGGAACTGCCAAGAAAAGAGAAAGTGTCGTTACTTTTGGTAGTTTCATAGATTCCTCGCGAGGAAAACCCCGACCTCAGTCGGGGGTTGTTTACTTCTTCCCGCAATGACACTCATCAGTACTGTGTGGTGCTGCAGGGTCAAGTGTTTTGCCAGAAGCAATCTTAGCAACTGCTTCGATTAGGTTTGACTCACTAGTGGCATGTACCGTAATGCCTCGCTTTGCCATTCGTTGGAAAAAACCAGTACCCGCGCTTTGGGTAATCATGGCCTGAAGACCGATCGTGAAAAGTGGGTGGTCTGCTTCATGGTATTCGTGAAGTGACATCTCCTTTGGCAGGTCAAGCCGTTGTATTTCGTTTGGTATGCCGTTTTCACCGACTTCGTACACAAGAAAACGGGTAGCTTTTCCGGCATGTCCAGTAATCTTTCCAAAATTTTGGCTAGTAACCGCAATGCGCATAACTGCTCCTAATAACAAGATTTACCAAATTAAATCATCGGGAATAGCGTGTTCAGAATACAAATCTTCTGAAGGAGATGTATTGGATAAAGAAGGGGTGACACGAAAAACAAAAATTCCTGGGAGACGAGTTTGCACCTTATCTGCCATTTCAGTAGGTACTAGGTAATGCCTATTACCAAAAGAGACAATGGCTAACTGACCTCTGGCTAGTTCAGTTTGTTGGTCAGCGTTGACGTAAAGATGTCGAACGTTAGCATGCTCTATAAAGTGAAAAGCGATATCACTGTTTTCACGGTTTTGGTCGTGCTCGCGTAGCCATTGTTTCACCTCAGAACGCACGGCCTTAGCTGCAGCATCCGCTTCGCGTTTTTGGTTCAACGATTGGTCACGCGCCAGTTTTTCTTCTTGAGCACGGGCAACGGCCAATGTTACGTCATTCTTCGGTGCTTCTGCTTTGACTCGTTTTGCGTGGGACTCTTGGCGTGCCTGCCTTTTTGATTGCTGAGCGGCAACGTTTGCTTGGGAGGAGGTGACGACACCAGCCTTAGTCAAGGCGTCTCGTAATGAATTGCCCATATTTTGAATGCGCGGGGCAGAACACCCCGCGTGCCTGCAGTGTTAGATGTAAAGGCAAATGTCTGACTCGCCTGCAAAATCAAAAAACAGGGCTGCGCCAGCGAACTCAACTTCAGGGATAAAATCAGATGGGCTGAAATCAAAGAGCTCAACGGTCATCTGACAGGCAATGAACTTAACCTCTGCTTCGATGCAAAGATCACGAAGTGTCTCTAGGCTAGCTACTCCCTTGGCCTTCATTTTCTTTTTCATCATCATGGTCATCATGCGCTGCATCCCAGGAAGTGCTTGCATCAGCACTGGCACTGGCATCGGCATGGGCATCCCGGGATTTCCCAAGGAACTGACCTGCAGATCTAATTTCTTCTGCAACAGCTTCAAACCATAGAAGGTAAAAAAGACCTGTACCTCATATCCCAAGGCAGCAGCAGTGGACGCTAAGATAAAGGGAGGATAAGCCCAATCTAGGGTGCCTTTAGTAGCAATGATCGCGAGTTTTTTGGACATACCAACCTTCTGCGTGGACTAGGATTTCTTGATTAAGAAGACAAACTTGCCGTCTTCTTCTCCGGACTCTAAGAGCACGTTGCCGGTCTGCTTGGCAAATGCTTCAAAATCCTTAACAGATCCAGGGTCGGTGGCGATAATCCGCAGTACCTTACCAGCATCCATGGTGTTCAATGCCTTCTTTGCGCGTAGAATGGGTAGAGGGCAATTTAACCCGGAAGCATCCAATAATTGGTCGTAATTTGACATGGCTTTCCCCAGTAAAATAAAGTACAAATCTTCGCCTAAGAGAGCGTAGGCAGGAACTGCCTAGAGCTACCCTCAAGCACCTCCATATGATACGAATTGGCACCAATAATTACAATGGTTGGAGTCCGATCCGAGTGCGCAGTCGATCGTCATCCATGACGCTCTCTCTACGCACGTAAAATCG
>CAUYTX010000115.1:0-5037 GCA_963575665.1 Gammaproteobacteria bacterium | reverse complement strand
AGCGGTTTCCGGTGTTCGTGGCGGCGGACAGGTCGCCGGTGTTCGTGGCGGCGGACTGGTAGTCGGTGTTGCTTTCCTTGGCGTTGTTCCAATCGACCTTAGAAAAAATAAAGTCAACGGAAAGTCTAACCATCGTCTGAAACGAGATAAATCCTTTAACCGTCAGTTTTTTGGAAACCCGTTTTGAATCCGATTCAGTTTCTGGTGAAACTTCTTCCGCTTCAATCTCAGCGAACTTGCTTTCTGCGGGCGGGTAATAGTTGAAAATGTCCAGCGGATTTTCACAGAAATGAAACCCTTTTTCGCACAGTTTTATATCCCCATCTTTCTCGTAAGTTTTGCCGACTTCGAATTGCATGTCACGGCACTTCATGTTTTTGTCGAATCCTTTATAACCTTTCATTGCACCCTCCATTGTTTAATTTCCCCTATAATATCCCTAACAATTTCCAACGTCAAATTTTATTCTTCTTTTTCTTCCGCTGAAACTCTACCAGTTTCCGAAGCTCTGGGGTTTCCCGTCCGGCTCTGGATGCGTGTATCAAAAGTGTTTCACAGTCAATCTGATGGTGTTCCAGATAATTAAACAGTACCGGGTTCTGCGTCACTGTAACAGTGCGGATAACCTGAGAAACCTTCCCGTAGGTCATTGGCATGTCGCTTACTTTCAACTCATCCAGTATGGAGTTGATTGTCACATACACCGCGCCGGTGGAATCGTCGAGCGTGTAGGATTTCCGCGCACACTTTGCCTCGATCAGATTTGTCATGGCCGTGATTACTGCCGCCGTGGTATCCTTTTGCACGATCTGATGGATCATAAACGAACTGTTCTTCGAGCAATTGCCCTCGACAAGAAACCTTCCGCTGAACCCGCCTTCCTGTTTAATGCGCATCGCGTGAAGGTGCAAAAAATGTTTGGCAACGATAAAATTACTGGGTACCGGTGAACCGGCTATCCACCGCGCCCCGGCCTTGCCGGTGAAAGCGTTCCCTCCCCGCGCTTCCAGCCACGCCGCCGCTTCACCGTCCAAGTCGAAGTGAAGCAAACGCTGTCCAACTGCTTCCCGGTCAGAAGGGGTCATATCCTTGTCCAGCAGGGTACGGATGATGTCGTGGTTGTTGGCCGTCATAATCAGGCGCATGGGATTAGAAACTAAAGCCGCTGGTTTGTACAGGTCGCGGATGCGCTGCTTGTCTCCACCGGTCATGGATTTAAATTGTTCCTGAGAACTTTCCCCGTTCTTCTTCGGCCATTCTTCGTTGATCGCCAGAAAGGGGGTCTTGCCCATCGTCCCGTTAAAATCGCTCGAAACATCTTTGCCGGTTGCGAACATTGGATTTTCCAAACACTCGGCCAAGCCCTCCACCAGTAGCTTTTTACCGATGCCTGGGGGAGCTGTTATGGATAGAGCGCAGATACAGCCTTCCTCAAAGGCCAGCGCATTTGCCAGCCAATCCACCGCCCGCTCGTAGTTACCGGCGAACATCGCCGCCAGCCACTCGTCCACGCACTCGCTGTAAGCAGGCACAAGACGGGGGTTGCGCCGGTACATAGGCAGTTTAAGTGTCCGGCACCCTTCTATGTTCCCCTCGATGTGTCCGCCGCGACTCGGCTGCGGGACGTAGATCACTTCGTTTACGGGTATGGCGTACCGGTTGTGCAGTGCCCTATCGGGAACGTCCACTAGCTTTCCCATCTGACCGGTCTCGCTGGTCTGGATGATCTTGGACAGGTGCGGGGTGGTGCGGATGTGTGAAATTAACTGATCCTTGGAAATGCAGTGCGGGGAATACCCGCCGTCCGGCATGACCGGATAAAAGAACTTGCCAAAATTGGCGAGAAGGTGCCGCTCTACGAAAAGGTCACGGGTATCATCTTCGAGCAGCGCGGGGTTATCGCACCACATGCTCATGCCCTTGGCTATCTTTTCCCGCTCCCTGATAGCCTCTTCCTCTTCCTTGGCTTTCTCGATGCTGAGCTGGTTGAATTTCTCAATCTCAACCGGCCAGATGGAAAGGATGGCGTTCCAAAGATGCCCCAGCCAATCCTGATCCTGCTCCATTTCCAGAACCGTATTGTAGAACAGCGCGTAAACGTGTACAGGGGTCGCGTAGTTCATCCGCTTGATGATTAAAGGTATCGCCGTACCGGTAGACTTCATGATCGCATCGTTGCGGTTGCCTCTGCCGGCCAAAGGAATCCCGTCCTTGAAAAGCGACTCGTAAAACGAGCAGTGTTTCAGAATAGCCTTCGCCGCCTTTATGAACTCCGATTGCTTTTCACGTCCTTGGGAACCGGGTTCAAACAGTATCGCGTCCACGTCATCCTGTGTCGGCTGGCCGGTACGTAGGTTGTCGTAGCTCTTGATGGTCGGGATGACCTTGGTCGTGGACTTGTGCAAGCCGGTCAGAGACAGGTCGGTGTCCTGTTCGTTGTATAGGTAGAACTCCTCGGTACTTGTGTCGATGCCGTCGCGTACCACGTTCGGGCAACGGAAAAGCCGTGTCCAGTCCTTACAGTTTTCGTCCATGTGCAGTCCAGCATCCTTGAACTTGGTATAGAGGGTTGCAATATACTGCTCCCCATCCTTAGTGCTGACGGGTGTTGATAACGTGTAGACAACTCTGGCCCCGTGACGGGAAGTGTAGGCGTACCGCCATGATTTTAAATGCGGGTCGGTCAGGTTATCGAACAGCGCGAAGAAGTCGGCAAACGCTTCTACCGTCCAAGGTTTGTGTTCCGGTACGTCCCAGTCGAACGCGAAACAGGACATGGTTACGGGAACGAGTTCTTCCACTGATGCCAAGGATTGCTTGGATAATCGCGGCCAGTTGTTCAAACCTCCCACAGTGTAGCAGGTAAAGAACTTGTCGGTCTTGTGGTGGGTGTGGATCGCCTCGGCCAGCTCCATGCAATCCATCTGCACAGGTTCGAAAGGCTTGCCATCCGTGTCCAAGTGCGGGCCGTTAATGTTTTTTATTCCACGCGTGTTCTTGTGGATAAGTGTGCCGATTTTAGACATCCGACACCCCCGCCTTTAACAAGTCCGTTGCCATCTTATCCATTACCATCTTCACCTTTTTCTGTGCCGACTTATTGAAGCACCGGCGACCGGCAAGGACGTGTTTCAGGTATCCGGAACTGTATCCGGAGTCGCGGGATATGCCCGCAAGGTTGAGTCGGTGTTTGTTGAGTCGAAGGGAAACCAGCAGGTCAGACATTGAAAAACTCCTCTAAGATTTTGCGGTACGCGGAAAACCATGTACCTTTACGGGTTCAGCGGCAAGGAAAAATTTCAGGAATTTACAACAGACGGTTTAAAGACAACTACCATAGAGTCGTGCATCCCGTTTTCTTTTTCAGATAACACGCCCTTGGTGTTGATTCCTTTGAACCGTACCCTCTTACGTATAAAGCGGATCTCATGCGCCGCCGGAAGTATTACGTCGTGGAAAAGTGCCGTACTTGTACTGACCGGAAGAAGTAAAACGCATAGCTTCCCGCGCTTTGCCATCTCAAGTGCCCTTTTAACAAAAGCCTCTTTCAGTGTCCGGGAATATGGTGGATTTATAAAGTTGCTGCTGCCCCACTCGACCAACATCCCGTCTCTGTCAGGGGTTATTTCTTCTGTGTTAATGGGGCACGGGTCAAAATCAAAATGAAATTCAGCGTCGAGTTGGTCGTACAACCATGCGGGTGTTTCCCAGTTGTCGCTATGGTTTAAGTTTCGGTTTTTCATATCGTGACCTCCTCCACTTCGCCGCCGTACTCCTTGGCTCTCTTGATCGCCGCCTGCCGGTACTTGAACCGGTAGGCTTTACGCCGACCCTTAGCCGCTGGGATTCTTTTCTTACTGACAGTTCCGTCAAGATACCAGTCCGCAGATATTCTCACAAGGTACCTTATCGCCGGAATAGTTCTGGTGCGGGCCGCAGGCTGGCGGGACGATTCCTTGGCCGACCGGCAACCGGTACAAAGCCCATCAACCAGAAACAAGGCTTCCTTGCCGCACTTACACTTCACGGGGTGCCTCCTTCGTGCCAGTAACGTAGTGCCGCCAGCAGGGGCAGGTATTCGGTTCCGTAAGTCCAATTGTTTTTATGAAACACAGCTCCATAGCGCAAGTATTGTCCCACCGCAACGCCGCGCAAATTCTGCAACACTTAGTTCCCTCTTTCATAATCCCCTTTCCTTCCGTTCCGGCTCTTCGACCAATCAATTTTCTTCCGTTTGTACTGTAGCGTTTTAGCGTTCCGCTGTTCCGCGTGTACCTTGCGCGGGATCTTCTCGAACCGCTCCACGGCTTCCAGCTTTTCCAATTCATTGGGGTTCATTGCCAGCTCCCTTTTCCGTCCTGTTTTAAACGAGCCTTTACCCTTTGCCAATAAATATCCGTTCCGGACGTTGAGCCGGGTCCGGAATTCCAGTGTCTACAAGCCTGCTCCACCGTCCACGTCCTACCGTAGTGCCGGAAATAAAGACGGGCCATAGCCTTGGATTTTTCGGGGTTGTAACGGTCTGCGAGCGTGTACCGGGTACCGGCGATGCGGTTCACGTCCTGAACCATTATAGGGTGCAACTGTAGCACCCCGACCGCTTGACCGTGATCTCCTACAGCCAGCTGCCGCCCGCCTGATTCAACCTGAATCAGCGCAGTGATAAGTCGCTCAACCTCCGCCGGGGTGATAGCCGGGCAACATCGGGGCACCGTCACCGCGAAAAGGATGACTGTTAAAATCTTGGGGTGCATCTGTACGCCTCCCTCTTTTCCGCCGCCTCTTTCCTTGCCGCCCGCCGCCGCGTGAACTCGGCGCATATATCCACGCGCCGGACACCGGTCTCCTCGGATGCTTTGGAGATTGCCAGGCCATAGGGCTTGCCGTCATTGGTGTGAACTTTTACCCGTTCACATGCTTGTTCAAGCGTGGTCATTTAAAAAGCCTCCTTATTAAAACGCTTTCCCGATAGCTCGCAGGGCCGGTGCGTTTGATTTCGTGCAAGTCGCTTTTTTCTATACAGTTCATAATTTCCCT
>CAUYTX010000114.1:0-5073 GCA_963575665.1 Gammaproteobacteria bacterium | reverse complement strand
GAAGAGGAAGAGCCTGATGTTTATGATAAAGTGGTGGAAGTCATTAAAAATAACTTTTATCCACTCTGTGGTGTTAGCCCTCATACAGCCACTGACAAAATCTTCACTTTGATTTACGAATGGCTGGATGGTGAACTAGCAAAACCTAATTCCGTGGCATTTCCTGGACACACGAGGAATAAAATCGACGAACTATTTAGTCTTTTTGTCATCGAAAAGCCAAAAGCGTAACTTCCGCTACTTCCTTTCCTTCCCCATTGTGCCTAACGTAAATAGCGTTGGGCTTTTTTTATGACTCTCTCTAACTGGGACGATATTGCTTCTCCTTTTACTAAGGAAAGCATTAAGGTTTGGCCTGTTCATGGGCGCCCTGGATTTCAATGGTTCATTGCGTATGAAGGCAAGCCCCATTATTTCCTAACCAAGGACGAAGCGTTGCATTTTATTGCGACGGTCACCGGCAGCGAAGCTTAGCCGTGCTAGTCTGTGCCTGTTGATTCCCGAGGGCCGCGAGGCCCTTTTCTTGTCTTATGAGTCTGAAAGAAAACGCACGTTGCGAAAAGATTGCCCGCACTGGTCGAGTGCAAGATTGGCTTGATTCTCCTGAAAGCCGCCTGCCTGTTAGCTGTACTGTCTTCGTTGTAGAAGACGATATGGAGCATGAAGATGGCATTGAAGCCTCATGGCGTTTTGTTAGTCATGGACTAAGGAATGCCGCTGGTGTGGCAGTGCATTTGTCCAAGCTTCGTGCTCGCGGCACTGATAATGGCAAAGGCCTCATTGCAAGTGGTCCTGTTAGCTTCGCCACCATTTATAGCAAGCTCAATGAAATCCTTCGTCGTGGTGGTAAATTTCGCAATGGTGCAATTACGCTCCATCTAGATTACAACCATCCTGATGCCATTGAATTTGTTACGGCCAGTCGCGCTGAATTGCCATGGGCAAAGCGTTGTTTAAACGTAGATCAAGATTTTTTGAAGAATGCCTCCAAGGAACTAATTGCTGCTTCACTAAAAGCAATTGCTCGCGGTGATCTATGGCTCACCAAACTTTCTCGCAACGAAAAAGGAGAACGCATTTATGCCAATGTATGCTTGGAAATTCTGCTTCCCCATCGCGGCACTTGTTTGCTACAGCATATTAATCTTGGTGGCTGCTCAATTGATGAACTTCCTTCCGTATTTTCTGAAGGCATGGACCAGCTTTGCACTCTTCACGGTCGCACTGGTGTTGGCAACACTGGCGAATATCTGTCTTCATTGATTGATCGTCAAGTAGGACTTGGTATGCTTGGTCTTGCTAATTTCCTTTCCATTGCTGAAATCTCCTATGCAGAATTTGCAGAAGCGCTTAAAGCAGTGAATGGTAATCTACCGACAGAGCAAACAGTTGCACTGAAGGCCGCCAGAAGCTTCGAGAAGGCCTTCCTAGATGCAGCAGCGATTGCCCGTAGCCATAAGATGGACCGTGCCCTTACCATTGCTCCTACTGCTTCCTGCTCCTACCGCTACCTTGATTCACGAGGTTTTACGACCACGCCTGAAATTGCTCCTCCCATTGCCCGTGAAGTGGACAGGGACAGCGAAACAATGGGAGTGGAAAGCTTTGATTATGGGCCTGTAGAGACTGCTTCTATGGTTGGTTGGAAGGCTTACAAAGAAGTGGCTGATGGTTTGGTAATGATGATGCAACGCACTGGCATGTTCCATGGCTATTCCATGAATTCTTGGAGCGATATGGTCGCTTATGACGAACAGTTCCTTGATGAATGGTTGAAGTCGCCACAAACGTCGCTTTATTATGCATTGCAAGTGCAAGAAAACACTCAAGCAAAGGATAATGTTGGTGTAGAATTGGGGGGAGACTTTGCGAACTTCTTCAACATGGAAGGAGTGGCCGAGGATGCATTTGCTGCTCCTGACTATTGCAGTCGTTGCGCAGAATAATTTAAGCGTATTTGTGGGCAGTAAAATACTGCCCTTTCTTGTCTATTTTCCCCCATTGCTATAAACAAATGAGCACCAAACAGTCCGAATACACTGCTGCAATTGCAAAAAAACGTCCTTGGCAGGCAGTTGCCGTGAGCAAGGGAGCGTTGCGTGATGGCTCAAAAGAAACAATTCTTCGTGCATTAGCTATTCGCCACCTTGAATTACCAGTGAAGGCCATGTTAATTGAAGGGCTAGATCGCGATCTTCCTTCTACTCCGGGAATTGTAGAGGCAATTCAAAGTAACATTTTGGACGAAGAACGCCACGATGAAGCTTTGAATTATGTTGCTGCTGCTCATGGCGTGGATGCTGCTGCAGAGAAGGAGGCTCTTCACATTCGTAACACTTGGATGGCCCATCCCGCTCATCCTATTGCGAAAGTAGCAGTATTAGAGCGTAGTTTGTTTTTCACCATTCTTCCGTTTTTCCGTTTTAATGGTGACAAAGGCATTCGTACTGTTGCGAGCGATGTGAGTCGTGATGAAATATGTCACGCATTTGTGCATACAAAAATTTGCGATGAGATGAATGAGACTTATGGCAAGAGTCTGGATGAACTTCGTAAGATGACTGCCTTGTGGATTTATGACAAGCTTGGCCCTTCAGAGGACAAGTGGCTTGACAAGGACTTTTGGCTGCGTCAGTCCGATAAACTGTTTTATGAAGGCAAGGCTCCTGAACTTTCTTCCACTCGTCGTAGCGTCATGCCTAGTTTCTTTGAATGTAATTCGCTAAATTTGCCGTCCTACGGCGCTGCGTAGTGTTATATTGATTGCCGGGCACTACGGAGAGAGGGAGCCATGCGCGTTGAGCCCATAGCTCAAAAGGCGATGATTCCCAGCCTTTCCGGCCCCCTGAGCTGGTAGCCCAAGTCAGAGGCAAGCCGACAAGGCACCAGAGTGGTGGTTCAAATCCATCCCAGCTCCTTCCCCATTGTTTCTATGGCCCTCAAAAAAACGACCATGAGCCGCACAGCATGGGTGTGGTTTAAGAATGGTCTAGGGCAGCCAGGATGCTGGAAAGCAGGCTTCAGGGTGACGGCAGAGCCCTTCCAGGGCTTCTATCGCGTGGAGCATATTGACTACCGTCCTGATACGCTACCAACGTGGAGGGTGGTGTTTGAGAAGCCCTCTGATATGATGGCTTCGCCCTTCGTGCCCGCTGAGCCAATGTGGCGGCACTTTTCAAAATAACCAAGAATGAATATTTTCCTTACATCAGACCACCACTTTGGCCATGAACGCATGTGTCAATTCTTGCGGCCCGATAGTTCACCATTGAGGCCGTGGTCTTGCGCTGCAGAAATGGATGAAGGCTTGATTGAACGATGGAACAGCGTGGTGCAGCCTGGCGACAAGGTGTACCACTTAGGCGACGTGGCCATTCCTCGTAGTGGGTTGCAAGCACTAAAGCGTCTCAATGGGAAGAAGATTCTCATTAGAGGCAATCATGACATTTACGATCTCAAGGACTATGCTGCCCATTTCAAGGATGTTCGTGGTGCCTTCTTTCTTGAAGGCATCATCCTCACGCATATTCCCATTCATCCTGATCATTTCCGTGGCAGCTATAAAGGCAACGCTCATGGCCATCTCCATGCGCATGAGGTTATGCTGAATGGCTCACTAGACCAGCGTTATTTCAATACTTGCGTCGAAATGCACAATTTTTTTCCTGTACCATTGGAAGAGGTGAAAGCTGCGTTCAAGCAATGACCTTTACGAAAACCATTGGTGGTCTTGATCCATGGTCCATGCCAAGTGACGGCACGGACTATGTGAGCATTACGGCTGAAGTGAAGCGATGGGAGCGCCGCCAGTACCACAAGGCATCACGCAGAGAGGCCAAGCTTTCTCTTCAGCATGAGCAGGATAATGACAACGAATGAGGAGCGCCGCACTTGGACCACTTCTGTTCGCACCCCATGGAACCCCATTGTCCACCATCTATTAAAAGCAATTGATCATCACAACGTTCTCTATTTCCAAACAGCGAATGCTTGGCATCTAGAGAAGGCAGCCATGCTTCGCGCCTATGTTGACGAGTTAAAGTCATGGATACACAAGGAGGAAACTAATGTGGCGACTTATAGCGAAGGCCCTTGGAACCAAGGAAGGGAAGAATGAAAAAGAAGCAGACATGGTTGCCCTTGTGCGAACTGTCATTCTTTTTTCATACATGCTGACCAACGCTTTCATCATTGCTGGCGTGGTCAAGCACTGGCACGATGGCTCTACAGATCAAAACACTTGCATTCAGCGCAACCAGGTTCCTCCGCACAGCGCTTCTCCCACCAATCAGCACTCATTTGTTCGTCATCAATAGATGCAACGGTAAGAACCATCAATGCAGTAGTAATGGCATCTAAAAGAGCCGTGCTTTCTTGCTTGAAAATAGTCATAGTTGCATCAAGGTATGAAAGCAGTCTAAGCTTCGCTGGCTGATTGACGCTTTTGCTCTTGTGTAAATTTTCTCAAACGAGGCAGTAGCGATGGTTGATAGAAATGTTCTGCCCCCAGCAATTGCAAGGCTGTTTGCTTATTGCTTTCAAGAAGAGCTAATAGAAAGCTTGCTTCCTTTTCGGACAGTTCAAAGGGCTTCATTTTTCACAATCCATAAAATGCTGGAATTCTTGAAAATTGTAGCGCAACTAACGCACAAGGCTTTCTATCCAATTGATGTCATCTTCTTTTGATGCTTGCAATACGGCAGCAGCAAGAGCAAAGGCAAAGTCATCCACGCCACTTTCTTTACCACCAGTGATTGACCATTGGCCAGATGCTTTATACACCACACCCAAGTTCTTGAGTTGCTTCACTGCCTTCTCATGCCAGTACAAATCAACCAGGCCAGAGTTGAATAGTTCTTTCATTTTACTGAAGGCCTTCATCTTGGTGCTAACGGACCACGTTAGCTCTTCAATGGGGAAGTCTCCAGACAATGCTTGGATGGTGCCTGAACTATTGTATTGGTCCAGAACAATACTGTCAAAGTTGTAAAGCTTATGGTGTTCCCTTATCCAATCTTCCACACCACGAATGTTCACTTCTTTTTTCCCATTAATCTCAAAATCAGCAAGAAA
>CAUYTX010000113.1:0-5073 GCA_963575665.1 Gammaproteobacteria bacterium | reverse complement strand
ACATAACTGATACAATAACTTACATTATTTCTTACGTCGAACTCAGGTTAGTTAGCTCTTTAAGAATTGCAAACTACATTTTTTTATCAAATCTATAACCCGACAGTGAGTGATTATTTTTTTTTATGGCTAATATCGCTTAACATAGGCATAGCCCATCTCGGGCACCAGCCATCCTTCGGCTGACCGACTCAAGGTTTCATCATGGCACCGAATCGAATCACCCTTGAAGGCAATGAAGCCGCTGCAATCGTCGCACACTTGACGAATGAAGTCATTGCAATCTATCCCATCACGCCGTCTTCTGCGATGGGAGAGCTTTCAGATGAGTGGTCCTCTCAGGGCCGCGTCAACCTGTGGGGTAGCGTCCCACAAGTCATTGAGATGCAGAGTGAGGCCGGGGCAGCTGCCGCGGTTCACGGCGCACTCCAGGCAGGGGCTTTGTCGACTACATTTACCTCGTCACAAGGCCTTCTCCTGATGATCCCGACGATGTACAAGATCGCAGGTGAGCTTACTCCTACAGTTTTCCACGTCGCAGCTCGTTCTTTAGCACATGCTGCACTCTCTATCTTTGGCGATCATAGTGATGTAATGGCGGTCCGGGCAACAGGGTTTGGTTTGCTCAGTTCTTGCTCAGTGCAAGAAGTGATGGATTGTGCCCTCATTGCCCAAGCGGCCACCCTAGAAGGACGGGTGCCCATGGTTCACTTCTTCGATGGTTTTCGGACTTCGCACGAAGTCGCCAAAATCGAATCTGTTTCTAAGGAAACCGCCAGAGCGATGATCCAAGATGATTGGGTCATTGCCCATCAGAAACGTGCACTCTCTCCAGATCATCCGGTCATTCGTGGCACTTCGCAAAACCCAGATGTTTCCTTCCAAGTCCAAGAAACTGTCAACCCTTGGTACGAAAGGATGCCCGGGATTGTTCAAAAGGCAATGGATGTTTTTGCCTCACTCACTGGACGTCAATACAAGTTATTTGAGTACGTAGGCGATCCAGAAGCAGAGCGCGTTATTGTCCTCATGGGTTCCGGAACCGAAACCGTTGAGGAAACAGTAGCACACCTAACAGCTTATGGCGAAAAGGTTGGGATGCTTCGAGTTCGCCTCTATCGGCCTCTTTCTCCAAGTCATTTGATTGCTGCTTTTCCTGCCACAGTCCAAAAAATTGCTGTTTTAGATCGAACCAAAGAAGCAGGAGCCGATGGTGAACCTCTTTACAAAGACGTGTTCACTGCTTTGGCAGAAGCCGTAGTAGAAGGTCGTATCGCTCGTTTGCCAAAGGTGATCGGTGGTCGCTACGGTTTGTCTTCCAAAGAATTTACACCTGCCATGGTCAACGGGGTATTTGAGGAGCTGAAAAAGGAAACCCCCAAGAACCATTTCACCCTCGGGATTGAAGACGACGTTTCCTACTCTAGTCTTGCCTACGATCCCAATTTCCGAACCAACTCGGAAGCAGTATGTGCCGTGTTTTATGGTTTGGGTTCAGACGGCACGGTTAGCGCAAACAAGAACACCATCAAAATTTTAGGGGAACCTGCAGTTTCGGGAGCCAAAGAAACCTTAAATGCAGTAGAGGAGAAGTACGCTCAAGGCTACTTCGTTTACGACTCTAAGAAAGCAGGAGCCGTCACGGTCTCTCATCTGCGGTTTTCTTCTAAACCTATCCACTCTCCCTATTTGATTGGTCGAGATGAAGCCCAGTTTGTAGGTTGCCATCAGCCCGTATTTTTAGAGAGATACGACGTGTTGGAAAAGGCAGCTCCCGGCGCAGTCTTTTTGTTGAACAGCACCTATCCGTCGGAACAAGTTTGGGATAGCCTGCCTCGTTCCCTCCAAGAAAGCATTCTTGCCAAAAACATCGTACTTTGGGCAGTGGATGCTTACCGAGTGGCAGGTCAAACCGGCATGGGGCGGCGAATCAACACGATCATGCAAACTTGCTTTTTTGCGATTTCTGGGGTGTTGCCTCGTGATGCTGCGATTTCTCGAATCAAAAAAGCAGTAGAGAAGACTTACGGAAAACGCTCCCGAGCTGTGGTCGAGAGCAACTTTGCCGCCATCGACCAAACGTTAGCTGCCTTGCATCAAATTGAGTACCCGCGCCAGATTACGAGCCAATGGGAACAACCTCCTATTGTGCCCAAAGAAGCCCCTGAGTTTGTGCAACAGGTCACTGCCACGATTCATGGTGGGCATGGGGATTCATTGCCAGTTTCGCGTTTGCCCGTGGATGGCACTTGGCCCATGGGAACGTCGCGCTGGGAAAAGCGGAACCTTGCTTTAGAAATTCCAGTTTGGGAAGAAGGTCTCTGCATTCATTGCGGAAAATGTCCATTGATTTGCCCACATGCTGCCATTCGAAGCAAAGTAGCCAAAGTCGAAGACTTAGCCAATGCTCCCGAAGGTTTTAAACATGTCCCGATTAAGGGAAAAGAATTTGAAACTGGATTGCATGTGATGTACCAAGTTGCGCCAGAAGACTGCACCGGTTGCGGGTTATGCGTCGAGATCTGCCCCGCGCACGACAAGGCCGAAGTGCGTCGTAAAGCACTGAACATGGTGCCACAACCCCCAATCCGCGAACGCGAACGTCAATACTGGGATTATTTCTTTAATCTTCCCGAATACGATCGTCGCAAAGTCAAAGAAACTACCATCAAGGGTTCAATGCTCTTTCAACCTTTGTTCGAGTTTTCGGGTGCTTGCGTCGGATGTGGTGAAACCCCTTACATCAAATTGGCCACCCAACTTTTTGGCGATCGGATGGTCATTGGCAATGCAACGGGTTGCTCTTCCATTTATGGTGGCAATCTGCCTACTACACCGTACACCACGGATCCTGCAGGGCGTGGGCCTGCTTGGTGCAATTCCCTTTTTGAGGATAACGCAGAGTTTTCACTCGGTTTAAGGGTGTCGATTGACAAGCAAACCCAACAGGCCAAAACCTTCCTAAAGGTTTTGGGTGGCCAATTAGATGGTGTGCTGGTAGAAGCCCTCCTCACCGCAGATCAATCCAGTGAGGCTGGCATTTACGATCAACGTCAACGTGTCGAGATCCTTAAGAATGCCTTAATTACTGTTCAGGATCCCGCAGCTCGTCTTTTGAGCAATATTGCAGACATCCTAGTACGTAAGAGTGTTTGGGGATTCGGTGGGGATGGTTGGGCTTACGACATTGGTTTTGGGGGGGTAGATCACATCCTTGCTTTAGATCGAGACGTAAATTTGCTTGTGCTCGATACTGAAGTTTATTCCAACACGGGTGGTCAAACCTCTAAAGCAACCCCGCTCGGTGCAGTGGCAAAGTTCGCGGCGGGTGGTAAGAGTACTGCCAAGAAAGACCTTGCCCTCATTGCCATGTCGTATGGACACGTGTATGTGGCTCAAGTAGCACTGGGTGCCAAAGATCAGCAAACTTTGCGTGCCTTTTTAGAAGCAGAATCCTACCATGGTCCTTCTTTAATTTTGGCTTATAGTCCGTGCATTGCCCATGGAGTAGACATGGGTAGGAGCTTAACGCAACAAGAATTGGCAGTGGACAGCGGCCACTGGCCTTTGTTCCGTTATGACCCACGGCGTGCTGCCAAGGGAGAGAACCCGCTTTCCCTAGACTCTAAGAAACCCTCAATCCCTTACAAAGACTTTATCACCACGGAGGCACGCTTCAGTATGCTCTTCCGAAGCCACCCTGAAGAAGCAGAACGCTTCTTAACGCAGGCACAAACCCAAGTGAACAATCGTTTCCGCCACTACGAACAACTTGCTGGCCTGTAGCCGACCGAGATCGCTATCATGGATTTGACTACCCGATATTTAGGTTTGCAGCTTAAAAACCCACTGGTTGCTGCGGCCAGCCCTCTTTCCCGCACGTTGGACTCTGCTCGACGATTAGAAGACGCGGGGGCAGGTGCCATCGTCATGTATTCTCTCTTCGAAGAGGAGATTCTTGACGAGGAGCAAGCACTGCTTCGGTTTTTGAAGTATCAAGACATTGGAGATCCAGAGGCCAGTACTTACCGACCTGTTCCTGCATCTTTCAAGAGTGCTTTAGAACGCTATTTAGACCAGTTGGCGATATTGAAATCTAGGCTGCAAATTCCAATTATTGCAAGCCTCAACGGGGTAACCCCAAGCGGATGGGTTCACTACGGCAAAGACCTTCAAGAAGCGGGAGCGGATGCTTTAGAACTTAATGCTTATCACGTGTCTACTGATCCCGAAGAGTCTTCTGCTGCCGTTGAAGAACGTTACTTGACCCTGTTGCGTAACCTTCGGAATGAAGTCACGATTCCGGTAGCCATGAAGCTCGGTTCTCAGTTCAGTGCCTTACCCAATTTTGTTCAACGGATTCAAGGAACGGGTGCGGCAGGAGTAGTACTATTCAACCGTTTTTACCACCCAAGTATTCACCTGCAAACCCTGCGAATCGAGCCGAGTTTGTCACTTTCTACCCCTGCGGATTCGTTGCTCGCCATTCGCTGGATTGGGATCTTACGTAGCCAAGTCCAGTTTTCATTGGCAGCCACGGGCGGAGTGCACACGACGGAAGATGTGATCAAAATGATATTAGCGGGCGCAGATGTCACACAATTGTGTGCCGTACTTCTGAAGCGAGGCCCTCATTATTTATCGATACTGCTGTCCGAATTGACTGCCTGGATGACGGAGAATGAGTATGAGTCCGTTTTACAAATGAAAGGAAGCGTCTCACAAGCGAAGTCTGGTACTCCAGTAGCTTTTGAACATGCTAACTACATGAAGGTACTCGACAGCTACGCACCTTCTTCGCTGTAGTAAGTTAGACTCCCTCTCCTTAAAGGGCGAGGGGGAAGGAGGAAAGGAGATTGTTTCTTGTCTCGCCTCTCCTGGCAGGGAGCGGGGCCGGGGTGAGGTCGCCTTTTTATAGAAACACTTTGAAGGTCTCGGGTAGAAACCACCCCGCCCTTCGGGCACCCCTCCTTATCAAGGAGGGAGTTTAGACTTAAAAACTCTTCCCCTGCTAAGGCTTATAGCAAAGACATAGTAGAATGGTTACAAAACATAATCAACCTGAGTTCGACG
>CAUYTX010000112.1:0-5091 GCA_963575665.1 Gammaproteobacteria bacterium | reverse complement strand
GTGCAGTTAGGCCTCTCTGTGAAGCAGGAACCCACCGAAGAGACTACACAAACCAACGTGTAGATCCGTAGAAATCCCCGTCCTTCAGGGCGGGGAGGATGTCAACAAACCCTAAATCTTTTAATCTGTCCTCTAATCTGCTCGCAGGGTGGGCCAAGCAGCACGCAAATAGACCGCCATCGACCAAAGAGTTAAAAGGCTGGCTAGATACAACATAATCAAACCCACTTCCCAGGTGACAATCCCAATCACGGGTTCATGGTATAGAAGCAATACCAAAGCTGCCATCTGGAAAGTGGTCTTAAATTTCCCAACGTTAGACACTCGGACGCGAGTCCGCTCGCCAATGGCTGCCATCCACTCACGCAGTGCAGAGATGGCAATCTCGCGACCAATGATGACTGCAGCAGGCACGGCAACAAAAGGCGTTGGGTGGTACTGGACAATGAGCACCAATGCCACTGCCACCATGAGCTTATCCGCTACTGGGTCAAGAAAAGCTCCAAAAGCGGAGGTCTGGGCCCAGCGTCGTGCTAGGTATCCGTCTAACCAATCCGTGAAAGCACCCAAGGCAAATAACGCCGATCCTAAAAGGTGTGAGTGTTCCCAAGGGATGTAGTACGCGATCATTAGTGCTGGAATCAACGCAATGCGGAGCCACGTCAACAAATTGGGCACGTGAATGCTAGGCTTTCCTGGAGAAGGTGTTACGGCCATCGATAGGTACAACTCTTCTTAAAATTCAAGAAATATTTTTTCCGCACATAGTGTACTCTCCAAAGCAGAATTGTAGTACGCTTAGTAGGTGTATCCCGTATTGATACCTTAGTCTTCGCCGATGCGTGAAATTTTTGAGAAGTTACCAGTAGGTGGTTTCATTCTAAGCGACGATTGGACGGTCCTTGACGTCAATCTGGCCGCTGAGCGCCTGCTTAGGTTTGACACCAATGTTCTCCTCGGACAAAACTTTAGCACGTGCCTTACCCCCTATTACCAAGAGATGTTTCGTTCAGCTTTATCCCTCCTCAAAGATCATCATCCAGAAGTCTTAGATTTTGAACTCTTAGGAGTACAGGGTACTCGACTGCCTGTTGAACTTCGGATCGCTCGCTTAAAAAATCCACTTCGCTATCTTTTGACCACCACTTGTTTAGAGGCGGAATCTGCAGAAGCTAAGAAAGCAGATTTTAGTGGTGCTTACCGATTTTTAGTATTTGGAGAGATGGCACGTGGGTTAGCCCATGAAATTAACCAACCATTAGCCGCTATCCTCAACTATTCCAGCAGTGGTACCCGGAGGCTTAAAGGGAACGGTTTGACTCCAGAAGTTGCCGAAAATTTGTGTGCTCAGATTGGGATTCAAGCACAACGGGCAGCAGATGTCATTCGTCGCATGCGTGCATTGCTACGACGCGAACCTGCTGGAAGAGAACAAAGCAGCCTAAATGCACTGGTTTTAGATGCAATCAAACAAACGAAGTCAGATATTCTTCGGGTCCAGGGTGTGCACCTAAGAGTAGTATTGGGCAAAGACTTACCCACCGTACAAGTAGATCCTCTTCAAATTACTCAGGCGTTAATGAACTTAATCTCAAGTGCATTAGAGTCCATGGGACCAGAGCCTATGCTCTCTCCACGTTTGATCGTATGCACTTCTGCTAAGGTACAAGATCAAGTAGAAGTTTGTATCCGTGACAATGGATTATGGACTGGAAAAGAGATTTCAGAGTTAATTCATTCTCCTTTGTTTTCCACAGAACACTCTAGCATCCGACTACGACTTGCCGTGAGTCGAGCAATTATTGAAGGCCATGGAGGCCGTTTGTGGGCAACACAGAACCACCAGCGCGGGATTACCGTGCATGCTGCTTTTTCGACCATTCCCATAAAACACTGTCGAGGCCAACTCCAATGATACATACACCCACTCCCCCTACCGTATTCGTAGTGGATGATGATTTCGGAATGCAGGATTCACTGCGCGAGCTGCTGGAATCTGTGCAACTTTCCTTTCGAGTATTTTCCTCTGGTCAGGCGTTCTTAAACGAAGTTACACCGGCACATGCAGGTTGTGTGCTTTTAGACATTCGAATGCCGGGCATGAGTGGTCTTGAGTTATATCGGCGGATGGTAGGCCGAGATATCCTTTTACCAGTGATTATCATCACGGGTCATCCGGATGTTAGGACTGCAGTACAGGCTATGAAAGCCGGTGCTATAGACTTTTTAGAAAAACCATTCAACGATCACGTACTTTTACAGCGCATCAACGAAGCAATTGAACGTGATACTCAAAACCGCAAATTGCGTGCAGAACAAGAAGCTGTTAGCCATCGACTAGCTAGTCTTTCTCCCCGTGAATCAGAAGTCCTGGCATCTATCGTCGAAGGGAAACGAAACAAACTCATTGCATCTGATTTAGACATTAACGAAAAAACAGTAGAAGCGCATCGTTCGCACATCATGGAGAAAATGGCGTCGCACAGTGCCGTTGATTTGGTAAAAAAAGTAATTGTTCACAAATACAGCACTGATGGCTCCCTGATATCAAAACGGCCTTCAGAGCGAGATGTAGCCAATCTTGCAAACGTGAATTCGTTTGTCTGATTTAAGCATCCAGATCTGGGATCAACTGACTTTCTAACTTGGTAATGACCGCTTTGAGTTCTATTTTTCGGCGTTTGCTTCGATAGAATAATAGTTGGTCCGACTCTGGGTCGGCGCGGAGACACTCGATAGCTTTCTCCAGTGTGTGGTACTCCTGGCGAAGCTCCTGGAGGTACTGTTTGATTTCAGCAGAATTTTCTTTACGGGTCATGAGCGTCGGCGGGGCATCACTCCCCTTCCAAGATGTGAACAAGCGGTAGGAGATGCCCTTCGATCTTTTCTTGATCTAACGGGCCGATGTATTTATGGCGCAAAATACCTTTTCTATCCACTAGATAACTTTCGGGTACACCGTACACACCGTAATCAATGCCTGTCTGTCCGTGCTCATCGAAAATCGTTTCTAAATAAGGATTCCCAAAGCGATTTAACCAACGTAAAGCTTCCTCCCGAGAATCTTTGTAATCCATACTATACAGTTTGACTTTGCCTGTACGTGCTAGGCTCACCAAAAGTGGATGTTCCTGCCGGCAAGACACGCACCAAGAAGCCCAAACATTGAGGAGGTACACCTGGCCAAGCCAGTTTTTTTGGTCTATAAAAATGGCTGGGTCTTTTAGTGTAGGTAAATGAAAATTTGGCGCGGGTCTTCCAATGAGCGGAGAAGGCACTTCTCTCGGATCCAACCGGAGACCAATCCCCAGTAAGATTAGCAGAACAAAAAAGAGGCCGAGTGGAATCAATCTACGCATGGGAGGCTCGGTAACGCCGATCCAAGGCAGATAAAACAGCACCTAATGCCATGACTAAGGTACCCAACCAAATCCAAACAATGAAAGGTTTGACGTAAAGACGTAGACTCCAAGCACCATTCTCTACTGGTTCTCCTAGTGAAGCATAAAGATGTCGAAAGAAGCCATAGTCAATCGATGCTTCTGTCATGGGCATACCTTGAGCACGGTAAACCCTTTTTTGCGGATGCAACGTCCAAGTGTTATTGCCTTGGGTGATGCTGATCGTGCCTTGTTGTGCAGTGTAATTGGGGCCGGGCACTTGCTGGACACCCTCAAATCGAAATTGGTAGCCTCGCAAGGAAATAGATCCTCCTACTTCTAGGTAAACATCTCTTTCCTCACTATAACCCCCAGATAGGGTGATTCCGATAATAAAGATAGCAACGCCAAAGTGTGCCAGACTCATTCCCCAACCACCGAGGGGTAATTTCTTAATGCCTTCCAAGAGGTTCCAACGACCGAGATGTCGGATCCGAAACTCTAACGCTTCCAAAGTAGCAGCAATGACCCAAAAAGCCGAGAACAGCCCAACGCTGATCCAAGGTGTCCAGTGTCCTGCCAACAGGGGCCCACCCACTGAAACACCCACCGCCAATAGGAGACTCCAACGCAGCCGACTGAGTTCTTGAAAAGAGTTTTGACGCCACCGAAGATGTGGACCCACTCCCATTAAGAACACCATGGGAACCATTAAAGGTGCAAAAACGGTGGAAAAATAAGGAGGGCCTACCGAAATTTTACCAAGACCTAAAGCATCTAACAGGAGAGGGTAGAGGGTCCCGAGCAAGATGGTAGCCGTGGCAGTGGCCATGAGCAGGTTGTGGGCCAGCAAAGCTGATTCTCGAGAAAGGAGAGAAAAACCAATCCCCTGATTTCTGGAAATTTCTTGTCCACGAGTGGCATATAACAAAAGTGAGCTTCCTACGACTGTAGCCAAAAATACCAATATGAAAACTCCGCGGCGGGGGTCAGAAGCGAAGGCATGTACTGAGGTTAGCACCCCAGAACGAACTAAAAAGGTGCCCAGTAGGCTCAATGAAAACGCTAGGATCGCTAGCAAGACCGTCCACCCGCGAAATTCCCCTCGTTTTTCCGTGACCGCTAGAGAATGGAGCAGAGCAGTGCCTACGAGCCAAGGCATAAAAGAAGCATTTTCAACGGGATCCCAAAACCACCAACCTCCCCAACCCAATTCGTAGTATGCCCAGAAAGAACCCAAAGAAATGCCAAGGGTCAAAAAGAGCCAAGCAACCAGTGTCCAAGGACGAGACCACCTTGCCCAAGCAGCATCTAGCTTCCCACCCAACAGAGCGGCAATGGCAAACGAAAAAGCAACTGCAAACCCTACGTAGCCTAGGTATAGCATTGGCGGATGAAAGATCAACCCTGGATCTTGCAACAGAGGGTTAAGATCTCGGCCTTCAAACCCTGGGGGCAAATCACTAAGAGCAATACGCCTAAACGGATTAGAGATGAACAACAGGAACGTCAAGAATCCTGCGCTCACCAGTCCCATGACACCTAACACCCGCGCTTGAAACTCAAGAGGCAGCTGCCTACTAGATAGGCTTACTGCTAGAGTCCAAACACTTAAAAGGAAAGCCCATAACAGTAGAGACCCTTCATGCCCTCCCCAGACAGCAGACAACCGGTATTGGATCGGCAGGGCAAGATTGGAGTTTTGGGCAAC
>CAUYTX010000111.1:5000-59849 GCA_963575665.1 Gammaproteobacteria bacterium | reverse complement strand
CCCAAGATTACTATAAATTAAATAAATACAGTGAGTTAGCTTTTTTTCTTACGTCAAACTCAGGTTAGCTTACTTGGGCGTTTGTTTTTCTCGAGTTTGTTTCTCTAGTTTTTTTCGAATGCGACTGCGTTTCAAGTCTGAAAGGTAATCTACGAAGAGCTTACCTTCTAAATGGTCAATCTCGTGTTGGATGCAAACTGCCAACAACCCTTCCGCCTGTCCTTCAAAGGTATGACCTTCGCGGTTCATAGCTTTGAAGGTGATTTGACTAGCGCGTTCAACAGAACCATAAAATCCTGGAACCGAAAGACAACCTTCTTCAGAACATTGTTTTCCGTCCTGAGAGGTAACCTCCGGATTGATTAAACACAATGGCCGGTTGCGTTTCTCTGAAACATCAATAGTAATGACTCTTTTTTGAACATCTACTTGGCTAGCAGCCAATCCGATGGCAGGAGCTTCATACATGGTCTCAAACATATCATCGATTAATTGCTGTAATCCAGAGGTAATGGATTCCACTAGCCGTGCTCGCTGACGCAACCTTGGATCTGGGTAGTGCAAAAGATTGAGTAGAGCCATTTAACATCCTCCCCACCCTAAAGGACGGGATTTTTCACGCATACTGGTAATTGAAAAACCGACTTCAGCTATAAAGAATTATAGTTTCCCGTAGTACCCTTCTTTCATGGCATCAAACAAATTGGCGGCCGTGTGAGTTTCCCCTTCGTACTCCACTTCCTCATTACCCTTCAATTCAACAACCTCGCCACTTTCCAATACAAACCTGTACTTGGTGGCCTCTAAATCCTTTTCCTTCACCAGTACACCTTGGAAGGCCGCAGGGTTATACCTGAAGGTGGTACATCCCTTTAATCCTTGGTCATAGGCGTACCGGTAAATACCCTTGAAATCTTCGTAGGGGAAGTTAGTGGGAATGTTGATAGTCTTGGATATGCTGCTATCTACCCACTTCTGTGCGGCTGCTTGAATATCTACGTGTGCTTTTGGAGGAATGTCCGAAGCGGTTACGAAATAGCTAGGGAGGTTATCTACTGTGGCGTTGGGATCAATTAAGCGTTTGTATTCAAGGAACTCGTAGGAATAGACATCCACTTTCTCTTTGGTCTTCCTGCCCTCTTGGATGATGTTCCTTGAGTACTGGTGAGCAAAGCTAGGTTCTACTCCATTACTCGCGTTATTGCCAAGGGAAAGGGAGATAGTGCCTGTGGGGGCTATTGAGGAGTGGTGAGTAAATCGGCAGCCGTGTTCTTTAATCTCCTCCACCAACTTTGGATCTAACTCCCGTATCTTATCCATGTAGTTGCTATAGCTGAATAGCACCTTCCCTTTAACCTTCTCTCCTATCTGATAGCCGTCCTCCAATAACGCTGGCCTAAGCCTTACTATGGCTGGCGTGATCTCAAATAGCTCTTCGAATATCGGAGCTGGCCCTTTTTCATTTACCAATGAAGAACCTACTCTCCAGCCAAACAGTGCCAATTCCTTGGTAACCCTCTCCGTGAATTTAACCGATTCTGGACTACCATATGAGATCTTTAGCATAGTCAAGGTAGACCCTAATCCTAGGTATCCCATTCCATGTCTGCGCTTATGGGTAATCTCGTGGCGTTGTTCTGGAAGTGGCAAGCCATTGATCTCTACTACGTTGTCTAGCATGCGGGTGAATACCGTTACTACTTTTTCGAATTTGTTCCAATCAAATGACACTTTATCCGTGAATGGGTTAGAGATAAACTTGGTTAGGTTAATGGAACCTAATAGGCAAGAGCCATTGGGAGGTAATGCTTGCTCGCCGCATTGTCCAGTTACGATTCCATTGAAGATTACTGAGTTATGATCTGGCTGGGTAGTGTCATAGACTGGCTCAGTTCCGTAGTAAACAATATTTTCAATTTTAGACTCAAAAGATTGGGTCTTCCTAAGAAGCGTACCTTCTTTCCATTGAAGGAATTTTCGTTCATTTCTTTTTAGAGGAAATCCGATTTCTATCATGAAAATGTTTCTTGATTCCCCATCAATGATTAGATCGTAGTTAGGTTGGCACCAATACTCTTTTCTTCCTCCCTTACCGTCCGGCATCATCCTAAATCCTGAGTCTCTACGCTTATAAATTCCTGAGAAGATCCCAAAATTAGCCAGCAGCATTTGGACATCTTTTAATAAATTGGGATAACTAGAGGAGAGCCTCACGGAACATGTTTGACTTTTTTCCGATAACTGAACGCAACCATCTGTTTGAAATAATCCGTGCAGGTACCCTTTCACACATTCTTCGGATCCTTGCCATATAATCTCAGGTACCCTGTGTTTTGATTCCTTCGTAAACCCATGTTCTGCTAGCTCCTTAGCTAATATTGTAGATGAGATACTTATTAGGTATCTATTTTTTACTTCTACTGAAGACACAGTGTATTTCCTATTACCTTTTTCTTTCCCTTCTATAATTTCATTGATATATCCGATCACTGTTGGTGCAATCGATCTATTCTCTCCCCAAAGACCAATACACGCAACTTCCTCACGATCCCCTTTATTTGTGATATGCCCATCACCAGTAATTAGTCCAATCACTAATCCTAGGCCATAATCTCCTTTCTCCCCAAAAGATCCCTTCCCAGACTGAATTAAAAGATTGTCTCCAATTTGGAGGTCTTTTAATTTTAACTTTCCGCGATTGGTATAGAATTCGTGCCACTCTGTGGCTTTAATTTCGTAGCCGTGTTTTGTGGTTACTGTGAAAACATCTGCAAATTCTGAAGTTTTAAACACTGGCACTGCTGATCTAATTTCTATTCCATGTCCTGCTTGTCCTAACGTGCGAATATCAACTGATACGTCTAAATTCTCTTTGGTTTCGTATAACTCCCTAACCGTTGGCATTCCCTTATTCGTATAAAGCCTTGTATCTCCCGTCACGCAAGGATTGGTAGCCGTAATCTCTTCACACCACCACAGGTTATTATTTTCGTTTACCTCGTCGATTAGAATAAAGCCCGGTTCCGCATAATCGTAGGTAGACGCCATGATGGTGTCCCAAAGCCTACGCGCTGGAAGTTCTTTGTAGACTTTGCAGGCCACTAGACCATCTTTATTTACAAAATATCCCTCCGTGATTGGCCACTTTCTCCAAATTACTTTGGTCTGATCTTCTAATTCCGATTTATCCTTGACGTGATTCTTTTGGATGGGAAACGATAGAACCCACTTAGCATCCTTTTCTACGGCCTCCATGAATTCTTTGGTAATAAGGACGGAGAGATTGAATTGGCGCAACCTACCGTCTTCCCGTTTTGCACGAATGAACTCTAGGATGTCTGGATGGGAGACATCGAAGGTTGCCATCTGTGCTCCTCTCCTACCCCCCGCGGATGACACCGTACTGCACATCTTGTCGAAGATATCCATGAACGAAAGCGGCCCCGAAGTGTAAGAACCCGCTCCCGAAACGAATGCTCCCTTTGGCCGAAGGGTAGAGAAGCAATAGCCAATGCCTGCTCCCGAATGAAGGGTTAAGCCTGCTTGGTGAACAGCGTGAAGGATTCCATCCATGGAGTCTTGGACGTGCTCAGATACCGTACAGTTGATTGTGGAGGTAGATGGCTTGTATTCCGCAGCACCTGCGTTAGAGAGAATGCGGCCTGCTGGTATGGCTCCATTGTTTAGAGCCCAAAGGAATTCTTGGTACCACTTTTCTCGGATCTCTTCGATTTCCACATCAGCCAAAGCTCTGGCAACCCGCTGGAAGGTGTCCTCAATGGATTGGTCTACCCAGTGGCCGTTCTTGTCTTTGAGGCGATATTTCTTGTTGAAAATGTCTACTGAGACCGGCTGTATCAGGATACCCGAGGTGAGAGCAGACACGGTTTTCAGGTGGACAGGCTTCATAGGTAGTTTCGAATGAGGAGCAAATATGAAAAATAAAACAGCATGGTATTCAAATTTAGGAGGTCATGTCAATCTTAAAGAAAAAATAGTTAATTGTAATCAATTAGTTATAAATTTTTACTTACAAATACTAAATGTAGTGCTTTTCAGATTATTGCTTGATCTTTTATCAGAATTTTGGTAAAAGCATCTGATGGTACGTAATGTTTTTTTAATCGGCTTAATGGGTGCAGGCAAGAGCAGCGTTGGCCGACAGTTGGCTTGCGCGATGCAGCTCCCGTTTGTGGACAGCGACAAAGTCATTGAAGCGCGTACAGGGGTTTCCATACCCTTGATTTTTGAGATGGAAGGTGAAATTGGTTTTCGAGCACGAGAGAAGAACGTCATCGCAGACTTGACCGCTTCGGAGGGGCTAATTCTAGCCACGGGTGGGGGTGTCGTCCTCGATCCAGAAAACCGAGAATATTTGAAGCATCGTGGTTGTGTGGTCTATTTACGTGCATCAGTGGATGTGTTAGTGGCGCGGACAGCTCATGATCGAAACCGACCTCTTCTTCAGAACACCGATCCATATGCCAAGTTACGAGAACTTTTAGAGGCCCGTGATCCCCTTTACCGTGAGATTGCACACTTTACCCTGGACGTGAGCGAACAAAGTATCCGTGCAGTTGTGCGCGAGTTAGTACAACAGTTTGCTACTTCTTCTTTTCATTTTCTGCTCGAAGAGTAAACTACGCAGAACTCGGAATACCTCAAATTGTGTGTTCTCTATGCGATATTTTTCGGTGAACTTAGGGAAGCGTAGCTACCCAATCTGGATTGGTGTAGAACTGGCTGGGCGTTCTGACATTTATGCTCCTTACTTAAAAAAACAAGTAATGATAGTGACCAATGAGACCGTTGCTCCACTTTATCTTGAAACGGTAGAGCGTGCTTTGGTAAATTGGAAGCCTCAGTCTGTCATACTGCCAGACGGAGAAGAGTATAAGACACTTGATATTCTGGAAAACATCTTTACTGCTTTACTTACAGCACGTTTCGATCGTCATTGTACGTTATTAGCTCTTGGTGGTGGAGTCATTGGAGATATCACAGGTTTTGCAGCTGCCTCGTATCAACGGGGAGTGGATTTTATTCAGGTTCCGACGACCTTACTTGCCCAAGTAGATTCTTCCGTTGGCGGAAAAACAGGTGTTAACCATCGCCTTGGCAAGAATATGATTGGTGCTTTTCATCAACCAAAATTGGTCGTAGCAGATATCTCTTCCCTTACTACTTTGGATGATCGTCAATTCTCGGCTGGGTTAGCAGAAATTATTAAAATTGCTCTCGTGCGTGATGCTCCTTTTTTTGAATGGCTAGAAGAAAATCTCTCAAAATTGCAATTAAGAGATACGGAAGCTTTAACTTTTGCCATTGAACGTGCTTGTCGAAATAAAGCCGAGATTGTAGTGGAAGATGAGCGAGAATCTGGGGTGCGAGCACTTCTGAATTTAGGACATACTTTTGGGCACGCTATTGAAACAGGTCTTGGTTATGGTACTTGGTTACATGGTGAAGCAGTTGCAGCAGGCATTGCGATGGCTGCAGATCTCTCTTATCGTTTTGGGTGGGTGAAAAAATCAGAAGTGGATAGGATCTCATCTTTGCTTGATCGTGCGAACCTTCCTCAGCGTGCTCCTGCAGAAATGACTTCTAAAAGCTTTTTAGAGCTCATGGCAGTAGACAAAAAAGTATCGGGAGGATCCGTGCGTTTTGTATTGTTACAAACTATTGGCCAAGGCGTTGTAACCGCTGATGTTCCCTCTAACTTGCTACAAAACACTTTAGAAACTTGCAGAACATGTGAAAATCTTGCGTAAAACCTCTACGCGAATGAGTAGGCTCTTGGATGAATCATATGATCAAAACAGATGAGGAGAGGTTGCGCAGTCTTATCCCACTAAATTCTTTAACTTTAGAAAATTTTCGACATTTGTGTAAAGAAATTTCAGTGGAAGAGTTACCAGCAGGGGTTCGTTTGTTTTCGATTGGAGATGAAGATACAGCCTCTATTTTCCTTGTTTCTGGAGAAATCGACTTACACTCTAATGATGGCACAAAAACTCTTGTTCATCCTACGAAAGAAATGGCTCGGTATGCCTTATCGAATCTAAAACCTCGTCGTTACACTGGAGTTACTCGCACACTTTCAAGAATTGCACGTGTAGATAGTAGACTAGTAGATAAGTTGATGGTCGTAGACACCGTCATTCAAGATACCATGTCTGGTTTTGTCGTAGAAGAATTCGACATAGATGTAGGAGATAAAGAATGGATTATCAAACTTCTCCAGAAAAAAATGTTTATCAACCTTCCTGGTGCTCATGTCCAAAAAGTACTCGGTTGCATGCATGAAGTCATTGGGAGAGCTGGAGACGTAATCGTTCGGCAAGGAGACCCAGGGGACTACTATTACGTAATTTGTCATGGCACTTGCCAAGTCACTAGGAAAATGTCTGATTCAGTACAACCCGTTATATTAGCAGAACTTGGTATTGGAGATACTTTTGGAGAAGAAGCTCTAGTTTCTAAAAGTCGGCGAAATGCAACCGTTACTATGAAAACAGACGGCATCCTTATGAGATTATCTAGCCAGGATTTTGCAGTATTGCTGGAAACACCGGTTTTGCGACGGATACCCCCGAAGGAAGCTGCCCAGTCTGCCAAAGAGGGTGCTATTTTATTAGATGTTCGGACTGCGCAAGAACACACCAATAGTAAAATTCGTGGAAGTGTCAATATTCCACTTCAACATCTGCGGGATGGTGCTGGACTATTAAAACAAGGTCAGCATTACATCTGCTATTGTGACACTGGCGAGCGGAGTTCTGCGGCAGCATTCCTATTGAAAGAACGAGGTGTAGATGCTTCTGTAATGATTGGTGGGCTTTCTTCCCTCATAGATCAATTTCGCGCGAGATCTAGGTAATTCAATACTTGTTTAATCAAGATACTTCAAAAAGATTAGGAATTTTGCTTGTTCAACTGGGCACGCCAGACGCGCCTACGACTTCAGCAGTTCGTCGTTACCTCGCAGAATTTCTTTGGGATCCAAAAGTTATTGAATTGCCGCGTTTGCTTTGGTGGTTTGTGTTGCATGGCATTATCCTGAGGACGCGCCCTAAACATGCGGCACGTCTCTATCAAAAAATCTGGACAGAACAAGGCTCTCCCCTTTTAGTCATTTCAAATGCCCAAAGAATAGCCCTGGAAAATAAATTACGAGAGAAGACAAAAAAATCAGTGTCCGTCTATCTAGGAATGCGCTACGGAAACCCTTCCCTAAAAGATGTTTTAGAAGAGATTCGCAAACATAATATCGATCTGTTGTTTATTTTGCCATTGTATCCACAGTACGCTACTGCTACTACTGGTTCTGCGTTTGACTCAGTTGCTAATTTATTAAGTAAATGGCGAAAGTTGCCAGAACTTCATATGGTAATGCAATATCATGATTATTCATCCTATTTGGATGCTTTAGCTACGAGTGTAGAAGAAGCATGGCAAAAACATCTAAAACCTGAGAAGTTATTATTTTCTTTTCATGGGTTGCCAATTCAAGCAACACTGGTCGGAGATCCTTATGAAGAACAATGTCATGCTACTGCGCGCGGCGTGGCAGAACGTTTGCAGCTAAAAGAAAATGAGTGGACAACTAGTTTCCAATCCCGTGTGGGGCCTGCCACATGGTTGCAACCATACACAGATGAGACATTAGAAAAGTGGGCAAAAACGGGAATCCAAAGAGTAGATGTATTCTGTCCTGGATTTTCTGCAGATTGTTTGGAAACGTTAGAAGAAGTGCAACTGCGGTACCGAGATTTATTCTTGAGTGCAGGCGGAAAAACATATCATTTCATACTATCTTTGAATGACCGACCAGATCACATAGATGCCCTTGCGGATCTCATATTAAACCGCCTTTGTCTGAATTGAGAAAACAAAATGTTTGGTTTTGGAAAGATGTTAGATACAGAAAAAAGTAGCGGGATATTTAGCAAGCTAAAGGAAAAGTTAGCACGAACTCGTGCAACTCTTTCCGACGAGCTTTCTCGTCTTTTTGTAGCTCGACGAGCAATTAGTCAGGAAGTCTTAGACGAATTGGAGGAACGCCTCCTGCTCGCGGATGTTGGTGTTGAAGCTACCCAATCGATCCTAGAAAACCTGCGGGCCCGCCAACAAACCCTCGCAGACACGGAAGCCCTTTACCGTGCTTTACGTGAAAACCTTATTGCTCTACTGGCTCCAGTCGCACTGCCTCTTGTGTTACCGGAAAAAATTCGTCCCTTTGTAGTGCTTTTGGTTGGCGTTAACGGTTCTGGAAAAACCACGACTATTGGCAAGTTAGCTTTTCTCATGCGCCAAGCAGGACATAGTGTTCTATTGGCTGCCGGAGATACTTTTCGAGCTGCTGCCGTAGAGCAACTTCAAGTCTGGGGAGAACGGAACAATGTCCCAGTCATTTCACAGGGTAGGACTTCGGATGCCGCTTCCGTAGTCTACGATGCTTTTCAATCAGCTCAGGCACGCCATATCGATTTACTGATTGCAGATACTGCAGGGCGGCTTCACAACAAGAGTGGCCTCATGGAAGAACTTAAGAAGGTCAAGCGTGTGTTATCAAAATTAGATCCCACCGCACCACACGAAGTGTTATTAGTTCTTGATGCTACCATTGGTCAAAACGCACTGGCTCAAGCAGAGCAGTTCCATCAAGCTATTGGGGTGACAGGCCTTGTCCTAACCAAACTAGATGGTACTGCAAAAGGTGGAATCCTATTTGCTATTGCAAAACGCTTGCGTCTCCCTATTCGTTTCATTGGCGTAGGGGAAGGGTTAGAAGATTTGCGACCTTTTTCAGCAGAAGAACTCGTGGACGCACTCTTGGAACCACCGAAGACGGAAGATTAGCACTCGACTGATAAGAGTGCTAAAATGTTTTCGTAAAGCTGGTTTCTTTGAGGAGAAATGCCATGTCTACCGCATTGCAGAACATCGATCTAGCCCTACCTACGGGCAGCCTAGAAGCCTATGTCCGAGCAGTGCATGCAATCCCAACGTTGTCAGCAGAAGAGGAATACGACCTCGCGACACGTCTGCGTATCCAAGACGATTTGGATGCTGCTCGACGTTTAATTTTGGGTCATTTACGATTTGTCATCCACGTAGCGCGTGGCTATCGTGGGTATGGTTTGCCTCAGACCGATCTAATTCAAGAGGGCAACATCGGCCTAATGAAGGCGGTGCGACGTTTTGATCCAGAATTGGGTGTTCGCTTAGTATCCTTTGCAGTCCATTGGATTCGCGCTGAGATTCAGGAATTTGTCCTACGTAATTGGCGAGTCGTCAAAATAGCCACTACCAAAGCGCAAAGAAAACTCTTTTTTCATTTGCGCAGCGCGAAAAAACATTTGGGTTGGCTCAATCAAAACGAAGCACGATCCCTTGCTTCTGATCTTGGGGTATCTTCTGAAACAGTATTAGAAATGGAAGCGCGAATGTCGGGACAAGACGTCCATTTTGATGCCCATGACGACGACGATGAAGATTTCTTCTCTCCTGCCGCCTACCTCCAAGATACGCGTGCGGATCCTGCTTCTATTTTTGAAAGAGAAAATGCAGAGAACGTCCAACAAGATCGACTCCAGCAGGCACTTGCAACATTAGACGCACGGAGTCGTGATATTTTGGCCAAACGTTGGTTAGAAGAAGACAACAAAACCACCTTGCAGGAACTCGCGGAACAATATCAAGTATCAGCGGAACGTATCCGTCAACTTGAGAAAAGTGCTTTCAAACAGTTAAAAAATGTTTTGGGTAGCGACTCCTATGCCTGAGTTATCCCAAGATGGCACTGAACTTCAAACCGAAGTAGTGGTTTTAGGGGGAGGTCCGGGAGGTTACACTGCAGCTTTCCGAGCAGCAGACCTTGGCAGACAAGTAATTCTCGTTGAACCCCAAAACTCTTTGGGGGGGGTGTGCCTTCAAGTTGGCTGCATTCCCTCAAAGTGGTTACTTCATGTTGCCAAAGTAATGGAGGAAGTAAAGAGCCTTTCTAGCCATGGCGTTGTTTTTGGTTCTCCTGCTATCGACCTAGAGTCTCTCCGTACCGGGAAGTCCAAAGTGGTTCAGAAACTGACTCAAGGTCTTTCGGCTTTGGCAAAACAAAGAAAGGTACGAGTAGTCCAAGGCACGGGTACCTTCATAAACCCACATAAATTAGAGGTAAAAGGCACTTTTGGCCAACAACAGATCTCATTTCAGAACGCAATTATTGCGGTTGGTTCTGTGCCCATACAGTTACCCGGACTTTCAACAGAGGATCCTAGGATCCTTGATTCAACCGGTGCCCTAGCCCTAAACGACATCCCAAAGAACCTGTTGGTGATTGGTGGGGGCATCATTGGTCTTGAGATGACCACGGTGTACAGTGCGCTGGGTTCTCAGGTGACCGTCGTTGAGTGGAGTCCCACTCTTCTCCCTGGTTGCGATCTTGATCTTGTACGGCCTTTGCAACGTCGTCTCTCAGCCAAAGGTGTTCAAATTCACTTAAACACCCAGTTTTTGGGTCTTTTGAACACAGAAACGCTAGCAGTTCAGTTTAAAACGCCAAAAGGGATCATTCAAAAAACATTTGATCGAATATTGGTCGCAGTGGGACGCAAACCCAATGGTGCCGACATTGGCGCAGAAACTATTAGTGTGTTAGTAGATAAGAGTGGTTTTATTCCAGTAAATGCTCAACAACAGACTAACGTAGGGCATATTTACGCGATTGGCGACGTGACCGGTCAACCAATGTTGGCGCATAAAGCCACACATGAAGGCAAAGTGGCTGCGGAGGTAATCGCAGGGCACAAGAGCGGTTTTGAAGCTAGGGTCATTCCCAATGTGGCTTATACCGATCCTGAAGTGGCTTGGGTGGGTCTGACCGAAATAGAAGCTAAATCAAAAGGTATTTCATACGAAAAAGGAGCTTTTCCTTGGGCGGCCTCAGGCCGTGCCTTGACGCTCGGTGGGGAAGAAGGATTGACAAAGTTGCTGTTTGATCCTAATACAAAACAGTTACTTGGCGCTGGTATTGTCGGTCCTGGTGCAGGAGAGTTGATTGCAGAGGCAGCTTTAGCCATTGAAATGAGTGCGAACGCTCAGGATCTTGCGCTGACTATTCATCCGCATCCCACGTTGTCTGAAACGATTGCCTTTTCAGCAGAAGCTTTTGAGGGTACCTTGACTGATCTTTATTTGCCGAAGAAACGCCGTTGAGCATGTCTGAAGTGAATTGGCGTGGGATGGCAACGCTTTTTACCAAAGAGACACGCCGTTTCCTTAAGGTGCTTGTACAGACCGTGTTCACACCTGTGGTCATGGCCATGTTGTATTTATTAGTGTTCCGACAAGTGTTAGAGGGACACATACAACCTTATCCTGGGATTTCGTACACCACTTTTTTGGTGCCGGGGCTGGTCAGCATGGCCATGCTTCAGAATGCTTTTGCGAATAGTTCTTCCAGTATAATTCAGTCTAAAATGACTGGAAATTTAGTATTTGTACTGTTGGCACCGCTTGGGCCTATTGAATTTTTTTTGGCGTTCGTGAGTGCAGCAGTGACAAGAGGATTGGTCGTAGGAATTGGTGTTTGGATGGGTGCTACCTTATTGATAGTCACTCCCATGACCCACCCGTTATGGGCACTTCTGTTTGGAATACTCGGTGGGATCATTTTGGGTGGATTAGGGTTAATGGCTGGCATATGGGCTGATAACTTTGATCGATTAGCAGCGTTCCAAAATTTTGTAATCCTACCACTCTCTTTTTTGAGCGGAGTTTTCTATTCAGTTAGAAAGTTACCATTGTTTTGGCAACAGGCTTCCGCTTTTAACCCGTTTTTTTACTTGATTGACGGGCTTCGCTACGGGTTTTTAGGGATTTCAGATGTAGATCCAAGAATTTCGGTTTTGGTATGTGTCTTAGTAGCGTTTGGAATAGCTACACTGAATCTCTATTGGCTTCGCACTGGGTACAAACTTCGTCATTGACACTTCGGTTTCCTAATGGACAAATTGTTGATTACCGGTGGCGTGCCACTGAATGGAGAGATTCGAATCTCCGGGGCAAAAAATGCTGCGCTTCCCATTTTAGCGGCTACCCTGTTGGCTGAAGAGCCGGTACGAGTGCGCAATGTTCCGCATCTGCGAGACATTACCACTACTATGGAACTGTTGGGACGAATGGGTGTACATCTCCTAGTCGACGAGAGCATGACCGTTGAGGTGGATCCGCGCACAATTCGAGAGTTACGCGCTCCCTATGAACTAGTCAAAACGATGCGTGCTTCCATTTTGGTGCTTGGACCTTTGCTTGCACACTATGGGGAAGCAGTCGTTTCTCTACCGGGAGGTTGTGCGATTGGTTCACGTCCCGTGAATTTGCACTTGGACGGCCTCGCGGCCATGGGTGCTGAGATTCGAGTAGAAGCAGGATATATCCACGCTCGCGCAAAACGCCTTCGCGGTGCGCACCTCTTTATGGATCTCGTCACCGTCACTGGAACTGAGAACCTCATGATGGCCGCAACTCTTGCAGATGGAATTACAGTCATTGAAAATGCCGCAAGAGAACCGGAAGTCACGGATTTAGCACAGTGTTTGAACCAGATGGGAGCTAAGATTCAGGGTGCTGGTACTGATACCATCAGAATAGAAGGGGTCGATCGTTTGGGAGGCACGGAATATTCGGTGTTGCCTGATCGAATCGAGGCAGGCACTTATCTTGTTGGGGCTGCCATCACTACAGGACGTGTCAAACTCAAAAATATCCGACCCGAATTGCTGGAATCAGTTCTCCTGAAACTGCGAGAAACCGGTGCAACGGTAGAGTGGGGAACAAATTGGGTCTTGTTAGACATGAAAGGACGTGTTCCGAAAGCAGTCTCGGTACACACTGCACCCTTTCCGGGATTTCCCACTGACATGCAGGCACAATTTACGGCACTCAACTCCGTGGCCAAAGGGGTTGGGATGATCACAGAAACCGTGTTTGAAAACCGCTTCATGCATGTGGAAGAATTGCGGCGCATGGGTGCTCAGATTCGACTTGAAGGGAACACCGCGGTTACTACGGGAGTAGCCAACCTTACTGGGGCACCCGTCATGGCCACAGATTTGCGTGCTTCGGCAAGTTTGGTGCTCGCAGGGTTGGTCGCCAAAGGGGATACTGAAGTGGATAGGATCTACCACATCGACCGCGGTTATGAGTGCATCGAAGAAAAATTGTCTCAATTAGGGGCACAGATTCGGCGAATACCTTCTAAATCGCTAGCTTCACGAGTATGAGCGTAGACTACACGCATCTGTTACTAAAATAGTTTTTGCAATCCTTTGCTTACGCCTCCTTTTCCTAAAAACCCGGGCCATAGGTTAATTTGGGGTCAATTACACGGGAGTGCCCTCGGACTAATCCTCTCGAATGCCGCCAAAGGGTATCAAGGTCTGCTAGTAGTGACTCTGGAGGACACTGCCAGTGTTTTCCGACTTGCCCAAGAATTGCAGTTTTACTTAGGAGTAACGGAAAAAACTCCCGTTTTTATTTTTCCTGATTGGGAAACCCTCCCATACGATCCATTTTCTCCACATCAAGACATTGTTTCAGAACGTCTTGCCACGTTGTATCAACTGCCGCACCTAACCAAAGGTATCTTGTTAGTGCCTGCGGCCACGTTGATGCAACGGTTGCCACCCCGCGATTACCTCGACAAATCCACTTTGACGGTAACACCGGGTCAACGCTTAACACTGGAGCAATTACATACTTACCTCGAAAACATTGGATACCGTCCGGTTTCTACTGTACTAGAACGTGGTGAATTTACGATTCACGGAGAACGAATCGATCTTTATTCGATGGGGACTACGTTGCCTTGTCGTATTGAGTTCAAAACTAATTCAGTTTCTTCTCTGCAAAATTTTGACCCTGAGACCCAACGATCTCAAGATTCTATTTCTTTAATACATGTATTACCTGCTAAAGAGCTTCCTTTAGATCCTATTTCAATCTCACATTTTCAGAAGAATTGGCTCACGACCTTTCCAGACAAAATTGCTTACTCAACCTGCCGAGATGTGGGACAAGGTTTGTCACCTTCCGGTATTGAGTATTACTTACCTCTATTTTTTGAGCAGACTGCTACACTTTTCGATTATTTGCCTAGCAATAGTGTGGTAGTAGAAAATGCGGGTTTAGAAACCTCTATGGATGCCTTTTGGCAGGAGATCACTAAACGCTACGAATCTGGTCGCATCGTGCGTCCTTTGCTTTCTCCTACCACTCTTTACTTGCAGACTCATCAGGTTTTTGGTGCTTTGAATGGTTATCCTAGGGTAACCGCACATACGGATCCTCAAATAATTCGTAATGGAACTACTAATTTTGATACTGAAGTACCTCCAACGCTTTCAGTAGAAACTCGTTCTGAAAACCCCTTTAAACCATTTTTAGATTTTTCGACAACTCGACGAGTGTTAGTTGTTGCGGAAAGTGCAGGACGACGAGAAACCTTACTCGGACTTTTGAAGACAGTAGACCTTTTCCCAAAATCTGTCAGCGGTTGGCAAAAATTTTTGGAAAATAATGCGCCACTCGCCATCACAGTAGCACCGTTGGAACAAGGATTGTGCCTAAAAGGAATTGCAGTAATCGTAGAAAATCAGCTGTTTGGCGAACAAGCCATGCAGCGAAGACGACGCGATTCAAAGGGATTGAATCCCGAAGCAATGATTCGGGATCTCGTCGAATTGCGTATTGGTATGCCCATCGTGCACGAGACCCATGGGGTAGGTCGATATTTAGGTCTTCAGCATCTATCTGTGGATGGTGTTGATGCAGAGTTTTTGTCTCTCGAATATGAAGGTGGAGATAAGCTCTACGTTCCGATTTCTGCTCTAAACCTTGTTTCTCGATACACCGGACTGGATTCCGAACATGCGCCACTGCACAAATTGGGTTCTAGTCAGTGGGAAAAGGCCAAACGACGAGCAGCTGAACAAGCACGGGATGTAGCAGTAGAGCTCTTAGATTTGCATGCCCGCCGGGCTGCCCGCGTTGGTCATACATTCTCGGTACAACCAACAGAATACCGGGCATTTTGCGCAGGATTCCCTTTTGAGACTACACCAGATCAACAGGATGCAATCGATGCAACCCTCGCAGATTTGGCATCCAGTCTCCCAATGGATCGAGTGATCTGTGGAGACGTTGGTTTTGGAAAAACTGAAATTGCTTTGAGAGCTGCTTTCGTCGTCGTAGAGGAAGGACGCCAAGTAGCAGTGCTTGTACCTACTACTTTACTAGCGCAACAACACTACCAAACCTTTGCCGATCGATTTGCGGATTGGCCAGTACGTGTTGAGGTAATGTCGCGATTTCGGACACCAAAACAACAAGAAGAGGTGTTGGCTGGGCTCGCTTCCGGTGTCGTAAACATCGTGATTGGAACGCATAAGTTATTACAAACAAAAACAGTTTTTCAAAGTCTCGGACTCGTGATCCTAGACGAAGAGCATCGTTTTGGGGTGCGCCAAAAAGAAGCTCTAAAAGCACTGCGCACTTCGGTAGACTTACTCACGCTCACGGCGACTCCAATCCCCAGAACATTGCATATGGCCATTTCTGGGCTACGAGAGTTTTCGATTCTTTCTACACCACCAGCAAAACGACTAGCGATTCAAACTTTTATTCAATCATGGGAAGATGATCTGTTGCGCGAGGCCATGTTGCGTGAAATCAAACGTGGAGGACAGGTTTATTTCTTACACAATGAAGTAGCAACCATCGAAAAGATAGCCCAAAAAGTAGAAGACTTATTGCCAGAAGCT
Organism: Gammaproteobacteria bacterium; assembly: GCA_963575665.1. Lineage (GTDB taxonomy): Bacteria > Pseudomonadota > Gammaproteobacteria > CAIRSR01 > CAIRSR01 > CAUYTX01. The sequence continues at coordinate 44,025 of CAUYTX010000111.1, read as the reverse complement.
ACGGTGCGTGTGGCGCATGGACAAATGCGGGAAAGAGACCTCGAGCGGGTCATGCTTGATTTTTATCATCAACGGTTTAACGTTCTAGTGTGCAGCACCATTATCGAAACTGGCATTGATATCCCAACTGCTAATACTATTATTCTGCACCGTGCAGATCGCCTTGGGTTAGCACAACTTTACCAGCTGCGAGGAAGAGTAGGCCGATCTCATCACCGTGCTTATGCTTATTTGATTGTCCCGGAACGAAAGGCCATGACCCCAGAGGCCATCAAACGACTCGATGCTATTGCTTCGTTAGAAGACCTTGGCGTGGGGTTTGCTTTGGCCACTCATGACATGGAGATTCGTGGTGCTGGTGAGTTACTCGGAGAAGCCCAAAGTGGTCAAATGCAAGAAGTTGGTTTTACGCTGTACCAAACATTTCTTAAAAACGCAGTGCAAGCCATTCGGTCCGGAAAAGATCTAAGTTCAGAACCACCGTTAGACCTTAGCAGTGAAGTAAATCTGCACATATCTGCTCTCATTCCTACGGAATATTTGCCAGATGTACACATTCGCTTAATTCTTTATAAGCGCATTGCCAGTGCTGAAACCTTTGGGGAATTACGAGAGTTGCGAGTAGAAATGGTAGACCGTTTTGGGCTCTTCCCTAAACAAGTTGAAAATCTTTTCCGAGTAGCAGAGTTCAAACTGACGACAAAAACATTGGGGATTCAAAAACTAGATTTTGGTGCAACAGGAGGGCATATCCAATTTTGTCCAGTACCTACTATTGATTCTTTAGCGGTGGTGTTTCTTCTCCAAAATTTTCCAAAGATCTATCAAATGGATAGAAAGGAAAGGCTTAAAATATCGGTTGCAATGCCAGCGGCAGAAACGCGTTTTTCCGCCGCAGAGTATTTGTTGTGGGTTTTATCTGTACAAAAACCTAAAGGAGAACCTCCAGAGCCGCCACCTGAATTGTTGAACCCTTATGTTCCTTTTACGGCTGAAATGAGACCGAAACAAAACCCAAGGAAGGACAAAAGAGCCTCGCGTATGGGAAGACCACTATTAAAATAGGTTGTTATGAGTACTCACGAAACAGATTTTTATTCATGGACACAAGAACAAGCAACATTACTAAAACAAGGACGGTATGCGGAAGTGGATCATGAGCATCTGATAGAAGAATTGGAAAGCATGGGTGCAAGCGAACGACGGGAACTTATTAACCGGCTAGCAGTATTATTGGCCCACCTTCTCAAATGGCAACACCAACCGGAACGGCGCAGCAATAGCTGGCGGCTTACAGTGGAAGAACAACGGCGCAAAGTTAGACGTGTGTTGCGACAAAACCCTAGTTTGAAACCAACCATAGGGGAAAGTATCGAAGACGCCTACGGGGACGCACTGCTGATAGCTGCAAGGGAAACTGGCTTTAATGAAAACGCCTTCCCAAAGCGATGCCCGTGGGCTATCTCCCAAGTGCTTGATAGTGAATTCTGGCCTGATTCTGTGACTGTGACAGGGTAGATCTAATGGCACTGCCATTCTGACATACGGAGTGTGTGAATCACTCCCATATCCAATTTGGATATGAAATCATCAGGATGTCCACCTTCCGTAGCAGCTCCCACCAAGACATAGACAGAAACAGAGTCTTTTGTGCAACTGACAAACACATGTGATCTAGGAAACTTCATTACGCTAAAAAACCCACTATCCCCTGCTAAACGCCTCTTCTATAGAATTACGCATTTGTTCGATTCCAGAACCCGAACGCACAACTTTGCAGCGATTGGATTCAGCAGCAATAATTGGTAATGAATCTCTGTGTTGAATCGAATAGAGTAAGATTACCAAGTCAACGGTTCCGTTTTTTACACGTTCCGAAAGACCTTCGACTCCTGGCGTTTTCAGTTCGATCCACTCAACTTCTTCAAACTCAAACCTTTCTCTAATTTGTCTTATTCTCCTATCGTCTTTCCTTTCACTTTGTCCAGCAATGATGACATGTTTGTCTCTCGTCTTTTCTAGTAATTCTTTTGGTAGAGAAACCTTTTGTGAATCTTCGTTGTTAGCCTCAGATTCAAGCTCCTCTTGGGCTAACTCAAAAAACCGAGCAAGCTTTAGATGTTGAATCTGATCCTCTAGGTATTGAGCTTTTCCCAAATATCCTTTGATTGAATCTATGATTTGTTTTTCTTCAGATTCTGTCAAACCATCCTCAATAATCTGTAGAATCTCATCTGTAAATTCTTTGAGGTTTGAGCTCTTCTTTCTAATGGATTGAACGCGATTTTTTTGTACCTTAGATTGCGTATCTAGGGTTAGTTCAGGTGCAGAAAAAACCTGTTCTTGAGGAGTAGAACGTTTCTTGTAGTATTCAGAATCCTTAAGACCCTGCAAGTGTTTTTTCGCGTCTTCTGGCCATGTCCCCGTTGTCGGCAAGTGGGATAAAGAAAGCCCGTGCACGTAGAAGGTTGTATAAGAACTAAAAAATTTTACTACCTCCTTAATTTGTTCATGAATATTCCTTAGGTCTCTAGCGTTCTTTATACCTATTTCGGAACTATCTCCAATGTTGATTTCCTGTGCGTTCCTCTGTCGTGCTACCAAATAGTGACAAATCAAACGGCTTACCTTTTTGTCTACCCATTTCTTACCTTCTGAGAGCTTCTCAGTAACTTCCTTCAATGATTGAATCTCTTTGGAGAAGCTTTCTTTGGAGAAAATATTGGAAGGAACATCAAATTTTTCAATGATTTCTTCTAAAATATCAGGAGTAACACTGTACTCAAACTCGTAACTAGATTCATTTTTGTCTGTGTAACCAATTCCTTGTTTTCTAAATTGTAAAAGCTTTTCCTCACTCGCTGGGGTTTTCGGTGCTTCTGGCACTTCAACAGTAATGGTACGTGATTCAGCCTCTTGAGTACTTAGGATAGTAGGCAGTACTTCTATTTTTTCTTCAAAAAGTTCAGTTTGAACAATCTCTCGTACTGGCGGTTCTCCTACAGGTACTACAAAAGTACCTTCTAATACTTCTAAAAGATGTGTTCTTGCCTGTTCTTTTGCGTGTCGAAGCTTTTCAAGTAATGCTGCTCCTAATTCTGTGCAAACGTCATGTAATGCTTGCTCTGCGTTGATTCGATCTGAGCGACTCGACAGAACAGAATTAAAATCTTGTTGCAAAGTTCGCTCGAATAACTGACGCCATTTCGCCTCGGCGGCTTGCGCGCGTTCTAATATTTCTTTCATAGGTAATTTTTTAAATTCGGCGGGTATTACCCGTCGTTGAAGTAAACAAAGGAATTTAGGTTATATCTGCAGATTATTTCTGGCGAGAACACACACCTTACCAGTACGCAAGACACACTGAAAACTGAGCGAAATTGTACACTAATGTAGCAAGGACGCTCAAGTTCTAACAGAACGACAACTGCCCTGATTTTAGTACGCGGTCATCCCACCGTCTACTGTGAGGCAGTGTCCGGTGATGTAATCCGAAGCGGGAGAGCAGAGAAACACCACTGCGTTGGCTACATCCTCCGTAGTCCCAGGACGGTTCAACGGAATGTGGTCCATGAATGCTTTTCTTGCAGCCTCACTGAGAGACTTTGTCATGTCGCTTTCAATGAAACCCGGAGCGACTGCATTGACACAAACGTTACGTGTGCCCAATTCTTTGGAGACGGTTTTAGTCAGTGCAATCACACCGGCTTTAGAAGCTGCGTAGTTTGCTTGTCCGACATTTCCAGTCAACCCGACGACGGAGGCAATGTTTACGATCTTCCCGCTACGGGCTTTCATCATGACTTTTGCAGCCGCTTGGCAAGCAAAGAAAGTACCTTTTAGGTTGATGTCTAAGACCAAATCCCACTGCTCCTCGCTCATTCGGACTAGCAAGGTGTCTCGTGTGATTCCCGCATTGTTAACAAGGATATCAAGACGTCCTAAGCTTTGCACAGTCTCTTGGATCAGGTGTTCCACCTCACCTCGATTAGCAACGTTGCACCGGACTGCCAGGGTTCTTCCACCGTGGGCAAGTAGTTGATCCGCAGTTTCTCGCGCTGCATCCTCTAGTACATCACTGATGACAACATCCGCACCTCGTTGGGCAAGGGCTGATGCAATGGCGCGCCCAATACCACGGGCTGATCCAGTAACAATCGCAACTTTTCCTTTCAAATCCATTAGATACCCCTCAGTAGCTACGCATACACCCCAAAGGTGCTGTTTCCAGTGGAGACCGATAACGCTTCCTGTAAGCGTCTCGCAGGAGCTGGAATCATAGTCTCATTTGGAACATAAGGCGACATCCCATTGACACTCGCAGGGGACTGAGAGGTACTGGACTGAGCGTCTTCGGCCTCCTTGGCCTCTTTGGCACGCTGCGCTGGGGTGGGTTGGGATTTCGTCTGCTGATCGTTTCCAGTGGCTGCTTCTTTTTCGCGATGAGAGAGTTCGTGCATGGCTTTTTGGGCCATTTGATTGGCAGCAGAAGAAACCGCTTGATCTTGGCTGGAAGGATGTGAAGGTGCTAAGGCCGCTGCCTGAATAATACGTGCTTTATCTATGGTTTCTTTGGGATCTTTAGAGCTCGGCATAACATCAATGGCTACAGACCCACCAACTGCATAGACTTGCCCGTCTGGACCCCGTTGGTAATTAAATTTTGGACCTCCTTGCGCCAAACTACCCGCAGCCGCGAGATGCGCTGCCTCGTGGTCTCGAACTTCTTGATCCCGTTGTTTGAGATGTTTAATAGTTTTTTCGTCCTGCTCTTGACGCAGCTTGCCTGTCTGCTGCCCTCCTACGCAAGAATCGCACCCGCACCCAGAATTGTGGTCTCCCCCAGCCGATATTCCTCCGGCTTTTTGGTCGACAGGCGTCTGGGTAGCAGGAGCGGGTTGCGCAGATTGTGCAGCATTGTCGCTCATGGACGTGGCATAGGCGAACGAGAGAGTAGGAGGCGTGCTTGAAATGGCACCAATCATGGCCGTTCCCCTAGAGAAATTAAAAACGACAAAATGTGGTCTACGGATAGAATATCTTAAAATAAAACTTGATCGAGTGTCGACACAATGTCCAAAAACTTTAGTACACTGACATCCTCACCGCCCTGAAGAACAGGGTTTTTCGCGTATACTGATAAAAAGTTTTGGAGTGCCCAAAATGAATTCTTCTGTTTTTGATCCATTGGACCCATTACCATTAAAGATTCCGTTGCGTGGTTCGTGCCTTATTGAAGCAAGTGCTGGCACTGGAAAAACTTGGGTGATTGCCGCGCTCTACGTTCGATTGATCCTCGGACATGGTGGAGATCGAGCATTTTCAAAACCATTAACGCCAAAAGAAATTCTCGTCGTTACTTTCACCAATTTAGCTACCGAAGAGTTGAGAAATCGAATTCGAGAGCGGTTACGAGAAGCGGCGCATTGTTTTCGTGGGCAACCTGCGCCTGATGAATTTCTAACTAAGTTAAAAGCAAGTTTTTCTCCAGAACAGTATCAATCGCTTGCAGATAGATTAGAAATATCGGCTGAAAACATGGATGAATCAGCAATCTACACAATTCACAGTTGGTGTAGTCGTATGCTTCAAAAGTATGCGTTTGAAAGCGGACTCCCTTTTGAAATAGATACTTTTGGAGAAAATGAAGATCTATTTGAAGAAGCAACACGGGACTATTGGAGAACATTTTATTATTCAAGTAGTCAGGAAGTAATCCTAGGCATTTACAATATGTTAGATTCAAAAGAGATTTCTCCCTCCCTACTTGCTCAAAAGATAAAAGAATTACTCCAATACAAAGTTTCTCAAGATTTTTTCAAAGATTTTGAAGAAGTAAAAAAGGAATTACAGACGTGGGGCGAATGGAAAAATAATTTATTGAAATTGGAAATGAACGCTAGAAAAATTTGGAAAGAAAATTGTCCTGAAATAGAAGAAAAGTTACGAGAAGTTTATCCTTTTCTAAACGGACAATGTTATCCAAAACGATTTTTTGATAATCGACTAAGAGCTTTTAGAGAATGGGCAGAAAATGGTGTAAACATTAAAACAGAATGGGTAGAAAGGTTTTCCACGAGCGGATTTATAATGCGCAAAGGCTGTGAACATGCAAAACCAAAACACTCTGCATTTGATGCTTTAGATGGATTATCGTCATTCTTAAATACTGTGGAACCAGAGATCGGGATGGAGCCTCTTTATCACGCAATGAATTGGGTAAAAGATCGATATTCTCGAGCAAAAGACCTTCAATCTAAGGCAGATTTTGATGATTTATTAGTTCATTTATCAAACGCGTTAAGAAATTCAGATTTTCTAGCAAAATCTATTTTGGAGCAATTTCCTGCTGTGTTGATTGACGAATTTCAAGATACCGATAAATTACAGTACGATATTTTTCAATCGATCTATGGAAACATCGGAGAGAAAAATCTTTTTCTAATGATTGGAGATCCAAAACAAGCCATTTATTCTTTTCGTGGTGCAGATATCTATACTTATTTGAGAGCGCGAAAAAATGCCCAAGAGCAGAAATATTTTCTTGACACCAATTATCGTTCTAGCGAACCGTTAGTAACGGCAATCAATAAATTATTTCAGCACGCACAGGATCCATTTTTGTTTAGTGCTATTTTATTTTCTTCGATACGAGCACACGGGCTACAAGACCGTTTTCTAATAGAAGGGGATATACCTTCTCCAATGAATTTCTTTTATTTTCCTGGAGAAGAAGGACAGGTTGTTCCTTTAGGGACATATCGCGAGATCATGGCGCGTTTTGCTGCCAGAAAAATTGCAAAACTCTTATTCTTCGGTAATCAAGAAAAAGCGGGATTTCAATCTAAGCAATCTGGGAAATTCGTAGCCCTTCGTCCAAGTGATATTACCATTCTGGTTCGTGACCACAAAGAAGCTACTGCAATCCGAACCGCACTGAGTGTCGAAAAAGTGCGTAGTCTCTATTTTTCGGAGAAAGATTCCGTATTTCAAACCGAAGAAGCGCAAGACATGTTGTGTTGGCTCAAAGCGTGCGTAGATCCTAAAAGATTTATCCGCACCGCATTGGGTACTGCTACGTTAGGTCTTAGTTATGCTGAATTAGACCAGATTAATCGAGAGGAAAATATTTTGGAAGAAAAATTACAGCAATTTTATGTTTATCACACAATTTGGAGAAAAAAAGGAATCCTGCCAATGTTGGATAAAATTTTTTCTACATTTGAGATACCCAAAATTTTATTACGTAAAACAAATGGAGAAAGGATACTAACCAATTTATTACATTTAGGTGAGATCTTGCAAACGGAATCGGTCTTTTATAATACTCCCTTTTCTCTGATTCAGTATTTTGAGAACGCAATAGAACATGTAAAAAAACACCTCGTACGACTTGAAAGTGACGAAAATTTAATTCAAGTCGTAACGATTCATAAAGCTAAAGGAATGGAATATCCGCTCGTGTTCCTTCCTTTTATCTGCTCTCTTAGACCGGTAGAAAAAATTGTTATGGACTTTTACGGATTCTCTGATTCTGAGGGATACCAAATACAAAAAGGTACCAGTGCAGAAGAAAAAGCAAATTTAGGGCAAAAACAAGAAGATCTCCGAATTCTATACGTTGCATTGACTCGTGCGCGTCATGCCTGCTGGTTGGGAGTGGCTCCTGTTACCTATGGAAATGGAAAAAAATCAAAATTACACGAAAGTGCCTTCGGTTATCTTCTAGCAGGAGGAGAGATAATTAATGCGCAAAAAATTGAGACAAGCTTAGAAAAAATTTTTGGAGGGTATTATTGTATCCAAAAAGAACCAGACGAGGAGGTTAACTTAAAAGCACAAGAACCAAAGCTCAGCGAAATACATCCTCCAAAAATATGTCAGGCTGAACATTGGTGGATTTCAAGCTATAGTGCTTTACGTTCGAACAATAAAACACCTCCAGAAACTGCTAAAGAAGAAAAATGGGGAGAAGTATCAGAAGATTCTGCAACGGTTTTTTTTCCCTCTTCGTCCGGACTCCATTTGTTTCCGAAAGGAACCGTGTATGGAACTTTTTTACACAGTTTACTAGAATGGGCAGCTACAGAAGGTTTTCAAAAAGTTTCGATTAGCGAATCTGACCGACAAGAGCAAATCATAATACGTTGCGCAAGGCGAAATTTAGAATCATGGGTACCAGATTTACATAAATGGTTTGGTGAATTACTTACCATGTCCATTCCAATTTTTTCAGATTCTATTGTTTTGGGAAATTTAGAGCAGTATCAAGCAGAAGTAGAATTCCTATTTCCTGTACATGCAAGCAAAACACGTGTCATGGATCAATACATTCGAAAAGAAATTTTTCCGGAAATAGAACGTTCTAAGATTTCTGAAGAAAATCTTAATGGAATGTTAAAGGGATTTATTGACTTGATATTTCAGCACAAAGACCGCTATTACGTTTTAGACTATAAATCAAATTGGCTTGGGCCAGATTCGTCCTCATATACCCAAGATGCCATGCGCGCTTCCATTTTAGAACATCGTTACGATCTTCAGTACACATTGTACATTTTTGCACTACATCGGCACTTAAAAATTCGTTTGGGAGATATGTATCAATACGAAAAACACGTAGGAGGTGCTATTTATCTTTTTTTAAGAGGTAGCAACAGTGTAACAAAAGGCGTATTTATGGATCGACCTCCCTATACCCTAATAGAAAAACTAGATCTTTTGTTTAGCGGAGAGTTCACAAATTGAGGAGATTTCCTCAAAGGGTAAATTTTTGTACATGCGGTTTTTGCAATATTGCCTCGAAAATTCAATGAGTTCATCAATTGCCCGCATCCTAAACTTAAGACGTTGGTGAATAAAGGAGAATGGACGAGAAAGAGTTGGAAAAAGCGGAATGGCAATTAGTGTCCTAAGTCGCAATTCTTTTTGGATCGTTGTCTTAGAAACAATTGAGAGTCCCATTCCTGCTTCTACTGCACCTTTAATCGATTCCGGACTTCCCAATTCCATCACCACTTGAAGATCAGACAAACTCATTCCTAAAGTGTTCAAATATTCTGAAATGACACTGAGTGTACCAGATCCTTCTTCACGACAGATGTAGGGATACTGACACAAATCTTTTGCTTGTATTGACGAATATTTCGACAACTCGTGGTTTGGCTTCATGATAACTACTAATTCATCTCGGCCACAAATCTCAACCGCTATGTTTTGATTGGAAACATTAGCTTCTACGATCCCCAAATCAACTAAATGATTTTCGACCATCGAAACAATGTTTTCGGTATTAGATACTTTTAAGCGTACTGTGACATTGGGATACTTGAGTTTGAAATCACCCAATAGCATGGGCAGCATGTATTCAGCTACGGTTGTGCTGGCACCAATGGCTAATAATCCACTAATTTCCTCAGTTAATGCTCTAACATTATTCTCCATTTCGCGGTAATGCTCAAAAATACGTTCGGCATGCAAATATACTACCTCTCCGGCAGGAGTTAAAGAAATTTTATTGTGAGTTCGATCAAATAGACGAACATTGAAATGTTCCTCTAGTTGTCGGACTTGGAAAGTAACGGCAGGCTGCGTCATATGCAAAGCATCTGCTGCCTTTGTGAAACTTAACAAGCGTGCAACGGTGTGGAATACCTGAAGTCGACGATCAGCCATTTTGAATATTCAGAACATTTTAGGAGTTACGCAGTTGAAATCACAAATAATTGATTTTATTAAGTTTTGTAGGAGTTACGCAGTTGAATTTACAAGTTCTTGATTTTGTTTGATTTATTGTTTCTAACGAAAAAGAAAACTTTCATAAAAATCAATGACTTGTATTTCCAACTGCGTAACTCCTACATTTATTAAGTTAATGCCAAACACTTCTGAAATGCTACACGTTCCACCTAGTTTTTTCTATGTAGTACACAAAGCATTTTACATTTTACCACTGCTTATTCGTTTTCGTAAAAAACAAAACGTATCACTTGGAGAGTGTTTAGCATTTGACGCAAGTGAGGTTTATCTGGCGTGGCAATACTAATCATCAGCTATAACCATCCTTTATACTTAAAATACAAATAGGGTGCGATTCCCACTGCAACCATAAGCATGAGAGCAAATGGGTAACCATATTGAAAATGAAGTTCCGGTAACCACTCAAAATTCATTCCGTAAATACTGGCAATCAACGTAGGAGGTAAAAAAACTACCGCTGCAATTGAAAAAATTTTAATGACCCGATTTTGCTCAATGTTGACCATTCCCATGGCTGTATCCATTAAAAAATTAATTTTATTAAATAGAAATGAAGTATGTGCAATCAATGATTCGATATCACGCGCCATTTGCCGAACCTGTTCTCTTTGTTCTTCGTTGAGGGATACACGACGCGCGAGATAAGAGAGAACCCGTTGATTGTCCATGAGGCACAAACGCACTTTTCCGTTTACATCTTCTGAATTGGCGAGTTGCAAGAGAACATTTGCCATTTCAGTTCCAGTCGGTTGCAAAACGACGTGGGTTAAAGTATCGAGTGAGGTATACGTATCCTCTAAAGTGTCTGCCATAACTTCTACTTTGGTATCTAAAATCTCTAACATGATTCCAAGGGCAGTGCAGGCAAGTCCAGCATGACGTCGAGCGCGCATCCGAAAAGCACGAAATGCAGATAATTCTTCAGATCGGCGAGTAAATAGGCGTCCTTGATAGAGTGTAAAAATGACAGGAATAGTAACTTGGCCATTGTTGCCGTTGTGCAAAAAGAAAGAAGTAATGTGCATTCCACGAAGATCTTCGTAAAACCGTGCACTTTCCTCAATATCATCTACTTCAGCTGGATTAGGTAGATGTTGGCCATAAACTTCTACTACCCACTCCCATTCCCGTTCAGTGGGTTCACGCAAATCAATCCAAATGGCTTCGTTGTGCAGGTCTTCAATCGAACGCGAACGCTGATACTCCAGTCGTCCTTCTTGTAACATAAAGACAGTGAGCACCGTTTTCTCCTAATCTTCTAGCTTTTGCCATAAACAGTTACCTCCGCTCATTTTTTCGATTGCCGCCAATCGTATTTGGTGTTCAGATTCTTCCTCTGGAAAGGGTAAAACGATTTGTAAGCGTGGACGATTTTTAGAAAGCACCTGAACAACAATTTTTTCTTCTGATTGTTTGTTTTCCAAAGACATTTTCACTTGCCCACCAGTCATGGCCAAATATACTTTGACTAGGAGTTCGGCATCTAGTAAAGCACCATGTAAATCTCTCTTAGAATTATCGATTTGATATCGTTGGCACAAGGCGTCTAAGGTATTTTTTTGTCCTGGATGGCGAGCCCGAGCAAGTGTTAAAGTGTCTATGATTTTACAAATTTTTTCTATTGGTTCCTTTCCTATGTTTTTCAACTCATGGTTTAAAAACCCGACATCAAAAGGTGCATTGTGAATCAACACTTCTGCACCTCGCAGGAACTCAATTAGATCGTCTGCGATTTCTTTAAATCTAGGTTTTCCTTCCAACTTTTGCAAAGTAATCCCATGAACTCCTATGGCTCCTGGATCTATTGCTCGATCTGGGTAAAGATAGGTCTGCCATTGTCGATCTGTTCTCTTACGATCGATTAACTCGACGCAACCGATTTCAATAATTCGATGCCCTTCCTCTGGTTTGAATCCAGTAGTTTCCGTATCTAAAACGATCTGACGTAACTTTGGAGTGGAAACTATTTTCGCTTCTGTAGATTTCGGCTGAGAACGTAGCATTTTGTCGATGGCTTGATTTGCGGACTGGTCTGCCAATTCGTTTCCGGCGTTTCCTGTGTGCCCTCGAACCCAATGCCATTCAATTACGTGGTAGCTGCAGACTTGGTCTAAACGCATCCAAAGGTCCATGTTTTTGACTGGTGATTTCTCCTGTGTGATCCAACCTTTCTTTTTCCAAGCGGCTATCCATGTTTCCATTCCCTTTTTTACGTATTGAGAATCTGTATAGAGAGAAACGTGATAAGGTTCTGCTAAAGACTCTAATCCTTGAATAGCTCCCATTAATTCCATTCGATTGTTTGTGGTGTTGATTTCTGCTCCAGAAAGTATCTTTTCTTGATTCGAAATACGAACAATGGCAGCCCAACCTCCTGGCCCTGGATTTCCACGGCATGCCCCATCACTGTAAATCTCCGCCCTCATGCCAATGCCACTTAATATGAGATTGCTTACCATGACGTGATCTCGTAAAATAGATTGATTTCTTGAATTCTATCAGATATAATAAAACTTTGCGAACAGGAATCAAAGATCATGCAAAGAATGTTTTTCTCTTGGTTAATTTTAGTGGGACTGTCAGGTTGTGCCTCTGATGCAACTCAAACAGGAGATGCAAACGCTTCAAACCAAGAGGGAGAACTAGAACAAGTAGATTGGCTAACAGCATGGCGAACTTCTCCTCGTGGTCGTTCAAGTCACGCATTTGCTTTCGATCGCTGGGGTGGGCAAAGCCCTACGGGATCCTCTGAGGAAGAGATCAGTCTTTGGGACGCAGTAGGCAATCAGGTTAGTTTGGTAGATTGGGACGAACCTAGAATCCAAAGGGCAGCAAATTTCTACGCAAGAAACCAACGATTCTTAGACGTCATTTCAGACCGTGCTGCTCCTTACTTTCATTTTGTCTTAGATGAAATTCAAAAACGTAGCATGCCCGTAGAAATAGCACTCTTGCCTGTCATTGAAAGTGCTTACCAGCCTAGTGCTACTTCTTCTCGCCACGCGGCTGGACTTTGGCAACTGATTCCGGGTACTGCTCGTCGTTGGGGTGTAGACTTTGCTCATGGGTACGATGGTCGTCGTGACGTATTCGCCTCCACCAATGCAGCCCTAGATTACCTACAGAAACTCAATGATGAGTTTGCAGGAGACTGGTTACTTGCAATGGCTGCTTATAATTGTGGTGAAAATGGGGTTGAACGCGCTATTCAAAGAAATCTTGCCCGTGGGAGACCCACTGATTTTTGGTCTTTGGACTTGCCTTCAGAAACCCGTGCTTTCGTTCCTAAGATTCTAGGTTTGGCTGCTGTCATTTCTGAGCCAAGTAGTTATGGTGTTCAGCTCAAAACGTTGCGAGATATTCCAATCGTGCCCGTTCGTGTTGAGTATTCCTTGGACTTAGAGCGAGTTGCCGAACTCGCAGAAGTGCCATTGTACCAAGTAGAAAAGCTTAATCCTGCTCTTCGTCATGGCAGAACCCAAGAAGATGGTGGACATGTCTTACTTCCTGCCGAACAAGCAGGGCTTTTTGAAGATCGATTAGCAGAGTTAGATCTTCAATAGCGTGGCACGCAACCCGGAAGCAGAGCTTTTGGTCGCCATTCTTGCCTCAGAGCAAGCCACCGATCAGGTAATGGCAGCTTATTTTAGAGCACACCCTACCTTTGGCAGTCGAGAACGACGTGCAATCGTAGACACAGTCTACGGTTGCCTGCGCAACTTGCGGACTTTAGGACATGCGCTAGATCAGCTAGAACGCTCCGATTGGAGTTTAACTTTCAAAGAAGCTTGTGACCGGATCGAGGCGTGGCGTTCTGGTCGAGTCTCTACTTCATTAGTGCCATCTGCGGTTGCTGCCAATTTGCCTGATTGGTTATTCGGTGCTTTGGTAAATCTATTGGGAAAAGAAGAAACCGAAGCTCTTGCAAAAGCACTGCATCAACCTGCTTTTTTAGAGGTACGGGTTAACGGTCTCCGCGTAAAACGAGAGGAGGCCATTTGCCTCTTGAGAGCAGAAGGCATAGAGGCCGTGCCTACTCCGTGGTCTTCAGCAGGTCTGCGCCTTCCTGCTAAAACCTTTTTAGAAGGAAGTGAGGTCTATCAGCGCGGAATTGTAGAAATTCAGGAGGAAGGAAGTCAGCTAATCGCTCCTCTTTTGGGAGCACGTCGCCATGAAACTATCGTGGATTTCTGTGCAGGAGCTGGTGGGAAGACCCTACATCTGGGGGTGCAAATGGCCAATACTGGTACGCTCTACGCTTTAGATCCAGATCAAAAACGCCTAGACCAACTTCGAATCCGTGCGAAGCGCGCAGGCCTCAGTAATGTGCACACCGTTCGCACCAGTCCTCTTGTGCCTATTAGTCTGCAAGCAGATCGCGTGTTGGTAGATGCACCCTGTACGGGTACGGGCACGTTGCGGCGTAACCCAGATCGGACATGGCGTTATCATGACCTGGCTAAAATCATTTTGGATCAAAAGAAAATTTTGGAATCTGCGGCTATGTTAGTGAGGCCAGGGGGACACCTTTTATATGCCACTTGCAGCCTACTCACGGATGAGAACGAAGCCATCATAGAAAATTTTTTGGCAGATCAGCAAAAATTTTCTTTTTCCCCTTTTTCGGCTCGTGCCCTTCCCGTGGGTTTACCAGAAAAGGACGATCGTCCATTACGCCTATATCCTCACCGACATGGTGTTGATGGTTTTTTTGCAGCTCTCTTGGTTCGCACCAATGACAATTAAAGCACCTGACTATGTGTTGATTCAAATAGCCTACCCAGACGAGCCAAACTGGGAAATAGTACTGGATGACGTCTTATTAGAACTCGTGCAGCACTACGCTTTCGGGCAAGATTGTGCCACTTGTGCTCTTGGAGAGCTTTACCTTCGGAAACATCCAAAAACAAGAGAATTGGCGAATTGGCTACTGAGCGAAGAGGAAGCAGATCAGTGGCTAAAGTCTTATGTACGAACTGTGCTGGATTAGGATTCAGATCCTTAGGAGCATCGTCGTAGGCAACGTTCAGGTACACTGAGAACTAAGCACCATTTGTTTTTCGCGAAGTCACAGACTGCACAGCCGAGAATCATCCTTGATTCTCTCTACGCACAAAAAAACAGCCTGCGCTTCGGATAACGGTCGTTACCTACTTGAGTTCGGCAACTCCGTCTGGTTTTAGAATAACCTTGGTGTACTTGCAAAGATCAATCTCTGACCACTCTATTCTATTGCCATCGGTATCCTTGATGGCGACATCCCACATGCAACGCTCATCATCTGGGTGAAAAATAATTTCGGTAGTCTCGCCATTGTCCAAAGTTTCTTTACCTAAAATGTCTTTCCCCCAGCTCTTAGTGGAGGTAGCAGAGACATACAGCTCATCGATGGTCACACCTGCTTTGTTGGTGATGAAATAACGATCTTCTTCAGCATAAGCTAAACTGCCAGTGAGCGTACCAACAACCACACCCAATAGCATCAGTCGATTAAAACGCATAGGAAAACGCCTTCGAAAGGTTACAAGTGGTACCTACCTGTGCCATACACAAGTAGCGTCTTTAGTAGCACGCCATGGTACAACACCTCCAGAACTCGATCAAATTTAGCAAGATTAATTGGGCTGCCCAAGATGTCTAAACACTTTTTCCAGTGCTAATAACACATCTTTTATGTCAGTATCTAACATCTTCGGAAAAATAGGTAAAGACAAGATTGCATTTGCGGCAGATGTTGCCACTGGACATTTTGTCACACTATGCGTCCGTTGGTAGTAGGGGTGTAAATGGACTGGCCAATAATGCACATTTGTGCTAATTCCTTCCGCCCGCAAAGCACGCAACACTTGGTCGCGATTTACTGTCCATTGATCCAAGTGAAGACGCACTACGTATAAGTGGTAGGCGTGTTCTACATTTTCTGGAACAGAGAGTGGGGAAAGCCAAGAAACATTGGCAAAGGCTGCATCATAACGTTGTGCAATAGCCTGACGCCGGGTGATAAATTCGGGTAAACGACGTAACTGAGAGAGTGCTAAAGCACACTGTAGATCTGTGATTCGATAATTGAAACCCAGTTCCACCATTTGAGATTGCCATTGTCCAGTCTGTTCCCTCTCTCGAAAATCGTTGGTCATGCCGTGGTTCCGAAAAATGCGCATTTTCCTCGCTAGATCGGGGTCTTCCGTAGTAATTACACCTCCTTCTCCTGCAGTAATTGATTTCACGGGGTGAAGGCTAAAAACAGTGAGATCCGCAAGGCTACCCACTGATCCAGCGCGAGTAGCAGCTCCTAATGAGTGGCAACCATCTGCGAGGAGAGCAAGATCATACTTTTGGGCAAGTGCACGTAGTCCAACATAATCACAAGGAGCACCGGTGTAATCAACGGCAAGGATCGCACGTGTGCGTGGCGTAATATGTTTTTCTACTTCTTCTGGTGTTAGGAGTAGCGTGTTTGGATCTACATCCGCAAAGACAGGTATCCCACCGCGATAGGCTATGCAGTTAGCACTTGCGGCAAAAGTCATGGTTGGAACGATTACTTCATCCCCCGGTTGGATGCCAATGGCTGAAACGGCTACATGTAATCCAGCAGTACCACTAGAGACGGCCACTGCGTGAGATACACCCACCACAGAAGCGAATTCTTCCTCTAATTCAGACACCCGCGGCCCAGTGGTTAGCCAATCAGAACGCAGGGTCTCCACGACTGCTGTTATGTCTTGTTCGCTGATCCAGTGACGTCCATAAGGTAACGGAATCGAACGGACGGGCGTCCCACCCTCTAGGGCCAATTGATCCGACACTAATCCTCCCATCCTAACATCCTACAAATACCAGTTTTGAGGTACTTCCCCAGAAGCCAGAGGCTTCACCTGAAGGTGAACACTAGATCCATCTAAGTAGGTGCATTCTACTGTTACGATATCCTCCTCTCTACTTTTCGAAAATCTTGCAACCAAGCGCGCCGCCGTTTCTAATTCTGTGGTATTTCCAAATGTACCATCCACCAATACTAAAGGCCCCAAGCAACTTACCGTGCGAAAATGTACAAAACATTTTCTATAGCCTTCCAAAAACGAATTCTCTCCTTCATTTCGACCTATGATCAATTTGAAATTACGAAAAGGTCGAAGATGACGACCGACCTTAAGCAAAAAAAGGTCATCTAAATCGTAGTCGCGTTGACCCCTGGATTTCCAAAGGTCTGCCAGTTTAGAAGAGTAAGTAGCATCTGTTAAAAAACAACAACCGCCCGCAGGTTGCGCGTAGTTTTTAATTTGATAATGATCTGCTAAAGTCATTTGCGGTTTTCGAGATCGCCCACTAAAACCATACAAATTTTCTCGGTTTACCCAACCTTCGCGTTCTGGCAAGGTGATGGGTAGATTTTTTGCTGAAAGTGGACGCAATAATTTTTCTCCTGCGCCAGATTCGTAAGAGATGAGGCGAAGTGATTCCTTCTTTTGTGACATGGGCCTTTGACCGACGACTTCTCCAGTCACGAGAAAATCAAATTCGTTTTCTTGGATCCAAGCAAGCGCACAACGCACCATGAAAGTTTTACAATCGATGCACGGGTTTAGATTGGCCCCATATCCGTGACGAGGATGTAAAACGATTTCCTTATATGTTTCAGAAATATCAACAACATGCAGGCGTATGCCTAATTGATCTGCAGCAGTCTGGGCACTGTGTTTTTTAGGTGGGCTGAGATCCGGATGTCGAATGGCATGGGTCAGTCCTTCTACACAAAAGCCGGTGTAAAAATGTAAACCTTCTACATGAATTCCTTGGTCTAGGATGACACGTGCTGCCAACAGAGAGTCGAGCCCTCCGGAAAGCAAAACTACTGCGCGTCGTAGGATAGAAGACATATTTCTTACTAGATAGCCGCCTGATCTTGTTCACCAGTACGAATTCGAATCACTTGCTCCACTGAAGTCACAAAAATTTTTCCGTCTCCAATTTTGCCGGTCTGCGCTGCTTGCATGATAGTCTCGATACAAATATCTACCTTATCGGCAGGCAATACTACTTCTATCTTCAGTTTTGGTAAAAAATCCACGATGTACTCTGCACCACGATAAAACTCTGTGTGGCCTTTCTGCCTTCCAAAACCTTTCACTTCTGTTGCAGTCATGCCCGTAATACCAACTGCAGTCAGTGCTTCACGTACATCGTCTAGTTTGAAGGGTTTGATGATCGCTTCTATTTTTTTCATGAGTCAAGTCCAAGCCGGTAAGTTTGGTGGATAGTATGCAACAGATCTTTGAAAGGAATCTTAGTAGCGTGGCGCCGTACAATCAACAACCAAGGCAAATCCTCTTCACCAAATGCTTGTCTATCGTTGGACACCTTCTCTAAGAGTTGTTTTAATTGACTAATGAGTGGATCTACAAAATGAAAATCAATGTTCCCTTCTTCTAATTCCCACTCATCGGTAGTGCGAAGGTCTTGTGCTTCAAAAATGGCCTGCTCTATCAATTCTTGATAACCTTTCTTAGTTTTCGGTCGATTCACAATTTTTTAGGCATGGGAATCCCCTACTTCAGTCTGGGGAAAAACGCGCCTACCTCCCTCTCTTAAGTGGTTTTAATTGAATCATGAGTCCGTCCCCATGAAGCTAATTCTCAAAAACCGATTTTACCCCTGGTAAGAAGAGTGGTCAATCTTTCTTTGCCGCTCAATGTAGTTCTCCTTAATCTAACCCAAAATATATCGTAACTGAGTGATTCTTAAATTACAAACCGTTTTTTTTGGATTGATTTCGTGCTAGATTGACCAGATAGTCCTCGTAGCTTTTTTTGGTGTTTACTCTTGACCACTAGTACTCAAGCATTCAGTGCTTTACGATCTATTCTTAAAGACATTGCCAGCAACGGCCTAGGCGCACCGGTACTGTTGATGGTAATGCTCTCGATGATGGTATTACCACTACCGCCATTCATTTTAGATGTGTTTTTTACTTTCAACATTGCGCTTGCGCTGATTGTCCTGATGGCAGTGGTTTACATTCGACGTCCACTAGAGTTCGCTGCTTTTCCCACAGTTCTACTGGTCACTACACTCCTGCGGTTATCACTAAACATTGCTTCTACCCGGGTAGTATTGCTCGAAGGACATGGTGGACCCGGTGCGGCAGGCCACGTGATCCAAGCCTTTGGGGATTTTGTCGTGGGCGGAAACTTTGCGGTAGGCATCGTAGTTTTTGCAATTTTGGTCATTATCAATTTCGTAGTGGTCACCAAAGGTGCTGGCCGAATTTCAGAAGTAAGCGCGCGGTTTACCCTTGATGCCATGCCCGGCAAACAAATGGCTATTGATGCAGATTTGAACGCGGGTGTTATCAACCAGAATGAGGCGCGCACGCGTCGTAGCGAAGTGATGCAAGAAGCAGATTTTTACGGTTCCATGGATGGCGCGAGTAAATTTGTCCGCGGTGATGCCGTTGCTGGAATCCTGATCCTCTTTATTAACGTCCTCGGTGGATTGAGCGTAGGAGTATTGCAACATGGTTTAGGGATGGCGGAAGCAGGACGTACCTACACTTTGCTCACCGTGGGTGACGGCCTAGTGGCACAGATTCCTGCTCTGTTTTTATCCACTTCTGCTGCCATCATGGTGACTCGAGTTTCTTCTGCCCAAGACATGGGGGAGGCAGTTGCGGCACAGCTGTTTCGAGACCCGCGTGCCCTTGGCATGACCTCTGCCATCATTGGGATTATGGGACTGATCCCAGGAATGCCCAATTTGGCTTTTCTCACACTGGCGTTGGCTGCGGGTGCGGGAGCTTGGTGGAGAACGCGCCAGATTGCAGGACCTAAAAAGGATCCCAGTGGAAAAGCGGCCGCTGCTACTGCAGACACTGCACCACCTCCCCTGCCGCAAGAACAAAAAGAGCTTTCTTGGGATGACGTCGTGCAAGTAGACCTCATTGGGCTCGAAGTAGGTTATCGATTGATTCCGCTCGTCGACAAAGCGCAAGGCGGACAACTTATGAAACGGATCAAGGGAGTCCGAAAAAAACTCTCTCAGGATTTTGGTTTTTTGATCCCACCGGTTCACATTCGAGACAATTTAGACTTAGTACCCAATGGATATCGCATTTCCCTCCTCGGCGTGGCAGAAGGAGAAGGAGATGTCTATCCGGAACGAGACCTTGCCATTAACCCCGGTAAAGTGTATGGCCGCTTGCCCGGCATCGAGACAAAAGAACCCGCTTTCGGACTAGAGGCCGTCTGGATTGAAGCATCCCAACGCGATCAGGCCCAAACCTTCGGTTACACCGTGGTTGACGCGCCCACTGTAATTGCCACCCATCTTTCACAAATCCTCCAAGACCACTCTCACGAGTTACTTGGGCGTGAAGAAGTGCAGCATTTACTCGATAAACTGAAGATAACTTATCCAAAACTGGTAGAAGACCTCGTACCGACGACTCTACCATTAGGCATTGTTCAAAAAGTTTTGCGTAACCTGCTCGAAGAACGAATTTCACTCCGCGACATGCGAACCATTGCAGAAACTTTGGCAGCAGGCGGGACACGCACCCAAGATCCTAACATTTTGACTGCTGCCACTCGCATTTCTTTGGGAAGATCTATCGTTCAAAACATCACCGGTATC
This sequence comes from Gammaproteobacteria bacterium, assembly GCA_963575665.1. GTDB lineage: Bacteria > Pseudomonadota > Gammaproteobacteria > CAIRSR01 > CAIRSR01 > CAUYTX01. The sequence continues at coordinate 23,634 of CAUYTX010000111.1, read as the reverse complement.
ACCAAAGATCTATCTGTCATTACCTTAGATCCCTCTTTAGATCATCTACTAACGCAAGGTGTGCAAACGGGAGGCGAGGGTGGGCCTGTGCTCGAACCAGGATTGACGGAACGACTTCAAAAATCACTAACTGACCATGCCAATCGTCAAGAACTTCAGGGGTTACCAGCAGTCCTATTAGTATCTGCTATTTTGCGACCTTGGCTTTCACGATTCGTGAAACATAGCCTCCCAAATTTATATGTCTTGTCCTACCACGAAGTACCAGAAGATCGTCAAATTCGGATCGTGGGTGTGGTTGGCCGCTAGTATGTACCTGGCTTCAAACCGAAAAAATTCTAGTTCCTTCCACTTCTTATGCGTGATCTTCTTTTACCTCGTAGCACAAAAACACCCCTCCTGCCAAGAGAGTCTCTTCACTCAAAAACAAATTTTAGAGTTTGCAAACCAAGTCGAAGATACGCTCTTTAAAAAGGGAGCACGAGTGGCATTGTTGGCAAGAGTGGGTCGTCCTCCAAAAGACCTCCCAAAAGGAATGCATTTTACGCATGTTGGATTTGCAGTACGTTCTGAAAATCTAAACCAAAGACCCCGATACACCCTTTTTAACCTCTACCAAAAGGAAGGACATCCAGACGTTAGCACGTTAGTCCAAGACTTTCCGGAGGATTTTTTCAAGAAAGTAGCCGTTTTAGAAGCGGGTATCCTAATTCCCTCTCCTCATTTACAAGAAAAAATCCTGTCGGTGATTATTTCACCTATTTATGGATTGTTCCACGATTCTCATTATTCACTGATTGCCAATCCGTACACTTTGGGACGGCAAAATTGCACCGAATTTGTTTTGGATGTTATCAACTCTGCATTGTATGACACTCAAGACATTGCAAAAATAAAACAGATTGAAATGTCTAGTTTTGTTGGACAAACAGTACATGTTCACCCAATCAAGCTAATAGCAGCTGCTTTGTTTAGTTCTGAAATATCCATTTGCGACCATCCCGGAAAAGCGGTTACTGCTACCTTCGAAACCATAGCTACCTATTTAGAAAAAGTAGATCCAGAGTCTTACTTTTTTACAAAAAATTGGTAATATCCTATTTGGTTAGGAAGTGCTCTGTGAAGACATGTGTGCGTCGATAAATTCCCGCAAAAAATGTTCTGGACGCATTCCAGAGAAATGTCCTATTGGCGCGCCATCTCGAAAAAGAAGACAAGTAGGAAACCCGCGCAGCCGATAACGTCCAGCTAAGCGCATATTTTCATCTACTTCTACTTTGGCAAGTAATATCGCACCGGAGTAGTGCTGAATTACCCTTTCCAGCAAAGGTGTGAGAAAACGGCAAGGAGAGCACCATTCTGCCCAAAAATCTACCAACACAAGTTGTTGTTTTGATCTTTCTATTACTTGTTCGTCAAAATCTTTTTCACTGACTGCTACAATCCAAGGACTATCGTGGTGGTGCATAAAATCTCTCATCAAAACTGTCAAAAAAGTTCTGCTTCGCCTTCGACCGGGGTAACATTCACTGCACGGTTGTAGGCCTTCTCTCGATTGATTAAGGTTTCGTTGTGTAGGCTGCGTAGTTCTCGAACCAAGACTTTGCCACTGTCTGGAAAAAAATACACCTTGCGTGGGTAGTCGCCCCCCAGATCAGAAGCCAACAAACGGATTCGTTCGCGTTCTAAATACTCGAGAACAAAAGTAGTATTTCGGGCACCAACATCTGTGTGTCCTGCAAGCACTCTTCCGGCACCAAACACTTTGGCTTCTAGGCGAGCACGATTGGCACCCATCTTCAATAAATGATTAATGAGGAGTTCCATGGCATAAGCTCCATAACGCGCCGATGCACTCAACACACTGCTTGGCTCTCCCCCATGCTCTGGCAACATAAAGTGATTCATTCCCCCAATACACAACACGGGATCTCGAATACAAGCAGCAATACAAGAACCTAACACGGTCACCAATACCATGTCCCTAGAGGTAACGTAGTACTCTCCCGGCAGTATTTTAGCGGCATGACTACTAAACTGGCGATCAAAATAGAGGTTCGGTGCTAGGTGTTGCAACCCTTCCTCCACTTAAGATCTCCGCGTTTTGCCTGCGATGGCTTGTGGTGTCAGACCATAAACAGTTTGACCCATGGGTCTAACCAAGTCGGACGCATGTTGTAAGCTCTCGGCATGACCCATGAATAACAGACCATCTGGGGCCAGCACTCGCACAAACCCTTCTACCACTTCCCGTTGTGTAGGTTTATCAAAATAAATCATGACGTTTCGGCAAAAAATGGCATCTACGGGAGCCTCTACCTCCCAAACATCAGAAAGCAGATTGAGTTGTCGAAAGGTAACCAAACTTTGGATTTCAGGTCGTACCCGAGCGAACCCATCTTGGTGGCCCGTACCCTTTAGGAAATATCGCCGAAGAGTAGCAGGAGCTAATCGAGCCACGGCATCCATGGGGTAGATGCCAGCATGTGCGCGTTTCAAAACATCGGTATCGATGTCCGTAGCTAGAATTTTGGCGGGGGGGGAGATGGTATTAAAACTCTCTGCCAAGGCAATCGCCATGGAGTAGGGTTCTTCCCCCGTTGAAGAAGCAGCACTCCAAAGGCGAACCGCGCTGCCTCGTCCTGCCTTTGCTTGCACATGTCGTACTAGGATCGGGAAATGATGTTCTTCGCGAAAAAAATAGGTTAGGTTAGTAGTCAATGCATTGAGAAAAGACTGAACTTCAGACCCACCTTTTTCCACTAAGTCCAAATAATTACGGAAGGAATCTAAATTCAGTGCTCGCAACCTGCGCACCAACCGACTGTAAACCATGTCCCGTTTGTGAGGCCCTAGACTAATGCCTGCAAGACGATAGGCTAGATCGCGGACACGGTTAAAATCGGCTTCCGTCAACAGGTACGGATGTAGGGAATCGATCACGCCTCCTCCGTCTGGAGTCGGAAAACATCGACAGCCATTCGCAGCTCTCGTGCTTGTTCTGTGAGGCCTTCCGCAGCAGCAGTAGCTTCCTCTACCAGAGCAGCATTTTGTTGTGTGACTTCATCCATTTGTGCCACCGCTTGGTTAATCTGTTCAATGCCCTCGCTCTGTTCCTTGCTCGCTGCACTAATTTCGGCCATGAGGTCTGTCACACGTTTGACAGCTCCAACAATTTCATTCATGGCCTGACCTGCTTCGCCTACTAAGCGACTTCCTCCCTTGATGTGGCTATTCGAGGTGTCGATCAATCCTTTGATTTCTCTAGCGGCCGCCGCAGACCTTTGGGCGAGTGCACGTACTTCCGCAGCTACCACAGAGAACCCACGGCCTTGTTCTCCCGCTCGAGCCGCTTCTACCGCTGCATTGAGTGCCAAAATGTTGGTTTGAAAAGCAATGCCATCGATCACCGAAATGATATTGGCAATCTTGGATGCACTCTCTGTAATGGCAGTCATGGTGCGGACTACTTCCGACATTCTCTCTCCGCCTCGCTCAGCGACATCTCGCGCACTCTGGGCAAATTGATTGGCTTGGCCCGCGTTGGCGGCGTTCTGTTTGACAGTTGCGGTCAACTCTTCCATGGTGGCACCTGTTTCTTCTAGTGATGCGGCTTGTTGCTCCGTTCGTTTAGAGAGGTCAGCGTTTCCCACGGCAATTTCACGAGAAGCCGATTCTACTGCTTGGGCTGAACCGCGAATGCTTCCTACTAAATTCCCCAACTGTTCCGCAGTAGCATTAAAATGCTGATTGATTCTGGCAAAGTCTCCCCCATGGTCGCTGTTGATCCGAGCAGTCAAGTTCCCTTCTGCAAGCGATTCCAGGGCAGTGACAGTGTCGGCAACTACACTTTCTACCGTATCCAAAAGACGGTTGAAGGTATTGGCCAAGGTTTTGAAAAAACCATCTTTGCCTTCCAGATCGAGGCGTTGGTTTAGTTCTCCAGATTGAGCATTTTGTACCATTACCTCGATTTCGTTCTGGGTGAGTGTAAGCTCGGTCACGTCACTCCACTCAACTACGGTTCCAAGACGATATCCTTCCTCGTTTGAGATGGGGTTAGCCACAAGATTAAAATGCCGTCCTCCGATGACAATGTGGGTATGGTGGGTACCTTTCAAGTTTTCCAGAAGGGTACGCTGGCGCATTGGGTTGCGGTGGAACTCGTCAAAATTCCGACCTAGGAGGTTATGAGCAGAAAACCGAGGCAGTTCTTTTCGAATATCTGATTCTGCATTGATAAACATATCCAGAACAGCTTGATTGAGATAGATAATCTCTCCATCTGGGTTCGCAATCATGACGTTGGTAGAAACGTGGTCAAGAGCTGTTTGAACTCTCTTGGCTTCGTTGGCGCGTCGATTCGACTCACTCATGTCCACTGAAAGTTTAATCTTCATTGCTTTTAGGGAAAGCAATAAATGTCCTAACTCATCACGACGTTTTACCTCAACACGCTGGTCATAGCGACCTTCGGCAATTGCCTCAAAATGTCCAATAGCAAGCAACAGTGGGTGACGCACTGAGCGCAGGGCAAACCATGCCAGCAGTACTAGAAGGAGGGTGATCGAAAGAACTGCTCCTCCATGGATTAAAAGCTCTTGATGAAAAACAGCATCTACCTCATCCACATAGATTCCAGAACCAATCACCCAACCCCATGGCTCAAAACCCTTGACGTAAGAGATTTTGCGCAATGGCACATCAATTCCCGGTTTTGGCCACAGGTACTCCAAAAACCCAGATTTCTTCTCTCTAGCGATCTTTACAAATTCCACAAATAAACGCTTTCCAGAAGGATCTAGTACATCCGTCAGGTCTTTACCTTCTAAATTTGGCTGGTAGGGATGCATTACCATTTTGGGAGAAAAGTCATTGACCCAAAGGTATCCTATGTTCCCGTCATAACGAATGTTTCGGAGAAGAGCCAATGCAGCAGATTTAGCAGTATTTTCTGGAAGAGAACCTAACTGTGCTTGGTGTTGGAAATAATCAGCAATTGAGTAAGCAGATTCGACTAACTTACGAGTAGAAGATCGGTGCCCTTCCATGAGATCTCCGTACTCATCAGTAAGTAACACGCTTACCACGAGGAGATTTGCGAGCACTAATACTGCCATTCCACTCATAACCCGAGTTCGCAGACTCAGGTGGTGTAAAAAATTCTTCCACGCTGTGATGACACCAGAAGAGGTATTGCGTCCTTCTCTTATTTCTCGATAGCGTCGTTCAGCCAATTCAATTTGTGTTCGAGTTGGGCGAGTAGCTACGGACATATAGCCTGCTATTCGACCACCTTCTCGAATAGGAGTCAGGTTGGCTTCAATCCAGTAAAAATCTCCATTTTTACAGCGATTTTTTAGCAATCCAGTCCAAGGTTCTCCACGTCGAACTGCTGCCCAAAGGTCAGTAAACACTGATTCAGGTATATCAGGGTGGTGCATGAGGTTATGGGGAGAACCAAGTACTTCTTTCTCCTTGTGCCCACTGATTACCAAAAATGGAGGATTGATGTAGGTGATGTTGCCGAGCAAGTCGGTCTTAGAGATTAGTCGTACACCCTCCTTGACTTCCTGCTCTGTCATTGTTATTGGTTTGTTGCTACGCATTTTTTACCCTAATTTCGGAGTACCGTACTTTCAGCGACCAAAGACATTTCACGACTGCTCATGAGCCGTTCGATGTCCACGAGAATGAGCATACGATTCTCAGTGGTACCAAGTCCCATTAAATATTGGGTATCTAACGTGTTGCTAAACTCGGGTGCTGGTTTGATTTGATCTGGAGTCAAGGTAACCACGTCTGATACACCATCTACTACCACTCCGATGATTCGCCCAGCAAGATTAAGCACGATCACCACAGTGCGCTCGTGATAATCTGCGGTACCCAACTGGAATTTAATCCTAAGATCCACGATGGGAACAATGGCGCCTCGTAGATTCACTACTCCCTTAATGAAAGGAGGAGTGTTGGCAATGGGGGTGACTGTGTCATAGCCACGAATCTCCTGAACTTTTAGGATATCCACGGCATATTCTTCTTGCCCCAACGTAAAAGTAAGGAATTCGCTTGTCTGTTCTGCAAGCCGTGCAGTTTGAGTCATTGGCTACCTTTGTAAGGATGTGCGCCAGCAAGAAAATGCTTTCGCTAAATTGTTCCGCTTTCCAGAGTACTGACGCGGGTGGCGCGTCGCGCCAAATAGCCTACGTCTAAAATAAGTGCCACACGACCATCTCCCATGATGGTCGCGCCAGAAATACCGTCTACCCGTCGGAAATTAGATTCGAGACTTTTGATGACCACTTGATGCTGTCCTACCAGTTGGTCTACAAACAAGGCCACTCGACGACCTTCCGCTTCCAACAGAACCAAGATACCTTCCTCGGGTTCTTTGGCCAAAGATGCGATGCCAAACAATTCGTACAGTGGCAGAATGGGCAAATACTCCCCGCGGACTCGAACCAATCGTCCTTTTCCGGCAACGGTTCTAAGGTCGGAGATTTTGGGTCGCATGGACTCCATGATATAACCTAAAGAGATAATGAAGGTCTCTTCCCCAACCGATACAGAGAGACCATCTAAGATGGCTAAAGTTAACGGGAGGCGCACAGTAAACGTGCTACCTATTCCTGCCATGGAAGAAATCTCTACCGTTCCACCAATCTCTTGAATGTTTCTTCGGACGACATCCATGCCTACGCCACGACCAGAAACGTCAGTAACTTGTTCCGCAGTCGAAAACCCCGGCGCAAAAATCAACTGCCAAACCTCTTGATCTGACAAACTTTCACCCGTTGCCAAACCTTTTTCCCGTGCCTTGGCTAGAATGCGGTCTCGGTTGAGGCCTGCGCCATCATCTCGGACCTCGATGACTACGTTGCCACCTTGGTGAGAAGCAGAAAGCGTAATTCGACCCACAGCCTCTTTGCCTTTAGCAGCTCGAATTTCGGGAGATTCTATTCCATGATCTAAGCTGTTGCGAACCAAGTGTGTGAGAGGATCGCTTAATTTTTCGGTAAGACCTTTGTCCAGCTCGGTTCCTTCTCCCAAAGTAATCAATTCAACACGCTTTCCTAATTTTGAAGCAAGATCGCGAACTAAACGCGGAAAACGGCTGAACACTACACTGATTGGCATCATTCGGATTGACATGACGCTCTCTTGGAGATTGCGGGTGTTCCGTTCTAACTGATCTAGTCCGGATTGAAGGCGAATCGTCCAAGTAGGATCCAACTGAGAAGCCACTTGTGCGAGCATGGATTGGGTAATGACTAGCTCGCCCACCAAATTCATGATTTGATCGACCTTTTCCACTCCCACTCGAATGGAGTTTCCTTCTGATTTTTTAGCAAGAACGATGTCTTGAGAAGGAGAAAAGGAAGGAGGGGAAACAGCAGCAGTGGGAGAAGTGCGCGCTATGCCTTCGACTGGGGCTCCTGGAGCTCCTGAAAAAATGCCGTAAGGTACCGCGTTAGGACGAGTTTCTTCCGTAGTTTCTTGACTGGATTCCTGAGAAATTTCTGATATTGGGGTGAAGAAACCATACCCAAGATCTGGAGCACCGGGTGCATCTTCAAAAAAACCGAAACCATCCTCTGATTCTGACTTTGCTGAGGTACTGTCCTCTTCTTCTTCGGACATCTGTTCAATTTGGATTTGAGAAGGATCTGCGTAAAAAGCAAGGTCTTCTCGGATCTTATGCTCTGTATCTGTAGTGCTAAAGTGAACTTCCCAATCTCCACCAATCTGGCCAGCTTTCGGGCTGCTCACAACTTTCAGTGTCCCACGTCTGTTCCATTCCTCCAAAAGGCTATCCATTCCCCAACCGCTCCGGGCAGGCAATGACAAGCAAATGCGCCAACGTTGCCGATTCAGTGTTGCAGGAGAAGATAGTAACTCTCCAGAGTCTCTGTCAGTGGTATCCTCAGAAGATTTAGAAGATTCGGTTCCAGTTTCAGAAGTAGGTAAACCTAAAAAAACTTCGAGCCTTTCAGCAACGGTCTTAGCTAGCGCAGGATCGGCTACTTTTCCCGAGCGGTGTGCCGCAAGTTGCCCTTGGATAACGTCCGCAGCTGCTAAAAATGCATCCACCATCTCTGGGGTAGGCAGCATTTCCGCTTTACGCAGTCGATCTAATAAAGATTCTAGGACATGGGTCAGTTCTGCCATGTCATTGAATCCAAAGGTTCCTGCACCACCTTTAATCGAATGTGCTGCCCGGAAAATGGCATTTAGCGCGTCTGAAGAGGGAGATTCCAGATCTAATTCGATGAGCAGGCGCTCCATCTCTTCCAAATGCTCCGCAGTCTCATCAAAGAAGGCAGCATGAAAGATACCAAGATTGATGTTCATGGGTGTTCTCCGCGCAAAAACCGCTACTGCTAACCGATCACCTTTTTTACAACCTCAAGCAATTTTTGAGGATCAAAAGGTTTGACTAACCAACCTGTTGCGCCTGCCGCCCGTCCTTGGCTTTTCATGGCATCACTGGACTCGGTCGTCAGCATTAAAATAGGTGTGGCGCGATATTTTGCGCTAGCCCGCAGATTTTTAATCATGGTGAGACCATCCATATTTGGCATGTTCTGATCGGTCAAGATCAGATCGATTGCATTAGCCTTAGCTTTGTTCAAACCATCATTGCCATCCACAGCTTCCACTACTTGGTATCCTGCGCCTTTCAGGGTAAAAACAATCATTTGGCGGATTGAGCTGGAATCATCTACTGCAAGAATTGTTTTTGCCATTGCTACTTTTCCTAAAATAGTTCAACGTCGCCTGCTTGCATTTTTTGCTGAGACACGGCAACGCGTTCGGTTTTCGCGAGCATACCGCCCACCTCGGCGATAGCGGCACGAAGTCGCTCTACTCGTCCGTGATAGGCAATGGCTGCCGAAGATACAGTGCCTCCTTGCTCGGATAGTTCAATGGATCGAACTCCAGCTAAGAGGGTTTTAAGGCCATTGGACCGTCGTTCCAAGTGATTAATCAGCTGACTGGTCAAGTCTTCGAACTGAAGGGCAGTGACTGCTGTGCCAACACTTTGATGCATCTCCGAACTGAGCTTCGAAAGGTGACCCACATTGGCCTGTACTTCTCGGTCAAATTTTTCAATCTCCGACATCATTTCGGTAATATCAATTTTAGACTGGAGAGCAAAGTTCATATCGTGTGAAGCCAACTCGCTACTTACTCGCATGGCACTTTCTAAAGCCCTATGAACTTCTGCTACATGAGCGCGGATCTGGCTACTAAATTGGGTAGAATGCAAAGAGAGGCTACGAACCTCGTCGGCTACGACTGCAAAACCACGTCCTGCTTCTCCTGCTCGCGCAGCTTCAATGGCCGCATTCAAAGCCAGTAAGTTGGTTTGTTTGGAAATGTTCTCTACCCCATTCACATCAGTAAGGATTAAGCCTACTGTTCGGTTGACGTCGTCTACTTTCTCCGAAATTTTCACACTGTACATACTGACCCGAACAATGGAGTCTATGTAACCGGATAAGGCTTCAGCACTTCTTTTAACGAAGTCACTGATGTTGACTTTGACGATAACCCCCTCTTTAATGGCGCGTTGTTCCAAAATGGGAAGGATCAAGGACTCTTGCTGATGTGTCATGGCTTCCATTTCTTGAAAACTTACCGTGAGTTTTCGAATGGCATCCCCTAAAAGACGTCGGAGTTGTTCTAGTTCTGAGTTGACGCTATCCAGTTGAAACTCAAAATGATGGGCAAATTCTTCTAAGAGGTCATGAAACTCAGTGGCAAGACGATTCAGGTCTTCTAGCTCCGAATCAACGTAATCGCGCTGTCGCTCGCGTGCGCAGCTGGCCATTTCGGAAATTACCCATCCGACAGTAACGAGTACCATCGTCAACAGATGTAGAGTGGTAGAATCCGTCAGCAGCAACACGACACAACCTAGAGTGCTGACGGCTAACCCAATCAATAGAGACTTGTCGTACACGGGGAATCCGAAGGTGTCAGTAGTTTAGAAAATTGGAGATACGACGTGAGTCCGATGCAGCTCGACTTGTGCCATGAATTCTCTCTCCCCCTAAGAAAAACCTAACAATGACTGTCCAGACCATTTCTACTTCTCCGTTTCCCGGCCAACGTCCGGGTACTTCTGGCCTACGAAAAAAGGTGTCCGTCTTCGAACAGCCTCACTACCTAGAAAATTTTGTCCAGTCGGTTTTGGATACTCAACCAAATCTGGCCGGAGGTGTACTCGTCCTCGGAGGGGACGGACGCTATTATAACTCTACTGCGATCCAAACCATTTTGCGAATGTCTGCCGCGCATGGCATTCGAAAAGTTTTAGTTGGACAAAACGGGATCCTTTCCACTCCTGCAGTCTCTCACTTGATCCGAAAGTATCGAGCAGCAGGGGGTTTTATTTTGTCAGCTAGTCACAATCCGGGGGGCCCGAATGGAGACTTTGGGATCAAGTTCAACACTGCCAATGGCAGCCCCGCACCGGAAAAAATCACTGAAGCCATTTATGCACGTACCCAAAGCATTCAATCCTATCGCGTATTGATTACACCTGAAATCGATCTAGTACGTCTCGGAGAAACCGTGCTAGGCGAAACCATGGTAACCGTGGTCGATCCAGTATCGGATTATGCCATACACATGGAATCTTTGTTTGATTTTGACGAAATTCGCAAGCTTTTGCGTTCTGGTAACTTTCGGATGTGTTTCGATGCCATGAATGCGGTCACTGGCCCCTACGCTCGTGCCATCCTAGAAGATCAGTTAGGTGCGCCAGTAGGTACTGTGATCCGTGGTGTCCCATCACTTGATTTCGGTGGAGAACATCCAGACCCTAATCTTGTGCATGCGGCAGAGTTAGTAGCTCGGCTAAAAGCTGATGATGTCTTAGATTTTGGTGCGGCTTCGGACGGAGATGGAGACCGTAACTTAATCTTAGGGAAACGTTTTTTTGTGACCCCAGGAGACAGTCTAGCCATTCTCACGGCTAATGCACAAGAGGTTTCCGGATACCGAAAAGGCTTAGCAGGCGTAGCACGTTCGATGCCCACGAGTCGTGCCGTGGATCGAGTAGCCACTGCACTCGGTATTCCGTGTTATGAAACACCCACTGGCTGGAAGTTTTTTGGCAACCTCATGGATGCAGGTAAAGTTACTTTATGTGGTGAAGAAAGTTTTGGTACCGGATCAGACCACGTTCGTGAAAAAGACGGATTGTGGGCGGTTCTGTTCTGGCTTAACCTGTTAGCCGTTAAAAAACGAAGTGTGGAAGAGATCGTCCAAGAGCACTGGGAGCGTTTTGGACGGGATTTTTACACTCGACACGACTACGAAGAAGTTGAATCCAGCACAGCACGGGCTTGGATGGATGCACTGCACCAAAGAATACCTACACTATTAGGAAAACCCTTTGGTCAGCACTGCGTGACGTACTGCGATGATTTTAGTTACTCCGATCCAATAGATGGTAGTCTCAGCACAGGTGGGGGCGTTCGCGTTCTTTTTGAAAATGGGGATCGAATCGTCTACCGCCTTTCCGGCACTGGTACTGGTGGTGCCACAATACGGATCTATTTGGAATCTTATCGATCCGAAGGCTACTCTGTTGACGCTCAAGAAGCATTAGCCCCATTGATTCAGATTGCTCGAAAGCTTTCTGAACTTAAAACCTACCTTGGTCGAGTAGAGCCAGACGTGATTACTTGATTATTCGACCGTGACTGCTTTTGCGAGATTCCGGGGATGGTCCACATCAATTCCCCGGAGTACGGCGACATGATAAGCCAATAGTTGTAATGGGATGGTGTATACGATTGGAGCTGTAACCTCACCTACGTGAGGAATTTCAATCACTTCTGCTTTCGGAAGAGCCTCTTGCACTCGAGATCCCACATCTGCAAAGATGCAAAGCTGACCGCCTCGCGCATGTACTTCTTGGAGATTGGATTTTACCTTTTCGGACAGTAGATCATTGGGTACCATCGCAATCACAGGCATACTTGGCTCGACTAAAGCAAGTGGGCCATGTTTTAACTCGCCTGCAGGGTAGGCTTCCGCATGAATGTAGGAGATTTCCTTGAGTTTCAAGGCACCTTCCATGGCAACAGGATATTGTGTACCTCGACCTAAAAACAAAGCATGTTCTTTTTTCGCAAAACGAGTAGCTAAGACTCGAATAACACTGTCTAACCCAAGTGTCTTCTCAACCAGAGCGGGCAAAGCAAGCAATTCTGCTACTAGCTTTGCTTCTTTGGCTTCCGTGAGACCATGACGGCGTCCTAACGCAATCACCAATAACAGCAGGGCTACCAGTTGCGTAGTAAACGCTTTAGTGGAAGCCACTCCGATTTCGGGACCCGCGTGGGTCATGAGGGAGAGTTCTGTTTCTCGAACCAGAGAACTTTCTGAGACATTACAGATGGCCAGGGAGTGCACATGCCCAAGCCGCTTGGTTTCCTGAAGTGCTGCCAAAGTGTCTGCTGTTTCACCACTTTGGGAGATGCAAACCACTAAGGTTCCTGAACACAAAACAGGTTTCCGGTAGCGAAATTCGCTGGCAATTTCCACACTGCATGGCAAACCTGTGATCGATTCTATCCAATAGCGAGCAACCAGACCGGCATGGTAGCTGGTACCGCAAGCTAAAATCTGAACTCCTTGGGTGTCATCCAAAACTGCAGCGGCTCCAGATCCAAAAATATCTTCTAGGATCTTATGGCCACATAAACGTCCTTCTAGGGTATCTCCAATGGCGCGAGTTTGTTCGTAAATCTCCTTCTGCATGTAATACTGAAAATCTCCACGGTCTACAGAAGCTACTGTTAATTGACTCTCTTTTACGGGACGTTCTACGATTTGTCCAATACGGTCATAAATTACCACAGAATTTTTGGAGACATCTGCTACATCGCCGTTTTCTAAGAAGATAAATTGTTGTGTGACAGAAAGAAGGGCGGATATATCTGAAGCAACGAAATGTTCTCCATTGCCAAGACCGACGACCAGAGGACTGCCTAGGCGTGCGGCGACCAACTGACCGGGATCGGTGGTCGAAATGACACCGAGGGCATAAGCCCCCTCTAATTCTGCGATAGAAGCACGAACAGCCGCACAAAGGTTTGGATGCTGCTCCCGATGATAGTGCACCAAGTGCGCAATGACTTCAGTATCAGTGTCTGAAGTAAAAGCGTAGCCCAGCTCTTGAAGTCGAATCCTCAAGGCTTCGTGATTTTCGATGATGCCGTTGTGTACTACCGCTACCGTGTCTCGAGAAGTGTGCGGATGTGCGTTGTGACATGCAGGACAACCATGCGTAGCCCAGCGAGTGTGAGCAATACCTAAGTGCCCAGACAACGGCGCATCTCTTAAATTCGCTTCTAACTCGCATACCTTACCCATGGCGCGGGCACGCGACAAATCACCAGAGTTACTCTGCAAAGCAATACCCGCAGAATCGTATCCTCGATACTCTAATCTCTTCAGTCCTTCGACTAAAATGGCTACTACGTCACGTTCTGCAGCAGCACCGACGATCCCACACATATGCCTTCTCCTACTCTGAAAATTTTTAACTACATTATTTGACCCACTGCGTCTATTGCTGCCCTCAATTCTGAAACAAAATTCGAGACCTCTGAAATTACATCTTGTGGTTTAGCTGCTTCAATTCTGGAAACAATGGCACTCCCCACAACCACTGCATCTGCCACTTTTGCCACTGCCGCAGCAGAATCGGCGTTTCGGACTCCGAAACCCACACCAATGGGAAGATTAGTAGCACGGCGAACTTCTGTTAGTTTGTTGGCTACGGAGGCCATGTCTAGGGAAGCTGCTCCGGTGACTCCCTTGAGAGAAACATAGTATACGAACCCACTAGCACTTTGAACAATCTTAGTGATGCGTTCTTGAGTGGAAGTAGGTGCGAGTAAGAAAATGGGGTCTATATCTGCGCCACGTAAAACTTCTACTAGATTACTGGCTTCCTCTGGTGGTAGGTCTACCGTGAGGACGCCATCTACTCCTGATTTTGAGGCAGCCTCAGCAAAAACAGAATAGCCTATGACCTCTACTGGATTTAGATAACCCATCAAGACAATAGGAGTTTTTTCGTCACTTTGCCGAAAGATTCGCACCATTTCGAGTACGTCCCGCAACCGAACTCGATGGGCCAAAGCACGCTCACTGGCGCGCTGAATCACCGGACCGTCGGCCATGGGATCTGAAAAAGGTACCCCTAACTCTAAAATATCTGCACCTGCTTTAACCATGGCATGAAGCAAAGGAACCGTGGTTTTAGGATCTGGGTCTCCCGCCGTGACAAAAGGAATTAAGGCTTTTCTATTCTGGTTTCGTAACTGTGCAAAAGTAGTTGAAATACGGCTCATACCGAAATTCCCTCGTGCGCAGCCACAGTGTGAATATCTTTATCTCCACGCCCAGAGAGATTAACAACGAGCACTTGATCTGGAGTTAGAGTAGGTGCGAGTTGCATTGCGTAGGCCACCGCATGTGCTGATTCCAGCGCAGGGAGGATGCCTTCTGTTCGAGTCAATTCGTGAAAAGCATCAAGTGCTTCTGTGTCAGTAGCAGAGACGTAAGAGACTCGACCAATGTCTTTAAGCCAAGCATGTTCTGGGCCTACGCCTGGGTAATCTAGGCCTGCGGAGATCGAATGGGTTTCGAGAATCTGCCCATCTTCATCTTCCATTAAATAGGTACGGTTGCCATGTAAGACACCAGATCGACCGGCATTAAGGGGAGCAGCGTGATGCCCCGTGGCTAAACCGTTTCCTGCGGCTTCTACACCATAAAGGGCCACTGAAGGTTCATTCAAGAAAGGATGAAACATCCCAATGGCATTAGAACCCCCACCTACGCACGCAATGAGTGCATTTGGTAGATGTCCTATTTGTTGTAAGCACTGATTTTTGGTTTCGCGTCCAATGATAGTTTGGAAATCCCGAACCATGGCTGGATAAGGATGTGGACCCGCAGCGGTGCCAATGATATAAAAAGTCGTATCAACGTTGGTTACCCAATCGCGCATGGCTTCGTTCAGTGCATCTTTCAGCGTTTTGGAACCGGAAGAGACCGGAACCACCTCTGCACCTAAGAGTTTCATACGATAGACATTGATGGTTTGGCGGCGAATGTCTTCAATGCCCATATATACTACACATTCCATGCCAAACCGAGCTGCGACCGTAGCAGTAGCGACACCATGTTGACCAGCACCGGTTTCCGCAATGACGCGACGTTTCCCCATACGCTTGGCTAATAAGGCTTGTCCTACCGTGTTGTTAATTTTGTGAGCACCCGTGTGGTTTAGATCTTCGCGTTTGAGATAAATCTGCGCGCCACCAAGTTTTTCAGAGAGACGCTTTGCATGATACAAAGAGGAAGGACGCCCTACATAGTGGGAAAGGTCTGACTCCAGTTCTGCCAAGAATTCTGGATCTTTTAAGTAACGCAGATAGGCTGTATTCAGCTCTTCTAAAGGAGCCATTAACGTTTCAGCGACAAACCTTCCACCATATAACCCGTAATGGCCTTGTGCGTCAGGCATTTCCTGAAGGTTTAGGTGTGTGTTGTGAGAAAACACGTGGCTTCCTTACTCGATCGTAATCCTCTATTTTGCCTTCAATTTTGTCTCTATTCAAGAGAAATCCTAAGGCGATTGGCTCTTTCTTGTAAAGTAAAGTAGCGTTCGTCCACGCGGTGTTGGTAAGCAGATAGACTTTCGTAAGGATATGGAGACATGTCTTCCAGTATGGTGACCCAATATCCATAGAAGTCGTTTAGAAAATCCCCTGCTTTGGAGTTAAAAAAAACAGAGTTTCTAGCTTTGGCAAGAGAGGGTTTGATCCGCTGTTTCTCTTCTCCGAGGCCAGACCCTGGGGGTAAATCTCCAAGCAAAATAAAGACCTCGCCTAGCAGCTTTCGAGTCAAAAGTTCCTCATTGGCACTGCAGAGAAATGACTCCAACGCGGGAGTAGCAGGACAAGAATAAGCAACATTGATGTGTACACAATAGGTAAAAAAGGCAAACAACGCGAAAGATTTTATTTTGGGTAGCATAGGCACGTAAAAAAACCCCGCCCTCTCTGAAGAGAAGTACGGGGTTCGGGGATAAAAATGCCTGGCGATGACCTACTTTCACATGGGAAATCCACACTATCATCGGCGCTAAACAGTTTCACTTCCGAGTTCGGGATGGGATCGGGTGGTACCTACTTGCTATGGACGCCAGGCAAACCATGATGGGCAAAAGCCCAAAGACGAGTTGTGTGGGTGGTGCCCACAAAATACTTTGGTGTTATATGGTCAAGCCTCACGGTCAATTAGTACTGGTTAGCTGCACGCATTACTGCGCTTCCACACCCAGCCTATCAACGTTGTGGTCTTCAACGGACCTTGAGGGGCCTCTAGGGCCCGGGAGATCTCATCTTGGGGAGGGCTTCCCGCTTAGATGCTTTCAGCGGTTATCCCATCCGTACATAGCTACCCGGCAGTGCCACTGGCGTGACAACCGGAACACCAGAGGTACGTCCACTCCGGTCCTCTCGTACTAGGAGTAGCTCCTCTCAAATCTCCAACGCCCACGGCAGATAGGGACCGAACTGTCTCACGACGTTCTAAACCCAGCTCGCGTACCACTTTAAATGGCGAACAGCCATACCCTTGGGACCGACTACAGCCCCAGGATGTGATGAGCCGACATCGAGGTGCCAAACCTCCCCGTCGATGTGAACTCTTGGGGGAGATCAGCCTGTTATCCCCGGAGTACCTTTTATCCGTTGAGCGATGGCCTTTCCATACAGAACCACCGGATCACTAAGACCTACTTTCGTACCTGCTCGACTTGTCTGTCTCGCAGTCAAGCACCCTTATGCCTTTGCACACAATGCGCGATTTCCGACCGCGCTGAGGGTACCTTCGCGCTCCTCCGTTACTCTTTGGGAGGAGACCGCCCCAGTCAAACTACCCACCATGCACTGTCCCACGCCCGGATAACGGGCTTAGGTTAGAATCTCAAATATACCAGGGTGGTATTTCAAGGTTGGCTCCACGCGGACTGGCGTCTGCGCTTCGATGCCTCCCACCTATCCTACACAGGCAGATTCAAAATTCAGTGCAAAGCTATAGTAAAGGTTCACGGGGTCTTTCCGTCTTGCCGCGGGTATACCGCATCTTCACAGCAAATTCAACTTCGCTGAGTCTCGGGTAGAGACAGTACGGCTATCGTTACGCCATTCGTGCGGGTCGGAACTTACCCGACAAGGAATTTCGCTACCTTAGGACCGTTCTTTACTGTTACTCGACAACCCTTGTTGTCAAGACATGGTCATTTCTGCCATGCTCTACATGTCACCATGTAGTTCGGACTGTATCATCCACATCTCACGATATGGTTTGGCGTACAGTCTCTGAGGATTTCCAATTGCGAATCCGATTGAGGATCGCTTCGTCATCATAACGATGCCTGCCCCCATCATTCATGTCGCTTCGAACTGCAAGCACCTCGTTGATTCCTTCAACAGTGAGATGCCTTCTATTCTTCATGATATCCGCCAGTTCAATAAACTTCGCGAAATCTCGCTTCTTCTTGGCCGACAGGAAACCAAACCGTTTGAAAAACGGAATGACATTCCCTGTAATCGCTTCTAAGTTATTCACCTCGAAGTACCAAACACCATCCCGCCGCTGACGCATCGTCCCACATTCAAGATACCTCTTAAAAAGAGATAGGATCACCTCGTCACGCTGCGAAACATTGAAACATAAGCCTACCTTCCAAGGAAATAAACCTTCCTTTGGACGAAAACTTACATTGAAGCTGCCTTCCCCATCTGTAAAACCGGCAAAGTACCAACCGATATGAGATGGTATCGCTTTTACATTGAACATACTGGACCTTTCCTGCTGATTGTCCGTCCTTCGCAGATTGTCACTCCCACCTTCTTCGGAGAACTTCCTCCTAGTGGGGAGTACCGCGATATCCACCGGATATTCCAGCATATAGCCAAATTTATTTTCGTAACTACAACGGGCTTCATAGTTACGGCCGCCGTTTACCGGGGCTTCGATCAAGAGCTTCGCTTTGCAGCTAACCCCATCAATTAACCTTCCGGCACCGGGCAGGCGTCACACCCTATACGTCCACTTGCGTGTTTGCAGAGTGCTGTGTTTTTAGTAAACAGTCGCAGCCGTCTAGTCACTTCAACCTCTCTCCGCTCCAGGCGTATGCCCTTCACGTAACAGAGGCGCACCTTCTTCCGAAGTTACGGTGCTATTTTGCCTAGTTCCTTCACCCGAGTTCTCTCAAGCGCCTTAGGATACTCTCCCAGCCTACCTGTGTCGGTTTGCGGTACGGTTCCACTTTACCTGAAGCTTAGAGGCTTTTCCTGGAAGCTGGGCGTCAACCACTTCGATCCTTACGGATCTCGTCATCGCATCTCGGAATTGACCCCAAGGATTTTGCCTAAAGGATCTTCCTACTTGCTTAAACCGGAACAACCAATGTCCGGCTGGCCTAGCCTTCTCCGTCCCCCCATCGCAGTAAAGTGAAGTGCAGGAATATTAACCTGCTTCCCATCGATTACGCCTTGCGGCCTCACCTTAGGGACCGACTCAC
>CAUYTX010000110.1:0-25839 GCA_963575665.1 Gammaproteobacteria bacterium | reverse complement strand
TTCATGCTCAGAATACTACTGTTGTTTTTATGCAAAACAATAGGGGTTTATCCCTATATAAAAGGCTAAAAAGGTGTGGCACATTATCGGTGTGGGCAAACAGTAACCCACGTTTAACAGGAGTAAATATGCCGATTCTTAATGGAAAAAAGGTTGTAGACCTAGAAGTAGATGGAGTGGTTAGCGGAGATTATCCAGATTTCTGTGATGCTTACTTCTCAGATGGATGTTACGAAGATGGAACAAGATTGACAGAAGATGAGTTGAACAAACTCACCGATCTGGCGGGTGATGTTCTGTGGGAAATGGCTTTCGAGAGTCTCACATGAAAACATTATTCCAAACCTACGTGTCAGAGTTCTCAGACATCCACTACTGCCCTTATTGTTTGACAATTAAGGGAGATAAAATAGTTTGCTGCCAAGAAGCAGACTTCATCCCATTCAAGGATTTAGACCTTGACCAACAAAAAGCAATCATTGAAGACGAGTTAGACGAAAATCAAAGGAGTTAATATGTCAATAGAAATGCTACTGAAAAAGAATGTCAACGAACACGTTGAGAAGAAAAACAACCTGACCTACCTGTCATGGGCTTGGGCATGGGCAGAGGCTCTCAAAGCTGATCCTACCGCTACCTACAAGGTAGAGATGTTTGGCGACAAGTGTTTTATGGAAATCAATGGTACGGCAATGGTATTCGTTACCGCTACCATGTTTGGCAAACCAATGACTTGTCAATTGCCTGTGATGGACTACAGAAACAAAGCCATCCCTAATCCAGATGCTTTTGCGGTCAATACGGCAATCATGCGGTGCATGACAAAAGCCCTGGCACTACATGGACTCGGCCTCTACATTTTTGCGGGTGAAGACCTACCAGAAGAGGGCAGATCAGTAGTGATTACGCCTACTCAGGGTGCAACAGATAATATTCCTATGGAGGAATTACGATACCTAGAGGAATTAGCAATTGAATTGATTGCTACTTGCGAACAGGGTGACCCCAAGGCAGCTTGGGATAAGTTGGAAGGAGAGAACCTTGATGCAGAACAAAAGATTGCATTGTGGACACTCCTACCCAGTAAAGTAAGAAGTGCGTTAAAGAAAGCGAAGGAAATGTGATGGAAAGAGTGTTTCATGCACCAGAAGGATACAAAAGGCTTACGATTAACTTGCGTGAGGACATCCACAAAAAGATAAAACTGATTGCTGTTCAAGAGGAATCTACTGTGACAGACATCATTTCAGACTTTCTTGAGAAAGAAATTGCATACAAAGAATCTAAAAAGGAGTTGGCATATGGAAAATCGTAAAGACAATAGTGGTGTTCTTTTTTCTAATGACAAAAAAGACAACGAACGTGCTCCCCACTATAAAGGAAATATTACTGTTGATGGCAAAGACTACTGGTTAAGTGCTTGGGTCAAGGAAGGCAAATCAGGAAAGTTCATGGGTTTAGCAGTATCACCCAAGGAAGAATATAAAGCGAAGCCTTCTGAGAGGTCTAAGGCTATCAATTTTGATGACCAAGACCTGCCTTTTTGAGTTAATATAAACCCGAGGGGAACGCTGTGCAAAGACTTTTCAAGCTAGCGGACGAGCAGTTAGTACCCTCACCAATAGGAGTGAATAATGAGTACATTTTTTGATAACATGAATGAGACAGTCAATAGATTCTTTGGTACGCCAGCGTTTAAACTGGTTAGAAAACAAGACCCTACAACAAGCCATCAGGCGGCTCAAGCAGTTGATACCACCAAGCTAGAGACAATGGTCTACGAGGCCATTAAAGGCTTTCCAGAGGGGTGTATTTCAGACGACATCCTTGGTATGTTCCCAAACTACCCATATTCCTCAATAACAGCAAGGTATCGTGCTTTGTTAGACAAGGGATTTATTGAAGTATCAGGCGTCAAACGTGGCAAATTTGGCAGAAATCAACGAATTATGAAAGCTGTCAAATGATTGAAAAACCCCCATATTCCAAGATTAGTTACCCCTCTGTTCCAAACAAGGATTTCGTATGGTCTTCAGGGTCTGATGTTCAAGCGATCTGGAGAAAGTTTGGATGGAGGCCACCCTCAGAAAAGATGTTGCCACCACCACCTGAGAAGTATCAAGAACCCCTTAGACGAGTGCGTTAAACAAAGCCACTTCTGCTTTTCTACGCTTTACCAATCCAGCCACTTCTTTACCACCTGCCTTAGTCCATGACATAAAGGCTTGCGCTGCGCCTTCCCAATCCTCACGATTAACCTTCATGCGGATTGTGGAACGCTGGTAATTCCCTAACCCTGCGTTGTACGCAAAAGATACAACAGAGTCGAATTTGCTTTGATGGTTAACAAGATTAGGAGAAAGTCGAAGAACACCACGTTCAAAAGTATTGATGTCAACCTTGAACAAATCGACCAGTTCATCTTTAGACCAAACACGATTGTCTTCCCCTTTAAGTTGGTAGTCAGACCTGATAAGCCCTGTGTAACCCTCTTTACGGACGTTTGGCAGACTTAATTGGTCAGCGTACATAGCGTGACCCCATCCAACAGTCCAAATAGCCGCAGAGCACCGATAAGGCTTGTTTCTGTAGCCTTCAAAGAAGTGCATCAAGTCCTCACCAGCTTTGCTGACTTTCATTTCTTAGCCCAACCTCTTGAGCCAAACCAGAAACCAATAATTCCACCCAACATTGCCATCTCATCTGTAGAGAAAATAATGTCTGACAAACGAATCAAATCATCCACGCTCATCACCAAACTAGGGCGAGAGTAGATGTAGTAGGCAATCCAAGCATTGATGGCACATAACTCAAACACAAAGATATAGGTAACTGTAGGTCTAACAGTACCAACATAGTTGGCAACCCATTGAGAAGCCTTCTCTAAGACCTTCTCATCGTGCTTTAAAGCCGCTTCAGTCATCTGTGCTTCAGACTGCATGGCAATCTGGTCTGTGCGAATCTCCTCCATACGCTCTTGGGCAGCAAATCCTTGAGCCATCATCTGAAGTTGCATTTGAACTTGTATGTTAGCCAAAGCAAGTTCATGCTTTTGGTCTGCCTTATTTTGGAAGAATTCTAGTAGTTTTGGTAAACCTGAGATAAGCAAGCCACCAAGTGTTGAAAATAAAGATAGCATTAGTCACTCCTTTTACAATGTTTAGGTTCTTCGTCATGTGATAGCTTTACACCTGCTAAGAGGCCAATAAATCCACCAATAATGGTTTGAAATGCTGGTGAAAGGAGGGCGAAAATCTCGGAGTTATCAACCTCTTTTGCCCATAGCCCAAGAATAAAAGCACCAACCATTCCTAAAATACAAATACAGAGTGTTGCGCTGACCATGAAGGTAACGTAGAAAGTAAGTCTTCCTCTTAAATCTTCCATATCAACTCCTAAATCAATAAATCAACTTTTCGGTTAGTGAATATTTCTAAACTTAGTTGGTTGCGTTCTGCCTTCTTAACATACAACTCAAACTCAAGTTCATCAATTTTGATTTCCATCTTCTCCATCTTTAGGGCTTGCTTGTAGTCCTCAGTCAGCTTCTCAGCCCTTCTTTCAAGTGCATCTGTCTTAGTTGGATACTCTGGTGCTTCCACCATTGGATACCATTTGTATAAAGGCGGTATCACTTCTTTTCCCTCTCAAGTGCGTTCTTGTAAGCACTAATTACCAAGTGTCTTAATTCTGCGCTGTCTGCACTACCACCCCATTCTGATAAATTATTCCAAATAACCACCATGTCTTTGCTTGAGCATAAGTTTTGATGTTTATTAAGCCAAAAAGACATTTGTTGATGCCGTTCTGAAGGGTTATGAATTTTATAGGCAATTGAGTAAAACTCCCGCACACTACATAGGTCTTTCCCTGTAGATTGAAGCGATAGAGTTAAAACAAGTGCTACTAGCCATCTCACGGGTACACCCAAACAATAATGTAGCTACAAAAGATGACAAAACAACTGATACAGACTGCCGCAATGATTGCTTCAGCCCAATCAATCATTTAGTCGCCAGACAGAAGTCTATTAGTCCCACGAATTTCCATCTTGAATGGAGGTTGCGGGTTTGTTAGCAAGCCTTCACGAAAAGCAGCACGAGTCTTTGCCCCTTGTATCTTTCCACTTACGTCAGGTCTTGCTATCCGCAATGTATTTTCCATTTGTTCAGCAAGGTCTAACATTCTCTCTCTGTTGGCAATGGCTTGTTGTTGTGCATCTCTAGTTTTTGCACGAGCCGCAATTTGCTCAAAAGCAACAGCCTTATCACGGGCTTTTGTAATTGCATCTTGCACCCATTCTCGGTCTTGAATTCGTGTCGCAATAGTTTTATCAGACAATGATTTCATGCCTGGAACTACTTCGGCTAAATCAATTCGTGTTTTGTCAAATGCAACTTTTTCAGCGGCAGTAAAGTCAAATGTGCGACCTAAAGCGGCTTTGTTTGTTGCAGACTGTAAGGATGTGCCAAAGTCTTGGAATGTTGATGGCGTAGCACCACGAACACCCGTAGAAATCTCTGGAACGCCTGTTAATGGGTTAATTTGAAGTTCTACAGCACCACGAGTGGGTTGGCGAGAAGCCGCCTCTAAAGCCGCTTGTTGTGCTTCTGCTTGCTGACCAAGTGTGCGAGACATTCCTGCTCTTCTGACATCCTCTGCCCGTAAACCAGAAAGAGTACTTTGTGGGCTTGGAGCAGGTAATTCCCGAACTATTGATGACGTTGGCAATGGTTGTTCTCTCACTTGACCCATAGGAATTGTGAAATTAGGCTGATAAGGGCCTTCGCCTTTTCCAAGAACTTCTACAGGAGCTTGATATGGAACAATTGCCTGACTTTGTGGAATAGGTTGAGCCGCTGTTGCTATCTGGTTAACGGGAATACGGGCATCACGCAAACTCAAACCCGCTTGATACTCAGGAGATGAAATGCGTCTAGCCGCAAGCAAGCCCGCACCTTCACCTGCTAGAGCACCCGCAGCAGTGCCAATAATAGAACCAGTAACACCACCTAGTTGAGCACCAAGCAATGCGCCACCTGCACCACCAATACCAGATCGAGTAATGCGAGGAGCACTCAACATAGATTCTGTCGCTTTTGTAGTAAACGCTTCGGGGAAGTTTCCAGCAATTTTTCCAAGTGCGGCAATATCACCCGTCATAGCATTATCTTTTGCGGTAACTCGGCTAAGTTTATTGACATCAATCATGCCTGTATTGAAGTCTGTAGCGGCTTCATAAGCATAGGTTTTAGCCATCTTTTGACGAGCATCCCTAAATTGAGTTAGCAATTTTGGATTAAAGATATTTGTCTCAATCATTGACTCTAAAGCATTGGCAATTGCCAAGTTTGTATCGGCAACATCTAAAGATGCAAGATCAGCACTTTTATTGTTATATGTCTTTTGAGCACGTTGACGCAATGTTTGCACATTTTTAAGAACTTCTGCACCAGTTAAACCATTTGTTGTTTTGGCAACGGCATCATCAATAATTGCATTGATACCTTTTGCATATCTTTCTGATCCAATAACGGCTTCATCAGGACGCAACTTGTTTAAAGATGAAAGTAAAGATTCATCAGCAGTCATTGTTGGTAGTTTTCTTACTAAATTGTAAGGTTCTGCAACACGCATTCTTGCCTCATTAAATGGTGTTTTGCTATCAAGTTGTGTAGTTTCTGGCAAACCTAACTCATTAAGAGCAACTTTACGAATCTGATTCTTGTTTGCATTTGCAATAGCATCAGTTCCTTTTTGTCCAGCAATGGCAGACAATGTTTTAGGGCCTAATGTTGGTTGAATATTCTCTGGACTCAAAGCAATACCAAGACGTTGAGCTTCTGTGGCGGCATCAATTTGCGGCCCACGAGCATAGTCCTCTAAAGACATTCTTTCACGCCTAGCTTGCATTATTGGCTCAAAAGGCATCTTTGCCCCAATAACAGCTTTCTCCAATGCGGGTGCGGCTAATTCTTGTATTGTTCGAGCAACAGGTTTGGCAATAGCGGGTGCAGCAAGACTTAATGAAGCCATGTAACTTTCAACGTCTGAAGTAGGAAGACCAGTTTTATCAGCAATCCATTTAGCTCCTTTTTGGAAGTTCTCACCAATGAAGTCCATGATCTGACGACCAGCCTCTTGTTGATATTCTGGTGTTTCAGTAACACCAGCCATCTTTCCAAATGGTTTGTCAACAGCAGATACCAATCTTTGCGTAGCGGCTTGTGCTTCTTCTGGTGAACGTCCTAAACGTGCCAAAGGATAGCCAACCATTTGTGCGGCAGCAGGTAATACTCCACCAATAGTAACGTCAGCAAGAGAAGCAGTAGATCGACCAAGAGAAACCGCAGATTGAAGCAATTGACCTAAAGATGTTTTTTCTCCTTTAGGTGCATTAAGTGGTTGTTGTGTTACAAAAGTAGCAAAAGGATTCTCTTGCTCTGGTTCGGCAACAAACTCAGCAAATGGATTAGTAGCCATTTATCTTCCTCCTTTTGCTCGTTTTGCCGCACCTGGCCCAAACTGTTCATCAAACTGTGCATCAGTACCAACGCCTCGTTTAAGCGCATCTATAGCGGCTTGAGGAATGTTTGTGGCAGTTTGCATTTGACTTGGAATTTGTGATGCTGCAGATTCTTTAACTCTATAGGCTTTAAGTTCAGGTCTATCAAACAAAGATTTACCGCCTTCACCACTAAACCAAGCATCTTCTGCCCCATCGTAGGTTGAATTTGTTTTCCACCATTTATCGTAGAAATTACGTTGGTCAATATCTCTCTTTAATTGAGCTTTTGCAACACTAATTAAGAAACGATTTGCTTCTTTTGTATTACCAAATTGTGCGCCAGTAGTGGTAATTCGTTGAGCATCAGATTCTGTCTGTGGGCCTTTTTGCTCTAATTGGCGTTGTAAAACGGCAGCATTAGCATTTGCCAAGAATGTTTGAGCATTTGTAGCAAGACGTTCAGCTTCTGGAACGCCCAAAGCTGCTAATACTTTTGCACCTGCAGCAACAACTTCAGTACCAAATCCAGTATCAAAACCTTTATCTAATATTGATAAATTTGATTCTAAAGATGGCAATGTTCTAGTAGCAATGCGTGCTTGATCTGAAATACCCTCATATTGTTTAACCAACATTTTTCCACGAGCACCTTTTTCTTCTTTTTCTTGCTCTGGTAATTTAACGCCAACTTGTGTGGTTGATGTAACCCTATTAACTTGACCAACATAAGGTTTGCGATATTGCTTACCATCAGCACCAATTTCGTATGTAAATTGTTGGTCAGAATTAACATCCAAAAATACAGCTTTTTTAGTTCCTTCTGCAACACCAACAGTTTTAACATTGGGAGTAATTTGTTTTTCAACTTTTGAAGTTAAACGCTCAAGTTGGGTCAATTGAGTAGTCAATAAGTTCATTGCACGATCACGCTCTGGAGAAGCGGGTTGATCTTTAAGTTGGTCAAGAGCATCTGTTAATGATGCTATTTGTGTAGCAATCTGAATGTCATTAGGAGTTGCTTGTTGACGCTCACGAGCCGCCTGTGCCAAAGATGCCTTACCTGCTGCTAAACGCTGTTCTGTTTGAGCAACATCACCTTGGGCTTGACGAGCATATTGAGCCAAAGCCATAGCACCTTGTTGGTCACCCATCTGAGACAACATCTGAGCACCTTTTAGGATCGACTCAGGATTGGTTTGGTCAATCTGTTGGGCAATAGAGTTTCTAGCACTGATTAGCTTCAACTGAGGGTCTTCTATGCCCATAGCACCTGCAAAGCCACGGCCTAGCTGACCTACACTAGCCTGTAGTCCTGCTTGAGCCGCAGCACCAGGCGATAGTTGAGCTAACTCATAACCACGCTTTAAATCTTGGTTATATTGTTGGTTTTGATACATTTGTGGAGTCAAACCAAATAGACCCGCTACGATACTTTCTGCCATGATGATTCCTTATAAGAACAAGCCGAGGTCTTGATTGCCATAAGCTAATCCAGTTCCAAATCCTGATGCACCTAAACCTGTTTGACTAAAGGCAGATTGAAGTCCACCACCAAACAAACCATTTAATGCTTGACCAAACATGGCATTAGGATTTCCTGCGGCAGTTAAGCCTTGAGCCAAAAGATTGCGTGTTGCATCAGCACTTGTTGCCAAACCTGCGCTAATCTGTGCGCCTTTTAATCCTAGTTGACCAATATTAAACCCTGCTTGTGCGCCAAGTTGACCCAAGTTAACACCCATGTTATATGGTTGTTGTCCCAAAGTCTCCAAGTTCTGTGCTTGTCCCAAAGCAGCGGTATAAGGTGTATAAGCGGCTTGCTGACCACCATAGTAGTTACCCATTGCCGTAGCACCCTGACCAAGCAATCCTGCACCAAACAACACATCTCTTTGACCTGCTTGTTGAGCATTAGCCGCCAATTGAGCCTCTTGAGTAGCCCTAGCGTTATACAGAGCCTGCAGTTCAGGAGTAGTAGCACCCATAGTGCCACCTTGAGCCACAGAAAGGCCGCCACGACCTTGTTGTTGGAGTTTGTTTTGCAGATTAGCAAGTTCCAACTCACGACCAGGTTGTAGCAAAGACATCTGTTGATTTAGATAGTTCTGAGCAACTTGTTCAGGAGACTGAGCCAAGTATTGATTACCCAAACCAAATAGACGTTGTGCGCCTGTTTGAAGAGGAGCAAACTGTCCTTGTGCTTGTTCTGCTTGTGTCAGACCTTGATTAGACAAAGCCATGAAACGATCTTGTTGGGCTTTGACATCAGGTGTTAAGTTGTAACCCGCACTAGATAATCTACCAGTTGCAGGATCAAAACCAAACTGAGAAGTTCCAAACCTAGTTGTCATACCAATAGGTCTAAACTGAGCCGCATCTTTTGCCGCTTTTGTCTCAGCATCAATCATGGCTTGCGCCCGTTGAGCCGCTTCCCTTGATGTTTGCATCTGCAACAGGTTGCCAGCAGTACCAAGACCGCCAGAGATCAAATTAGCAGTAGATGAACCCAACAAACTTGAAAGTCCTGCTGCTCCTGCTGCATTAAGCAAAGGATTAGATGTGGATGCAGGAGTAGTTGGTGTTGTACCAGTTACAGAAGGAGACAACAATGTCGATGGTAAGGCTGCTAAAGTTTCTCCAACATTAGTCGGTCTTGGTGCAGTAATAGTCTGAGTTGCAATAGCAGGAGTAACTAATCCCGCAGCAATAGCAGCCACATCTTGTGTCGTTACAGGTCTATTACTGGTAATAATTTGCTCTGCAACATTACTGGTAATATTTGGTGAAACAGCAGATATAGCACCAACTAAATCAGAAACCTTTAAGTTCTGACCACTTGTTACTATAACTTCTGCTTGAGTCTGTGCTTGTTGCGGAGTTATGTTTGGTACTGTAGCAAGAACAGCATTAGCAATTTCTTGCGTAGAAGCTACTCTGTCTCCAGTAACTTGCACATTTGCCAAGTTAGAACCCGTAGTAGGTGCAACTGAACTAACGGCAGATGTAACTGTAGATGCCAAAGCACTAACTACTGGCTGTATGGCATTTGAGTTTGTACTAGTAATAATTTGTTCAGCAACACTATTTGTGATGTTGGGAGAAACAGAAGCTACGGCACTAACCAAGTCACTGGTTTTTAAGTTCTGACCACTTGTAATCAATACCTGTGCTTGTGCTTGAGCTTGTGGAACAGTCACATTAGGTACTGTTGCAAGAATTGCATTTGTAATCTCTTGTGTAGAAGCCAACCTATCGCCTGTAACTTGCACATTTGCTAGGTTAGTTTGCGCTAAATTAGCAGGAGTTCCTAAATTAGAAGCAAGTTGACTAGCAACTAAGTTTAATGTCGCTTGGTCTACCATTTGAGGTTGTGCAGTACCAGTTACATTAACAGTACCACCCTGTGTTACTGGAGTAGTTGTTGCAGTTGTAACAGGTGAAGTTGGAGTAGCCAAACTGCTTAATAAACCGCCAGTGCTGATCGCAGGAGTAGCAGTACCCGTAACATTTACCGCACCCGCTGTTGGCAATGTTGATACAGGAGTGCCTGTCAACGAAGATATTGCTCTTTCAACAATTATGTCGTTATACCCAGCAGCCTCTAAAGTATTGGCAATTTGATTTGCTGACAAACCTTGGTTTGCTAAGTTTTTGGCATCTAAAGTCGCAAACTGACGCTCTGTCATGCCAGGGTCTGAAACAGAGCCAGTAGCAAGATAATTATCCAAAGCGGATGCGCCATAAGAAGCCGCACCACCAAGCAAAGCACCTTTAAGAATATCTTGTCCTGTGCCACCTGCTAATGCAGTTGTACCACCACCAATAGTCGCTCCAGTTAGACCTGCCAACGTAGAGCCAGTAGTACCTGTTAAGCCTCCGAGAAGACCTGTAAGACCAGGCAAACCAACAGTAGAAGCAGCCAATCCAACAACAGGAGCAGCAGCCGCCAATAGACCACGATCACCACCACCTGCGAAAGTGCCTGAGTTAATTACTTCACCAGTTTTAGGGTTAACTGTTTGCCAGTTAGCAGGATTATTAGGGTCTACTTTAGTCTCATAAACAACTTGAGGAACACCTGCAATTTGCTCTTCAATGTTGTCTCCTTCAATGACATTACCACGGGCAGTAGGTACTACTCTGCTTGCCTGATTTGTAGGAGCAAACATACCTACAGCGTCCAACCTCGACAATATTTGATTTGTAGGAATACCCGTAGCAGCAGCCATCTGAGTAGGACTAATACCATATTGAGCCATAGCAGCCGCAATGTCTGCATCGCTTAGATTAGGATTTGCCGTTAGGAAATCTACAATTTGAGCATTTGATACGGGTGCTGGTGTTGATGGTGCTAAAACCGCTTGAAACCGCTGCTGAACTTCTGCTAGAGGTATGCCAACAGCTTGAGACATTTGAGCAGGTGAGACTCCATTTTGTTGCATAGCAGAGACAAGCTGGGCATCACTCATGCCTGGATTAGCAAGCAAGAAATCTAAAATTTGTGCATTAGTTACAGCCATGATTTATCCTTATTGTGGCTCATCAGGCCAAGTAATAGTCCAAGGGAATCCAGACTGAGCAGTTACATCACGCAAGGCTTGGCGGTATGTAGCCCATACTGCTTTGTCCACAGGTGCATCAGCTACTTGTGTCCAATCAGAATCAGCTAGTTTCTCACCACGGGTAGCACGAACACTCTTAGCCTGTTCAGCATCCTTAGAAGCCTTGTAAGCCACTTCTTGTTCAGCAGCAGTTGTTTCACCATCAGTAAAGACAGGGCCAAGCACATACTTTGTGTACCACTTGCCATCTAATTGCTCAACATCAGAGGCTTGAGAGTATTGGTAAACAGTACCGCCAGTAGCTTGTGGGCCTTCAAAGACTACATCAGCACCCAAGCTTTCCAAGACTTCAGTTGTTGTTGTATCCCATGATGGGCCACCATTGGCTTTTGTGTATGCACGAAACTCTGCTTCGTACATTACAGCATCAGTTGATCTAATTCTTACTTGCATGATTGTTCCTTATGCGATAGCCAAATTTGGTAATGAAAAGCCAAACTTGTTGTATCTGGCTCTCCACTCTACTGTTGGTTTTGGTATGCCTAACGCCTCAGAAGCCGCTTTAGCAGTAACAAAATATCCTTGTGGCGTATTAACACCTCGTTGTTTATAGTGGTTTGCACCACCAATCTTTGCACTCATCTTAGCCTTAACCTCTAGTCTGTGCATTGGGTTTTTCTCGCCAACAGACCAAGGATGCGGAATACCACGCATGGCTTGTGATTTTTTTAGTTTTGTTTCTTCACTATCAAGTTTGCCAAGATTTCCATCTCGCACATTTTCACGACCAGTCCCAATAAATACATTAACAATTTCGTATGCGCCAGAATCTTTGACCCTGCACATACAAAATTTGTCAGCACCACGCCCACGTTGTGCAAGTTTTCCAGAATCATTCCAAATTGTTAACCATTCTTCAAAGGTCAACAAAAATGGAATTTTTCTGGTTCTGGCGTTTGACTTTTGCATCCTGTAACTTTTTAAAAACTTTTCTTTTTCAATTTCAGTAAACATGGCAACTCCTTGTTAAGTTATTGCCAAATATACCATACTACGCCACCGCAAGAAAAATGTAGGTTGCAGCATTTGTATTGATTGCCGATAAGATTGCTGAGTTAACTGCAAAGCCCGTTGCTACTGTTGTGACAGAACCAAGCGTTGCCGCTTCAGCCGCTGAACTGTTTGTAAGCCAATAAGGGTCTGTCAAGGTTGTCATGCCACGGGCGGTATCGTAGACGTACCAAGCACCCGCTGCATCTGTACGTTTTAAAAGTACAAATCTAGCCCCTGCCGTTAATCCACAATCAATTGTTTGAGTTGTTCCATTACCTGTGTATGAGCCTACTTTACTGACCCCTGCACAAGTTGCAAATAAATATGCAACATAGGTTACACCACTTCCGTTTACTTGTTGATTAGTCCCCAATGAAAAAACTGATGCTGTTGGTGATGTGCTATTCCAAAAAGGGCCACCAAAAGCAGAATTAAATTCGTCAGTAGAATCAAGATAAGTGGCTTCTGAACTTCCTCTTGGTGAAGCATAAACAGGCCATCTATAATTTGTTCCGCTATTACTCCGAGATTTTAAAATCATCAATTCTGGCACAACGCCTAAGTTGTGATTGATAGTTCTTGCAGCAGCAGTACCTGTATAACAAACAACATCCATAAAAGATGGCGCACGTTTAAACAAATAATTTATGTATGTATTTGAAGTTGCGTTTGTGATTGTGTCCGTTGTGCCAACTTTGACACCATCCATTACATCCCACGGATTTGCTTGAAGTATGGTTGTCCCTGCCGCTACTTCTGCCGCTGTAGTTGACGTTACAAGATAGCCTGTGCTAGTAAGCCGTGAAGCAAATAAAGAGCCTACTGCCGATCCACGATTTTTAACCAACACAGCATCATCAGTCTGCCCGCCTGTCACAGTTGCATCTGCACCTGTACCTGATCTAGCATTTAAACCAAACACACTCGTCCCACTCGTAGGCACTTTCATCGGGCCTCTACGAATGGCTATGTAAACATAACTTGAACCACTTTGATTTAAATCAGTCCAAGTGTTTAGGATCTGAAATCCTGTTGCATTTGGAGCCGCATAAACAAAAGTGGAAGATTCAGCAGAAGAAGTATTAGGATTTAAATCGGCAGTATTACTAGCAATAGACCAACCCCGCATAACATCAAAGATGTGCCAACCACCGCCTCCAGAACCAGTAGCTTTTTTAATGAAAACAAGTTGTGGTTCATATCCAAGCGAAATTGTTGGGCCAGTTGCCGAACCATTTCCTGTATAACTTCCGCACGAAATAACATTGTCTGTACCAAGTAAGCCAAATCCTCCTGCGTCATGAGCGAATATATACGCCACATAAGTGCCACCAGAAGCATTAACAGTTGTATCAGTTCCAAGACTAAACACTGTTGAAGTGGGTGTTGTTGAATTCCATAAACTTGCGTTATTGCCAGCTATAGAAGTATCGTTTAAAAGTACATATTCAACATTTGAAAGACCTCTGTGATAAACAGGCCAGTTGGCTACAGCATCTGTACGCTTCACAATAATGCAAGCTGGCACACTTCCTAATGAATGGGAAATTGTCCTGTTAGCACCTGTGCCTGTCCAAGTTTGAATATCAAAAAACTTTGGTTGCTTGCGGAATGTCCATGAGGCGTGACTAACACCAGATTGAGATAAGTTTCCACCTACAGTAAAGCCATTTGTATTGAACGCAGTTAATGTCGAGCCATACTGACCGGGTGCTGTATTAGTGTTTGAGTACAGCGGATATAGGGGCCCACGCAAAGTATCAAATAGCATATTGTCTGGGCTAAAACCGGGAGTTGTTCTAGTCTTTTCCCAAACCATTCCACCTTTTGTTGACAAGTCAATGCCATTGGTAATGGTCTGTGCTGATCCAGTACCTTGATATAGCCAAGTCGAGAAAACGTCCTCGATGTAGTTAGGAACAGCAGCCACACCACCACCAAAGGCATCGTAAGAAGCCGCACCACTTGTTGCTTGTAATGGCATAGTGTTAAGCCTTAAATTGTGTGTTGCTTGCCAAGACTGTGAAAGTCGCACTACCTGTCTTGATAATCAAATATCTCAGGGAATCAATGCCACTAGCATTTCCCGCAGTAGGCGCACCACCAAGCCACCTAGTAGTCACTCCAGAAGTTGTGCCATCAACTTGCACAGCAGAGTTGTAGTAAGCAGTAGAGCCTTGAGTGACCAAGAAAGCCACAGTCATTGATTGACCTGTACTCATCAAAGTATTTAATGAAGTACCGCTAGAGCCTCTGAAGTTAACTGTCCAGTTAGCACTTGCGTTGCTTGTGTAGTACAAGACTGACTGAGTTGTGATGTCGTAATTTATAGTTCCAGTAGCCGCAGTAGCTGATACTGTAGCTACCTCTGCTGCATCGTTTAAGACTGCACCGATAGCTGAAGATGTGCCTGAGAATGTTTGTGTACCAGTAAAAGTGTTGGCTACATTGACAACAGCAATATTAGCCGCTGCCAAAGTGGTTTGACCTGTACCGCCATTGGCAATAGGCAAAGTGCCTGTTACACCAGTAGATAAAGGAAGACCTGTAGCGTTAGTTAAAGTACCACTAGCAGGTGTTCCCAACTGGGGAGTTGTCAAGATAGGGCTTGTCAGGGTCTTGTTTGTCAGGGTTTCTGTACCTGTCAAAGTAGCAAAACCAGAGGCAGTAAATGCCGCCTGAGTCCAAGCCGATCCTGTCCACACATACAAAGTATTGACTGCTGTATTCCAGTACAAAGCACCCGTTAAAAGAGCGTTGCCATCGTTATCTACAGAAGGTGCAGTAGATTTAGAGCCTAAATATCGATCATCAAAAGCATCATAGGACGCTGCTGCATTAGTTTCACTGGTAGACGCATTGCTTGCGCTTGTTGAGGCATTAGAAGCACTTGTTGCCGCATTTGAAGCAGATGTAGCTGCATTAGAAGCGGAAGTTGCTGCCGCAGTAGTTGATCCAAAGATCGAATCTATTTCAGTTTTTGTATAAGCATTAGAGATGTTATAGCCAGCAATTGTTGTCGGATTTGTTCCTGCTGTGATACGTCCATAAACATCAGTTGTGACAGACTGATAAGTTCCAGCAGATACGCCAGAAGCCGCCAAGTCAATTTCATCTGCCCCCACAACAATTCGGCTTGAAGAGGCAGTCTGCACATTCAAAGTATTGCCAGACTTGACCATGCCTGCGCCAGCTGTAATTTGACCTGCACCTGAGAACTGCGCCCATGTAATAGATGTGCTTCCCAATGTCCCACCTGCATCTATTGTGCAGATAAAACCAGAATCAGCGTTAGTTGTACCTTTTTCAACAAAGGTAAAAGCCGCCACCAACTCAGCATAAGTATCAGCATCGGTTGTGCGTGTCCATGAGCCAGTTGCACACAAGTAAATACCATTGTTGGCAGTTGTAGTCTGGTCTTTAACCAATACCCGATCACCCGCAATAATTGATATGCCATCAATGGTTTGTGCACCAGATAAAGTGATATTGGCAGTTGTAGCCGCAATCACTGAGGCTTTGGCATCAATACCTTGAGCCAGTGCATCTACATAACCCTTGGTAGCCGCATCAGAATCGTTTGTAGGGCTTGCTAAACCAGTAATGGTTGCGGCAGTGCCACTGTCCATGTCCAATGAGCCAGAAATAGTCACATTGTTGAATGTAGACGTACCAGAAGCCGCAGTGACATTGCCCGTCAGGTTGCCTGTTACGTTGCCTGTGACATTACCTGTAACAGCACCCGTATGAACACCTGCGGTATTACCAGTTACTGCACCTGTAAGTGGGCCGCTAAAGCCAGTGGTTGCCGTAATGTTTGTGCCAGTGATAGCGAGAGGAGATGAACCACCAATAACCGCACCATTGATAGTTCCCGCACTAATAGCGGCAGAAGCAATGGTAGCAGATGTGCTAACAGTAAGATTGGTAAAAGTACCCGCTGCGGCAGTAGTTCCACCGATCACAGCACCATTTATCGTACCCCCAGTAATGGTGGCAGAGGAGTTATCTGTCTTCGTTGCTATAGCAGTAGCAATGTTGTTGAACTCTGTATCAATCTCAGTACCCTTGACAATCTTTAATGGATTGCCAGGTGATAAGTTATCTTTGGTTGCAAAGTTAGTGGATTTTGAATAATTGCTCATGTTTATCCTATCATGCCTTCTTTGGCTTGAATTTCAATTTTCTGAATTGATAACTGAGTGCCGTTGATAGTAGCCTCATATCCTGTTTGAACAATCTTACCCGCACTTGATGCGTTACTGGTTAGTGCTTTAATTGGGATGCCACTTGTGAAGTCTGCAACTGCATATTCACCAACCCCATACTCATAACTTCCTTGAGTTGGAATAAAGACGTTTTCTGACTGATAAGCACCTGAGTAATCAAAACCCCACTTGATTGTGAGAAATTGATTAGAACCACCAATCACAACAGCAGTAATAGACTTGAGAATAGAAATCTGATTAGGGTTTCCTAAGTCAGCATTGTTGGTGTAGTACAAGAATCTGTAAGTAGAAGTGTCATCAATATAACCGTCATACTTACCAATGTATCCATTTTTGCCAATGTAAAGATCACCATTACGCAATGATCTTAGGCTTGTTGGTGAAATATTGTCCCATTTGGTTACACGGGAAGCACCATCTTGCAAAGATTGTTTTGTATCAAAACAGTAGACTTGCAGAGTAGCAGGTAGAACCAAAAGGTAAAACGCTTCTTTTTCTGAGTAAACAGACTTCAGATTGGCAAGTGTTTCACCCGCCAAAGACGATGCTAAGTCAAAACGAACATTTTTAGACAGGTCTCGCAAAGGAGCAGACTTCTCTTGAATTGTCCTCATCAGTGAGCGAACACCTGAGTCTGACAAGAAAACAACGTCAGAGCCAATGCTTTGTATGGTGTCTCTAGCAATACACCCAATAGAACCTACTGTGTCGCTCAAAACAAGAGATGCAGGGGTAGAAGCATTTGCGTAAACAAGAATCTGTCGTTTACCAAAAATAAACAAGAAATCATTGTGGGCTGCTAAACCCATTACTTCATCAGCACCATTAGGCCATACACGGGATACATCTAATGATCCTGAAGTACCACCGCCCCAAACATGACCTGCAATCAGATCAGAGAAGGTAACAGTTACTTTGTCGGAAGTCGTATTAGCTACCCATAAGCGACCAAAAGCAGATATGGCAATATTGGCTTGAGGAACTGTAGCTACATAACCAGACTTCTCTGAAACTCTGCGGTAAGTAGTTGTACTTACTGCGGGGTCATAAATCAATGGATCGTGACCTGTTTGGAAGAAGTAAGCAATGCCATTCAAAGTTGCACATTGCCAGTTAGATGCTGTGATAGTAGGAGCAGAACCGCCACCACCATAGGTCAACTCAGTCACCGCATTAGAAGTGCCGAGTTTAAATATCTTGTTGTTGCCAGCGAACAGAACAGTCAAAGTTCCATCATTTTGGACTAACTCATGGATTACGCCAACATCGTTAGCACCTAGATTACCAGAAGATGAATTAACTCTTGTCCAACCTTTTCTAGCACCAATACGACCATACTGATCCAAGATGCAGTTAGTCGCAACCAAAGCAAAGCCAGCCCCTAAATCAAGGGGAGAATCTTCAGTATTCAGGCCATAGAAGCCTGGTGCTGAGAGACTGTAACTTTGAAGTTGAGAAGCCATTAGATTGCCACAAAGTTATCTTCAGGATAACGAGTGCTTTCCATTGCAATAGCATCAGAGAGCATTCCTCTAAACAGAGCATAAGCCTCGGCAGAGTTTGTTCCACCATCTTCACCACGCTCAATCAAAGCACGAGCATAGGCACTTTGAGCAACCAAGTAGTCTAAAACCTTGACTGAAGTGCTATCAGATGACAAATTAGCTTGTGGAACAACCAAGTCAAACAGAATGGTAAACACACCAGAAGGAACAGGGAAAAGGTCTACTTTAGTATCACCACTGCCATCTACACCGCTAAAAACGTATTCATAAGGAATAGATGTAGCTGTAGGAGTAAAGTTCAGTCTGCGGTTCATCTCCACAAAAGAGATGTTGTTCATGCCAATCAAACTGGTTGTATTGATAACATCATTGACTCTGAACTTCTGACCCGCACCTGTTAAGGAATATGAACTTGTGTTGGCAGCAGTTGTGACTGTAATCACACTTTCCAAACAATTCCAGTTGTAAGAGTCTTCAATCTGTCTCTTAGCATCATTGACAAACTTGCCAATCAAAGAAGAATAGGTTGTTTCTCCAACAGTAGATACTGTGCTTTCACGCAAGCGTATAAGAACATCGTTAACAAGTTCTAAGTAGGTCATGTTCGTTGTGCTCCCTGAACCTCAAATGTTGCAAGTACAGACATTGTTGCTCCCGCCTCAGAAGTGGTGGTTAAATAATCACCTTCTTCCATCACAAAATATTGTGTGTCTGAAATAAGCGTTAGTGTTGTTCTTGCTGATAAAACTTGTTCGCTAACAATTAAAGTTGATGTAGAAGTACTTGCGTCATACCAACTAAATGAAATGTGTTTGCTTGGAGATGTATTGCAAGTATGAATTAAGACACATTTTGCATAGTATCCAGTAGGCACTGTATACAGCGTAGTAGCTGTATTAGCAGTTAAATTCTTACTGATAGATACTGGTCTCACTTCATATTCCTCTTAGAGATCGCTTTAGCCTTAGCTTTAGCGTCTTCCTTGGACGTTGCGCCCCAAGCTCTAAGAGATAATAGGAGTCGGGTAGGCTTCCCATCTTTCATCTCAGCGCCAGGCATATTGCCCATTCGTGCTAAAAAGGATGCCCTACGAGGGTTATCTCCCGACTTTACTGGTGGCTTTAAATTACCACCCGTTTCTGCATTATACGATGCTCTGCCCTTGGCATTCAATCCCCCTTTGGGGTTTTTTCCTTCTTTTGTTTGCCAAGCAGGACTCTTCATATCTACCTCATCTAAATTTTGCTGTTTTCTTTGCTATTGCTTTAGGTTGGGCAACAAACTGTTTACCCGCCTTAGTGCCTTCACGTTTGGCCTTTGTGGTAGCCGCATACTCTTGGGGCGACAAAGACTTGATAGCCGCTTCTGGCAAATACCTCTCACCCGTTTGAGATGATGGTTTACCAGACTTAGTTTTCCAATTCTGCTTTGACCAATCTTTGAGGGATTGTTGAGGATTCTTCATGTTTTATAACCCCCACCTTTGGCTTTGTATTCTTTCGCAAGA
This sequence comes from Gammaproteobacteria bacterium, assembly GCA_963575665.1. Taxonomy (GTDB): domain Bacteria; phylum Pseudomonadota; class Gammaproteobacteria; order CAIRSR01; family CAIRSR01; genus CAUYTX01. Next base: position 6,475 of record CAUYTX010000110.1, on the reverse strand, counting down.
AGTTGTGCTTTTCTAGCAGACCACTCGCCAGGATCACCTCCTGAGCCACCCGCCTTGATCTTCTCAAACAAAGCCTTCCGCATGGTAGGTTTGGTGTAAACCTTTGCTTGATTAACAGTGGATTTAGCCTTCATTTCTTTTTAGCCTTACCAGCTTCGGACAAAGCAATAGCCATAGCTTGTTTTGGGTTTGTAACGACTTTTTTGTTGGTAGTTAACTTGCCCTTACCAAACTCAGTCATCACTTTGCTGATCTTCTTTTGGGCTTTGGTTTTCATTACTTGCCCCGTGAAGATTTCTTCATCATGTTGGTAGCAGTACGACCGCCACGCTCAGGCATTGGACGCATCTTAGGTTTTCCAACAGCAATCATAATTGCCAATGGCATACCTTTTTTGGTATCTTTTTTAGTCTCTTTAGGACTAGACATTTTGGTTGTTTTTCCGTACATCATGGTTTTTCCTTCGTAATAGGCCCGCCAGCTTTCCACGCATCACAAGTACGGGCGGCAGCACAAGTGAATTGAAATAAGTCGCAATAGCCGAGATCAGCGGCTTTAATGAAATTTTGGTCATAGGATAACTCTCCTTTACCTTCATCTTTTTCTAAACCAACAGAGATACATTCCATCATTTTTGGTGTTTGAATAAAAGCGGCACAGTTTCCACAGCGCATACCTTTGATTTCTTCTGTTGGAGCGTTATACATCTTGGCTTTTGTTAGCCAGAACGCTTCATTTGGTTCATCTGGATTTGGTGGCCCATAGCCAAACTTCTTAAAAGCATTGTTTCGGTTCTTTAAATTAACCGATATATCTTGTGTCGCTATAGGACAAACAACGCCAGTTAGGAGGCTCATTTGATGATCCTTGTTGCAACAAAGGAAATAATACCGCCAATAATAGAGGCGATAGCCATTCCTACGAAAAAGCCACCTTTAGATTTGTTTGCCATTTCTAAAAGCGTTTTAATATCTTGGCGAAGTGCTTGAACTTCAACCTGTAAAGCCTCAACTTGGGCTTCTAATTTACCAAATTCACGCGGATCAATTTCCGGCATTTGAAACCTCTTTTTTTGGTCTGCCCAACTTGGGTTTGTCTTCCTTTGGAGTTTCCTCAACAAGGACATATCCTTGATGATCTTTCATGCTATCAATATCGTGCTGATAGGTAAAAGTTATTAAAGTACCAGACTGTAAACATCTAAAAGTAGCCATAAAAACTCCAAAAAAAGGGGGGTATTAGCCCCCTTTTATCATACCAAACGAACTACAACGCACCGAACTGTGGTGCTTGCTAAGTCCAATGTACCACCTGATTCGTTTTGGAAACGAATAGAAACAACATCTGCTGCTGAAACATAAGGTGTAACGCTAATGCCAGAGACATCCACGCCCATACTGATGTTCATAACAATGTCGCCTAGCTTTACGCCAGGTACTGCAATGGTATTCGTCTCACCCACGCCATCAGCTAGAGATGAAGCGTTTAGTGTTGCTACTACAGACCAAGTATCCGAAAAAAGACCTCGGAATTGGTCAGTTCCCCTACGGGCTGTTACTGCTGTTGCTGCTGCCATAATAAATCTCCTTGATGTAAAAAATCCCCCCACCGATTAAGGCGAGGGGAAAAGGCAACTATTAGGCTGGAACTGCTAACGCAAATGCGCTAGAAGACAAAGCTGCACCAGTGGTAGCGGCTGCACGAAGTGCTTTCACGCCATACAAAGTGTCCGATGTAAACAAAGTAGCAAGGTAATCTTGCTTGTACTGAGTCTGTGAACGGATACCGATTTGCTCAACCAGAACCATAGCGTCCTTGTGACCCATCAGGCAGATACGATCTGTGCCAGAAGTACCAGCACCAGTATCAGCATTGCTAGATGTGAACACAGGGATACCATACAGATTACCGATTTCACCAGTACGGATTGCATTGCCATTACCCACAAAAGCCTGTTCTGTGTAACGGGAAAGACCCATCAACGTATTGCGGCTTGAAGGAGGAATAACAAAGAAGCGACCATCCATAGGAGCGTCGTTGTCATCCAAACGCTGAATCGTGCGACGAATAGCGGCATCAGTCAAAGCGGAAGCATTGGAAGATGTGCTGTTGTAAGCAGTAGTACCATCACCGCCAATGAAGGCTTTGGTGGATGTATTGCTTGTTGCGTAGTCGTTAGTACCGACAGTAGCACCATTGAATGCACGACCCAATTGGATCAAGCTAGTGTCTACTTGCTTGGCAAGCGCATAGCCCGCATCAGCAGTGTAGAACTGGCGCAAGCTGTTCAAGGCTTGTGCTTCAACAATGTCCTCAATGAAACGTGAATATTCAAAGTGCTTGTCAATAGACACTTGAATTTCTGTCTCAGTATCGGCAATCAGAGTAACGGCAGTAGATGCCGCTTTTGCTGAAGCAGAACCACGGGTAGGTGCGGGAATGTGAACCACATCGCCCTTCTTACCTTTGAAGTTCATCTTCATTACGATGTTAGCCAGAACAAGATTCTTCTTGTAAGCGGCTATGATTTCATCACTCCAGATTTCTGGGATGAACGTTGCTGCGGTGGTTACTGTTACCGCTGGTGTGGGATATGGCATGATTAAATCTCCTAAAGTTTAACGAACCCGACCCTCTTGATAGGCTTGCATGATTTCATCACTTAAAGCGTCATATCGATTTGGGTCTTGCATTTTGAGCCGAATAAGGTCAGCCCTTCTGTATACTTTCTTTGATGATTCACCAGAACCACCTACATCAACACCTACTGCTTTTAAGTTCTGCTTGCGAGTTACCTCGCCATCATCACTCGTTTGCTTCTGTTTAACAGAACGTAGCTGTTTATAGGTAGATAGCAATTCATTGGCTGAGTCGAAATCATATCCAGCATCGGCTAAATTCCACAGGTGGTACCAATTTGCCTGATCTCTGTAATGTCGCCCTAACATACAACATGCAGCGTTACTTGACGTGCGCTAAGATGTCGGTGAACTTTGCGGCGTTCTCTGTCTGGACTGTTGTCGTGAACCAAGGTTCTGTTTGATGAGTTCATCGGCTAACTTTCTGACCTCGCCTACTTCCTGTGCTTGCTTTCCAATTAGCTTTTCAGCCTCTTGGTGCATCCTCACAATCTCGTCTAAACTTTTTTCCCTGTATTTCTCAGGAAGTTCAGCCTTTTGCAAAACCTTCTGTTGTTCGATCTCTAACTCACCCAACTCTTCTTTGTCATCATCAACTAACATACTTTTTTCCTTTTCCTGCCGTTAATCGGTTGTAGGAGATTCAACTCGGCATAATTGCTTATGAGTTGAGTTTCTGCTCGGCTTTTAGTCTATCTAAGTGGCTTTTCTCGAACCTTCCATGCGCTGATGGAAACGTCCCAGACCACCCTTCTAGCTTAAAAGCTGGCGCAGATAGAATGCGATGAGATTCCTCAAAGCATTCACATACGAAACTTGTTAACTCATAATCAACAAATCTCTCAGTTTTGTGCCCGTTTTTACAGGCAAATTCATACATTCTTCTCATTTAAGTCCTCAAATGCTCTTTCGCTGACTTGTTTCAAGTTTTTCAGCCAAATAAGTATAGATAACTCACCTTTTCTGAATTGTAGACTTTTTTCATCTGCAATTGTTGAGATATTATTCAAAGGCTCTATCATTTTGTCAACATCTTCCATTAAATCTATCCACCCTTGAGTGGACATTGTGGAAAATCTCTCTTCGTAGTACTTTTGAAGTTCTGGATTCATTGTCTAGTCATCTGTTTTTCAACAATCTTAGCCTTGTTCTGAATATCCGCTTCTTTTAGCATCAATTCAGCAACTTTGACACGCTTATCAAACTCTCGTGAAGCTAAAGCATCGTCATTTGGAAGGTTCTTGGTATTAGCCGCCATACTCTTTGCTTGCAACTCAATAGGCATCAATTGCGCTTCAGTCAATAACTTCTGAGCCTCTGCCTTGTTCTGCTCTGCTTGTGTAGTTTGGACAGCAATCTGAGCTTGAGCCAGTTGCATAGCCAATTGTTGTTGCATCTGAGCCGCTTGTTGGGCTTGTGGATCAGCTTGAGACATCTTGTCGAGCATCTCAATCAACTCAAATCTGTTTGACAGAGAAGAATTAGCCATGATGCCCTTCAAAATGATAGGCAAAACAGGTGTATTAGGGCCAAGAGTCTGGAGTAGGGCAATGAACTGTTGTTGCTCATGCTCTCTAGCGATGATTCCAAGTGCTGCCGTGGGAATAAACTTCATGTCCACAGTAGGATAACGCTCGGGGTCAAATTGCATATAACGGTAGGCGGCTTTGGTGATGAAGGGGATCATAAAATCCTCTTGGAAGTTCACCAAGGTACGCTTGTATTTCTTGATAATTGAGGCAGTAGCCATCGAAATACCACCTTGACCAGCATCTCTGGACACCGCAGTAATCATTCCCTGAGAGTCAAGAGTGCCTGTTGCCATCAAAAGCATACGTTCAAACTCTTTGGCAGTTGTCAGGTTAGACCCGTCAGTATTGCCAAACTTGAACGGAAACAGAATCTCATTGGGATTGCCGTTTGTCAGGATAGCTTTACCTGGCTTTACTTCAAACTTAGCACCCCTTGGGAGGCGAGTGGCATCCATAGCCATCATTGGGCTAGTTGTCAGGGCTAGTGAATCTAAGTGTGAACGAACTTGGGCATCTATGGCTTTTTGTGAGTTGTAAGCCTTCTCAACAGTACCACGACCCAACAAGCGATTAGGAACTGTATCGTCCTGATAAGCAAGAATCGGTCTATCCTTCATCATGTATGGATTGGCTTCTGCTTTGAGAAGAACACCATCATTGGCAATTACGACAATAGCCTCAACCAGATCGGAATACTCATCCTGAATACTGTCTTCAGGGAACAAGTCTTCTGCTTCGCCATCTTCTTCGTTTTCTAGTTGTTCAAGATACTCTCTAGGAACTAGACCATAGTAGGTCAAAAGTTTGACTTTATCGTCTTCGTACTGAGTTACTTCTTGGGTAGGCTCTAAGTCTGTATCCATCGAGTCAGTGCCGACCTTGACTTTGCGGTAGATGCCTTCTTCTTGACCTTTTACGATCTTGTGGATAGAGACGTACTTCTCGATAGCCACACCCATACAGTCATCAATAGATGTTCCATTAGGGTCAAACAGGAAGTTACGGGGATTAACAGGGACAATCTTGACTGCAATGCGGTCTTGTTCTACCACTCCAATAGCGGCTTGTCCCATTTGACCAGGTATTGCCTGAGTAGCGGGAACATAGACTTTCTCTGTTTTGACAACAATCTCACCAATACCAGTACCATAAAGTTCAGCAAGTAGCTCGATTTGGTCAATAGACTTGCGAATCTTGTCTACTTTGAAGTCTTCCATCAGTTGTGCTTTGATAGCAGCAACATCAAGGGGGCTACCATTGACATCACGAATATCGTCTTGAATATCAAAGAACTCACCCTGACCAAAGATAGCTTCCATGATCTCAGCATGGCGTGTCTCTACGGCTTGTTGGGTAGCGGGGGTAACGATACGACTACGCTCGGAGTCCCTAGTCTTGTCTTGGGCATCCCACTCACCATTGAAGATGCGCTCGTACTCTAACCAATCATCAAGACAGTTAACATCTCTCCAATCCCTCCAACGATCACAATGGTTAACAACAAAGTTAACTATTTCTTTGTCGGACTCGGTTGGTTCTTGATATTCCATGATATTACCTTGTAGTGTCGCCTAAAGGATCGCTATAAACGGGATTTGTAGGCATAGAGTTTACAGGAAGATTAAAAATCTTAGGATTAAATCCTTCTGGCAATGGATACCTTAGTTCTTTAGGACTAGCAAATGGATTTTTACCTTGAGCTAATCTATCCATAGCAAACTGCTGTGCTTTTTTTTCTATCTCAGGTGTGGCTTCGCCAGTTGTGCGGAGTAAGTTTAGCTCATCAGCAGTCAATGTCGGAACAACTAAAGGATATGAAATAGTCTTGCCATCAACATCAAACGCTGATGAATACTCGGTCATCATGCTTCCATCTTTTGTAGGAATTGCTCCAAAGTACCCTTTCCCCTTGAAAGAACCTTCGGTGATCTTTTGGTTTTCTTCTAAATATCTTGGCTCAGAAAGACCAATTGAACTATTTGATGAAAGCAATCCATTACCCATCATATTACCTTGTCGTATTCCCAAATGGGTCTGTGTATTGTAAAGATTGTGGTTGATTTGTAGGCATTTTTCCAAGATTTATTCTTACATCTCTTCCAAAGCCAGTAGGTATTTTCTCTCCCGCATAGTTTCTAAGCAAACCATACATCCCGCCAAGATTGCTTGGCTTATTAAAATCATACTTGTCAACAACAATCAGATTTCCTTCTGCATCTCTTGAGTATGTAAATCGACCCAATGTTGTTTGTAAATTTCCAATAGGGTCTGCCATTGAAAGTATTGATGGCATTAACGAAGCAG
>CAUYTX010000109.1:0-5097 GCA_963575665.1 Gammaproteobacteria bacterium | reverse complement strand
TAAGATATTTATCATTCATTTTTTTATAATTCGTATATAATATATAATATATCGTATTATTTAAACTGTAATGGTAATGGTACTATCTGGTATAATAAACCGTCATCTAAATAATCATGTATTATATAAGCAGATAAAAGGTGGAAATGAAGATAACGTTATAGAGTTGTATAATAACGATTCTAAATTAACTTTGAATCGTAGAATAAGATGGAATGTAACTTTATACGACTTAGCAGTAAAACATAAGATGTATAATCTACTTGAAATACTAAATAAAGAAAAAGTACTAGATGATAAATAGTAATAAATAATTTTAGTTCATCGTTGTTTTTATTGTAAATCTAAATCTATAATTAAATTTATTAAGTTAGTATAGTATATATGACATCTCTATTAGGAACTAGTTTATTAGGAAGTACATTTGTACATGACCCAAAAAAGGAATATATTAAGATACAAGGTGTAGTATTAGGAGAATCTTCTAAATATGCTCTTGGTCAACTCAGTAATAGAAATATAAGTGTATTATTAGATGAAGCATTAAAGGATGAAAGAACTGTTGCAATTGTATATAACTGGGGTACAGGAATAGGATACGTCAAGTCAGGATTTGATTTATCTGTAGACAGTGATTCAGCTATAAACAAAGAGTACACTACATTTATAGTAAAAGATAGAGTTACTAATAGTATAGTTCCATTTAGTACATCGCATAAAAGACCATCTGAGGCAGAATTATCACATTCCGATTATGTAAGATGGAACGGAAGTACATTTACTCTTCGTGGGAAAAAGTTTTATCCTGTAGGGCCTAATGTATATTGGTTAGGATTCCAAGAAAGCTATGAATATCCAAATAGAAGACAAATAGAAGAAGCATTCAAGATAGCTCAAAATATGAATGCTACTTGTATACGCTCACATACTCTAGGAGTATCGTCTGGTCATTCTAAGTCTTTATTAGAAACTAATTTTTCTCCGGCTGCGTGGGAACCTATAGACTATACGTTTTGGATGGCAGGACAATATAATATTAAGCTGATTGTTCCTTTAACAGATAATTACTTTTATTATCATGGAGATTATAGTCATTTTTGCACAAAACGTGGTAAAACAAAGAAAGATTTCTGGATGGACTATACACTAAGAGATGATTTTAAGGCTTATATTAGAAAATGGTTAGAGCATACAAATAGATATACAAAGTTAAAGATGAAAGATGAACCGTCTTTATTTTTGATAGAATTAGGTAATGAGCTTGGTAATATCAGGAGAGATAATGATTCTGTACCACCTAAAGAGTGGATAGAAGATATTACTAGGTTCATTAAAAGTATAGATACAAACCATATGATACTGGATGGTTCTGACGAGTGTTTGGGGAAATCAGATAATTTCAATATCACTACTGTAAATGCATATCGTTCTAACTTTTACGGAAAAGACTACAATAAAATGGACGGTCATGCTTCTAGTGCTGCTGCAAAGAGAAAACCATTTTTAGTTACGGAATTTGATTCTAAGTTCGACGATGAGTTCTTAAAGCATATTGAGAGAAATAAAAATATAAATGGTTCATTCTGGTGGTGTTTGTATGGTAAAGATGATAATGGTAATTACATAAGACATGACGATGGTTATACACAATATTATAAAGAGAGTGGTTCGTTTAACAATTTACTTAGGTTAACAAACCATGCTCGTAGATTACAGTCGTTACCAGAAGTTAATTCATTACCATAGTAAAAAATATTTAGTTTATTAATATTTTTTATTATTATTATTGAGTCATCACGAAGATAATAATCATTAGTATAATACAACAACAACATACAGATACTCCACTAAGAACATAAAACAATGTAGATTCCATTCCTAATATTTTATTTTCTTTAGTGTCTTCGCCATCGTCTTCTTTTACTTCTGGTGCTTTTACTTCTTGTGCTAATTTGTCTGCTGCTGCTTTTTCTGCTGCTTTTTCTGCTGCTAATTTGTCTGCTGTAGCTGCTTTTTCTTCTGCTGTTGGTTGCTTGATAATTTCCTCTACTACAGTTGGATTTAATAGCTCATTTTGTTTTTTAACTTCTTGTTCTTTACAAATGTCGTCACTAGTATTGAAAAAAGATATATAGTTGCTGTCAAAATTATTTTTTGTTAGAACAGTTATTGAATCGTTACACACGTCAGCAGCTGCACAGCTTTGTGTATTTTTGTTCATGATAGCTGTTTTGTATGCTTTACTATTAATACATTTAGTTAAGTGGCATTTATGTATTAATTTATTATCTGTAATAACTTTTTTAGTAGCTGTATCCATGGCCATACATCCACATATTGCAGCATTTGGATTAGCAATACAATAGGATGACATTGTTGAATCGCATGTTGATTCTTTATTAGCACTATCATTACACCAGGTTTTACATGTGTCTGTTAATATATTTTCTGTTTTACCACAATAGGTTCCCATTGCTGTATTATATGTACTTTTACTAATGCTATTATCCGTATACCAATTTTTACACAAATCAGTTCCTATCATATCTCTAACGCCACAATATGCTGCCTTTGATGTACCACACTTATCTTTATTAGCACTATCAGTACACCAGTTTGTACATAAGTCAGATCCTATATTAGTATAGTTACTACAATACGTCGCCTTTGATGCATCACATGTGCTTTTACGCGTAGCAGCAAAATTAGAGTCGTCACACCAAGTTTTACACGAAGCTGAGTTTATGTTAGTTGAAACATCACAATAATTTTTCATCATTGCTGTATTTACCACAATACCATCATTCGTTTTGTACCAGTCTACACATGTTGTATTGGCTATATTTTTTATATCACTACACAATGCTTTTGTATTTAATCTAGGTTTAGCATTTTCATAATCTTTTTTCTCTTGAGCTATTGTTCCTTCAGGTTTTTTACATATCATATTTTTTTGATAAAAACCACTCCTACCTACACTATTTCCAGACCCATCTTTGTCATTTACTCCATTATATAACATAAATTTAAGAAGACTATTATTATTAATTGATTCGTTTGTGAATACTTCAACAGCTTTATACTCATCTCTATTATACGTATAACCCTCATCGTTATCACCTTTCTCGAAATATACTTTAGAATAAGCATGTCCTTTTGTCCCATCAGTTCCATCTTTAATAAATGAGTAAGAGACCATACCACCATATTTGGATTCGTTTCTAGTGTTTCTATGTATAACCTTATTATTATCATCATACATATTAGCTACTTCTTTACATGCATTATTAAAATTCCAATCCCATCCAAATACAAAAATAGGATATGATTTATCACCAGAAAATTCAAACCTAGAGTAATCACCTTTCTTCTCTTCCCACTGTTTCAATTTAGTTTGATATATACCCTCATCATCGAAGGTGTTATTTATTATTAAATTTGCTACAATTTCATTGTCAGTTGGCATATTTTTTTGACTTACTTATATCACACAAAAAAATAAATATATAAACGATGGATTTATTTATCATCGTTTACATACTATAGTACTTACAACTCTTAATAATTATATGAAGGGTTTAATGGTTTTAAATGTATCTAGTTTTCTTTATAATGATACCATGTTAGTATTATTATTATTATTATTTTTTAGACATCACGAATAAAATAATCATTAGTATAATACTACAGCAACATGCAGCAACTGATCCTATAACAATATAAAAGGTCTGAGATTCTAATCCTAATGTTTTACCTTTGTCGTCTTCTTCAGTGTCTTCGTCGTCTTCACCGTCTTCTCCATTAGATGATTTTTTAGAGTTAGTCACTTGTGTTGTACTCTTTGATTCCTGGTCACAACTAAAGGATACGCCTTTAAAATCAGCTTGTTCTGTTTTTCCTATATCTATTGACTGTATACATAATTGTACAGTTGGGCACGACTTTGTGTTATTCATATTAGACGTTTTGTATGCTGTGTTTATACACTTTAGAACGTTACATTGAGGAAGTAAAGAAATACCCTTACTACTAGCTGCATTCATAACTTTTTTAGTAATGTCATCAAAGTTAAAACATCCACAATAGTCAGTATCGCTTGGATGTTCTGAACAATATTTTTCCATAGGTGCATCACATACAGTTCTATTTTCACCTTTAAGACACCAATCTTTACAATATTCACTAGTTACAGTATCCTTATTGTTACAATAAACATTTAGGTTTAAGATAGGTTCTGCATCTATATAATCTTGTTTCTCTTGTTCTATAATGAGTTGAGGTTTTGTACATACCCATTCTCTCTGTTCTGTTCCTTTCCTTCCTTCTTTGTCACCTCCTAGAACTCCATTAAGGTGAAATTTTGAATTTGAAACACTACTAGTTAGCATTGTTAAAGATTTAGTATTATCAGTAACATATTTATCTCTATTATATGTATGATCCCCTCCGAAATATACATCAGACCAAGCATGTCCATTATCTCCCCATCCTTTACCGTCAGCATAATTCCATGTATAAGCTACCTTTTTATAGTTTGGATCCCCCCTACGGTCTGATAATGCAATACTGTCTCCAGCCTTTGTTAGGGTAGCTATATCCACACAAGAATTCTCACCAGGAGTAGTATCCCATTTACTATAACCATATATGAAAATTGGATCGGATGTATCCCCAGAAAATTCAAATTTAGAGTAATCACCTTTCTTACCTTTCCAGTCCTCGTGTGCAGTTCTATATTTTGCTACGTCTGTAAAATTTCTATTACTCTTTAATTCTGATATCTCTTTACCCATATTAACAATACTGTAGAAAAAAATAACTATAATATTATAAAAAATAAACATATTCCAACAATTATAGTATATCCAGTACATATATATATAGCTTCCTTCATCTTATAAGAATCGTCTAAATCAGGACTAGACGTTAATTGGCAGCCATACTCACAACAATACCCCCCACAACATAAGTTTATATTGTGTCTGCAATATATTGCCTCTTCTTCAACAGGTTCTTCTTCAACAGGTTCCTCTTCAACAGATTCTTCAACAGATTCTTCAACAGATTCTTCAACAGATTCTTCAACAGATTCTTCAA
>CAUYTX010000108.1:0-5131 GCA_963575665.1 Gammaproteobacteria bacterium | reverse complement strand
AACTCTAGATTTACACCTGCTTTTAAGCATCGGGATAGTCCCTGCCTTATTGCTTGCGGTGCGATAACCCTCTCCAGGATAGAGCTGTGTGATATTCGGTCAAAACATTTCTCGATGTCGAGCTCCAGAATACGTTTTTCTTTTCCTCCATTCATTGATCGGAGGTTTAGGAATAGGATCTTCTGGGCATCGTGGGCACTTCTTCCAGGCCTAAAGCCATAGCTTCTTGCGTGGAAGTGTACTTCGTGTGCAGGTTCGATTGCTAGTTTACAAAGGCATTGCCACGCTCTGTCTGCAATAGTGGGGATTTTCAATTCCCGCATCTTGCCATTCTTTTTAGGAATCATGACCGAACGTAATCCTTGATGTTTCCATTTCTTAGCGTCTTTCAGCTGTTCTACCGTTGACAGATTCTACTCTTTGAATATTAGGTTTAACAAAAACAGGTTTTTTATTTTTTGATAAATATGATTGCTGAAAGATAGTATATTGATTAATTGTAGATGCTATTTTATTTTCGAAAAAAATAACATCTTGTAAACTATTTTTAAATCTAGTTAAATAGGTTTTTAATGATTCAAAATCATCTGGTTTAACATTAACAGACAAAATTTTAATATTTTTAATAATATATATAGACGTATTTAATGCGTTTTGAAAATCATGAAATAATTGACTTAAAATAAGTTGTGGTGTTGGTGAGAATCCTTTATCAGTAAAATAAGACGCTCCGAGATTCTTGATAAAAACATCAGGTGATAATTGAATATCAAGTTGTAAAAAATCTTTTTGTATTTTAAGATCCTTAATTATAATTTTTGAATCATTTACTGAACCTTCAATATAATTAAACATTAAAAATAAAATATCCCAACTATTATATAAATAAGTTAAGTCATAAATCATGGGTGTATAATGTATATTATTTTCTTTTTGTAACATGTCTGTGGCATAGTCTATAAATGTCAGTCTTTGGTCCACCATTCTTTCAGATATTGGATAATTTGTTTTTAGGTAACTCATTTTTAAATATCTCCTTAGTATTTAATATACTAAGTTATTTATTGACTTTTAAATACAAAACCCTCTGTAAAGAGGGTTTTGTTTGATACTACAATAGTTTCATACGCTCTTCATTGGTCAAGGATGCTTTGCCATCTACACCAGCCGTTTTCTTACCCGCGTTGAGTTGTGTGACCTGCCTAACTGCTAGCATCCGTGCTGCGAATGATTTCAATAATAGCTTCTGCAAATACCTAACTTTGTCTTTGTTCCCAATTCTTTCGGCTTCATGAATACGTTTTTGCAGGCGAAACACTATCGTCCGATACCTTTTCCAAGGTGCCGTCTTCCAGGTGTTTCGAAACTCAGTAATCGATGTTTTGATTCTGCCCACGTTTATACTCTGCGTAATTGTATTCGGTCTTATCACCTTGTCCCAATTACGGGACATCCTACCCTTACCCGATCGGCCTCATCCTGCTTGTCTTAGGTTACTATCCCAAGACCATGGGTAAGTTTTTATTCGTTCCGTTCAAAAGATTCACGTCGGTTTAGAGTCCACCAATTCACCTGCTCTCTTCTCGGAGTTGTGGCTATTATTTTGAGGATGCCACGAGGGTTTCGAGAGCGCAGTCGGCATTACTTCCAAGTTGTCGCTGGCTTATGAGGTGCTTTTTACGGTTTTCTCTTGTCGACTTCCCTTTAACGCCAGTGTGCCTACTTGTCTCGGCTCTGATTGCGTCCTGTTGCCAGCTTCAGTTTCCGCGTTTAATGACCGCTTCGTTTCTGTGGCCAGATCGGGTTTCTATCACTCCTATAGAGCAGGATTTTTACCTGCTACTTTTGAACAGTTAAGGAGGTCGATTTCTCCTCCTCCCTGGATTATTTGGCTTTTATGCGGCCAATTTCGCCAGGAACGAATCGCACCAAAACTCAAGCTAGGTTCGTAAGAATAAAATTTTTCTTTTTTTGATCTTCAGAGATTTACGGCGAAAATCGGCTGAATGTGCCATATAATTGATATGCTGTACTAGATATGATTAGAATTAATGATACCATATTGTTAGTGTAGTTTGTGATCTACGATCACTTTGTAACGGACTAGCTATATGACCGAGTTTTTTCTCATCGTATTACTCATATTTCTAAATGGTTTTCTTGCCATGTCAGAATTGGCGTTAGTCTCTGCGCGTAAAGTGCGACTAGAAGCCATGTCTGCAGCGGGTCGGCCGGGTGCCCGAACCGCTTTGTTTCTTGCTGCCCATCCTGGACGTCTCCTGTCTACGGTACAAACTGGTATTACATTGGTTGGAATTCTCACAGGTGCCATTTCTGGAGCGACCTTAGCAGATCAAGCAGGAGAATGGTTATCTCAAACGTTGCCCGGATTGGGAAAATGGGCAAACACTTTTGCTTTTAGCGGGGTAGTCGCTGGCGTAGGATACTTATCGCTTGTGGGCGAATTGGCACCGAAACAATTTGCACTTTACAATCCAGAGAAAATTGCCGTATTCGTGGCATGGCCCATGTGGTTACTCTCCACAGCAGCGGCTCCCATGGTTTGGCTCCTAGAAACTTCTACCTATTGGGTGCTCTGGCTTTTTGGAAAACACGAAATGCGTGCTCAAAGTTTGACAGAAGAGGAATTTCGTGCGTTTATTGCCGAAGGTGCACGAGCCGGAGTACTTAAACCCGCAGAAAAAGACATGATGGTTGGGGTCATGCGGCTCGCAGATTGGCGAGTACGCGCTTTCATGACGCCACGACCCGACGTAGAGTGGCTCGACATCGAAGATGGTCCAGACATTTGGCGGTCTAAGCTACGAGAGACTCATTACTCCAGATTGCCTGTGGCGCGCAAAGACTTAGACGAGCTCCTTGGGATCGTACAGGCTAAGGACCTGCTTGACCAAGCAATGGATGGTCATCCACTAGATCTAAAAAGTGTCCTATGTGAAGCTATTGTGGTGCACGCTGCTACTCCAGCATTGAATGTCCTCGAAGTTTTGAGGAGCTCCCCTTTGCACTTGGCTATGGTCGTAGATGAATATGGGAGCATCCAAGGAATTGTCACTGCAACAGATATTTTGCAAACCATCACAGGTGCGTTGACGAAACCAGATGCAGACCATGGACCAGGTATCACGAAGCTAAAAGATGGGAGTTGGTCAGTAGATGGAGATCTTCCGTTTGAAGTGGCTCGCGATTTTATTGGATTACAGGACATACCCTCAGGAGATGGTGCTTACACAACCATTGCAGGATTCGCCCTCACCCAACTGGATAGTATTCCAGCACCCAAAGATCAATTTTTTTGTGCAGGACACTGTTTTGAAATCGTCAAAATGGATGGCCGAAGAATAGATACTTTGTCTGTGACAAGCGTGCCAAAATCTGCTACGGCAGTGGGAGCTCGATCCGAGCGTGCAGTTGAGAATAATTCTTAATTTTTTCTTTGGTGCTAAGTTTGGAAGCAACGCGCTTAGAAAATTTAAGGTTCTCTAACAACTACGACTCCTGGACCTTCCACAATTCCGTCTAAAATTTTCTTAGAGCTTTCGTTTCGGACTGAAATAGTGTCTCCGACTCCAGCATCTGCCATCGCAGTACCCGTACTGCGAACGGTTAAACCAGCACTCCGTGCTAAAACGGAAACGCGGTCCCCACGGCGAATTACTCTTTTAGCTTGTACTTGATTGGGCAGTAACACCGATCCTGCAGCCGCAGGTCGAGATAACACCTTTCCTAGTACTTGGTTTGGGTCGGAAAGGTAACCACTAAGCAATTCATTAGCATCGCGTGATTCAAGTACTACATCTCCAGGAACGATTACCTGGTCTCGAAACAAAGATCGAGCAGCCACGACAACGCTGACTAAAGTCGCTACCTTCGCGGGTAAGTAAAGAGTCCATGGTTGTGGGGTAGAACAGCGCACTTTTATTAAAGTGCGCCCGATTGGCTGACTTCCTGCTGCCATTGAGACCTCTAAAGGGGTAGTACAAGCAGACAATCTCAAGCGCGGGTCAGGTGCATCAACAGTGATTCCAGAGGGATCACCTGATCGAAAAGACATAAGAAAAGTACGTGCAGCAGAAAGGATCACATTTAGGTCTTGGTTTGTTTCTTGTGTGGAGTTTGCCTGTTCTATTACTAAAAATCCAAGAAGCAGCAGCAGTAATTGGAGCCCGATCCAAGTACTTAGTCGATCGTCATCCATGATGTTTTTTCTACTCACACGAAACTGGTTCACGGTTTGAACACCATTCAGTTTAATATAGATAGGAGTTACGCAGTTGAAAATATAAGTCTTTGATTTTTATAAAAAAATTTTGTTTTTCGTCAAAAACAATAAATCCAACGAAATCAGTAACTTGTGAATCCAACTGCGTAACTCCTAATAGAATTGACTTCTTTAGGAAACTATTCTTGGCTTAAAACTTGAAAAAAAATAAATGCCAATTCTTGAAATTGCTACTATTGGTCAACCTGTTCTTCGAGAAGCCTCTCGTCCCGTTTGTTCGCGCGAAGAATTAGCATCTAGTAAAATCCAAAATTTAATTGATGATTTAATTGATACCATGCACAACGCAAACGGCATCGGCATTGCAGCTAATCAAGTGTATCAGGCTATTCGTATTTGCGTGATTCATGTAAAAGAAAACCCTCGTTATCCACGTATGTCAGAAATACCTCTGACGGTTCTCGTCAACCCACGTATTGAGCTCATGTCTGACCAGACCTTCATAAGTTACGAAGGGTGCCTTTCTGTTCCTAATGTACGTGGTGAAGTTCCTCGTTTTGAGTATATACGTATTACAGCGTGGGATCGAAATGGGCAAGATATTTGTTTTGAAGTAAAGGGGATGGAGGCAAACGTATATCAGCATGAATGCGACCATCTCAATGGAAAACTTTTTGTCGACAAAGTGTGACTGATACAACGGAACTCGACAGGGAAGTCGAGTGACCCCGCAAGCCATGGCGGAGCAGGTGACCGGCTCCATCGGTCACAGAGGAACTAGACCGAGGGTTGGTTGAGTCGAATCATAAGTCACCCCATGAAGCTCTCGATTAGGTATTGTTAAATGAGTATAGGAATTAAAAGTAAATTATGAAAAACTCTTCTGAG
>CAUYTX010000107.1:0-5135 GCA_963575665.1 Gammaproteobacteria bacterium | reverse complement strand
TAATGCTGGTCACCCGCTCCTCCATGGCTTAAATCGGCGGGGTCACTCGACATCCCTGTCTCGCTCCATTGCAACACTTACCTATTCAGTGTCGCGGATAAAGCGGATCAGATTTCAAAGAAAGCATGTTGTGCCCGTCTGAACTCGACAAATGGGAAGTCGAGTTACCTCGCCGATTTAAGCTATGATTGGTTACAGAAGGATCGAATCTAGGAGATTTTATCGATTCCGATACAGAGCTGTCCGATCTGAAAAAGCGGTTTACGGTTTGGATGTCCCGTTTCGGAATCTTAATTTCTGGTAACCACAACGTTAACTTTTGTACCTTCTTTTAATTTATCTACGCCATCTAAGACTACCTGGTCTCCTATTTTGAGTCCTTCTTCTACGATTGTTTGATTACCCACAGGGTAACCAAGGCGAATTGGTTGTACTATCACCTTTTGATCTTTTTTTAATAAGAAAACAAAAGTACCTTTGGTGCCACGTTGGATTGCAGCAGTGGGTACTACTGTAACTCTGTGCTGAACCTCCATTTGTAAACGGGCAATGATAAATTGATTCGGAAATAAGGTTTCCCCTTGATTCGAAAACTGTGCTTTTAGTTTGAGTGTACCAGTGGTAACGTCTATTTGATTGTCTAAAGCCGAGAGAAAACCTTCGGCAAGTTTTTCGGAAAGGTCACGATTCCAAGCTTCTACCTTTAATGGGTTCGATTGGTTTGCAGCACGGAACGACCGGACGAGCGTAGGTAGGCGAGCTTCTGGAAAGGCAAACAACACCGAGACAGGCTGAATCTGCGTGATTACCGCTAGACCATCGGTTGTTCGAATGAGGTTACCTGGATCCATATGGCGTAATCCAATACGTCCTGCTAACGGAGAAGTTACCTGGCAATAAGAGAGTTGGAGACGGGTTTGGTCGATTTGAGCTTGATCTACCTTAATAGTACCCTGATATTGACGTACCAAGGCTTCCTGAGTGTCAAGAGACTGCCGAGCTAAAGTATTTTCCTTAAATAGACTTCGATAACGAGAAAGATCGGTTTCGGCATTTCGTAGTAGTGCTTGGTCTCGTGCAAGTTGCCCTTCGGCCTGTTCTAACTGAATCTGAAACGGTTTAGCGTCTATTTCGGCCAACACTTCTCCACTTTTGACCTTTTGCCCCTCTTGGAACAAAACCTTAGTCAGTTGCCCATCAACCCTTGCGTGCAGGGTCACTGTGTTAAAGGCGGTCACTGTGCCCAAACCATCGAAATAAATGGGAACGTCAGATTGAGTAGCCGTACCCACGGTCACGGAAGGTACTAGAGACCTAGTTTGTGGTGGTGGCAAAACCTTAGGAGCTTTGTAGTAGTAATAGTAGTAATAGGCACTGCTTCCCAATGTTGCTGAAGAAAACGTTACCCAAAAAATCACCTTTTTCCACTTTTTCTTTGGTTTAGGATGCTCTTCGGTCATGCTGGTGGGCTACCCATCAGTGGACGAATCGCACTCAGTATACTTTTGAATAGCAGCCGGTTTTGGCTTTCTTCTTGTGCTAAAAACTTTTTGAAGTGCTGCCGTTGGGTAGGTGCTTCAAAACAAGCAGGACAGTTCTCGCGGATCACAGGCAATTTGGCAGCTTCGGCAAAGGCTCCTGTCTGCCTCTCTCGGACATACACTAGTGGTCGAATTACACGAAGATCACCTGCATCGTTTAAGTAATGTGCTTTCATGGTCTGGAGGCGTCCACCGTGAAAAATGGACATCAAGAAACTCTCTGCTAAATCATCAAGGTGTTGAGCCAGTGCTAGTACGTTATACCCATGTTGACGCGCTTGAGCATATAACACACCGCGTTTCATTCGCGCACAAAAGGCACAGTAGGAATCGCCATTCATGTGGGTTTGAGCACGCTCTAAGATAGGTTGTGGCTCGTAAAAATAAGGAACTCCTATTTCAGATAGGACTCTCTTAAGAGGACTAGGATCAAAGCTAGGACTTTGCGGATCCACTGTTGCAGCGGCTACCTCAAACGAAATAGGTGCATGACGTTGAAGGTGCAACAGTACGTGGAGCAAAGAAAGAGAATCTTTCCCCCCAGATAATCCTAAAAGTACCCGATCCCCAGGACGAATCATCTGGAAATCTGAAATGGCAGATCCCGCCAGCCGAAGCAAAGACTTAGGTGGTCTTTGGAGTCCGATCCGAGTGCGTAGGCGATCACCATCCATGACGTTTTCCCTACGCATGTAAAATTGGTTCACGGTTTTCTTAGTCGAGTCATGAATTATCCCATGATACTCCTCTCACCCTAGATTATTTGGTCTTATGCGGCCAATTTCGCTAGGAACAAATCGCACACCCCCAATGGAGAGGAGCCGGGGTAAGGTCAAAAGAATTTTCTCTTTTTTGGAAAATCTGGCAAAATCGAGCCATGAATTTTCAACCAATTGTCACACAAGGTGCCGCTCGGTGCGCTTTTTTACGCGTTTCAAACGGCCATTCAATCCAGACTCCTGCGTTTATGCCAGTGGGTACACATGCTACTGTCAAATCGGTGACTCCGGAGGAAATTCGTTCCACTGGCGCGGAAATGATTTTGGCCAATACTTTTCATCTTTGGCTACGTCCGGGTACTGAAGTTATTCAAAAACATGGCGGACTTCATAAATTCATGCATTGGGATGGTCCCATTTTGACTGATTCTGGAGGTTTTCAGGTTTGGAGTTTGGCAGAACTTCGCGAAATCACAGAAAAGGGTGTTTTTTTTCGATCTCCCATTGACGGACGACAGGTGTTTCTTGGGCCTGAAGAGTCCATTCAAATCCAAAAAGAATTGGGATCTAATATCGTCATGGTTTTTGATGAATGTACTCCTTATCCGGCTACTCGAGAGCGGGCAAGGGAGTCAATGGAGTTATCTTTGCGTTGGGCGAAACGTTGTCGAGACGCTCACGAGAGTGACGCTGCGTTGTTTGGCATTGTCCAAGGTGGAATGTTTCCAGAATTACGGCAAGAGTCTTTGAAAGGTTTATTAGAAATTGGGTTTGATGGTTACGCAGTGGGAGGACTCTCGGTAGGGGAAACCGAAGAAGAAAGGTTGCAAGTCTTAGAAGCTACGTTGCCGTTGGCACCCGTGGATAAACCGCGTTACCTCATGGGTGTGGGTACCCCACTAGACATCATTCGAGCGGTGTCTCGTGGCATTGACCTTTTTGATTGCGTCATGCCTACGAGAAATGCTAGAAATGGGCATCTGTTCACCAGCCAAGGGATTGTTCGTTTGAGAAACACGCAATATCGGTATGATACTCGTCCTTTGGATCCAAACTGCGAGTGTTACACCTGCCAACATTACTCCCGAGCCTATTTGAGACACCTTGACCAAGCGAAAGAGATTCTCGGCTCACGGTTAAACACCTTGCACAACCTGCATTACTACCAAAACCTGATGGCTAGGATCCGAGTAGCCATTGCCTCAGGTATTTTGGAATCTTTAGAAAAAGAAGAAATGTCTCATTTTTCAAAAGACCCACCACGTGGGTTCAGTGGGAGCAGTTCCTCAGAATGAGGAGCCTGTTCCCGAGAGTAACGCACAGGACGAATAGCCTCTAAAAACCGTTGCCTCCAATCTACAACATTTAGGGTGTTTTGAGTTGGACTTTCCGCGCCATAGAATACCGCTTCCAATTCATGAAAAAGTGTTTTTAGGGTTTCCTCATCAATCTCAGTGCGAACTGAGACCATCTTTTCTGCAATCGCCATGAGCTCACTATTGCGTGGCATGTTGAGTGCCGTTGCCGCGTATTCCCGCAAATCTTCTATGATTGCTTCGGCAGTCTCATCCTCTTGCAACCGACGTGCCCACCATTGTGCGTGTACACCTGCTGGCAAGAGATGTACTAAAAAGGTTCGTAGTCTTGCTACCAAGAGGGCAGGTGCCAAATACTGGCGTAATTTATTCCAAAGGTTTTGCACCGCGCCAGACTGAAGAATGGGTTGTAATCGTTGGCGCATCCAAGAAACAAGAGTACTCATTGCAGGCCGAGTACGATCCAACAAGAGTATTACTCGTTCCCACAACAGACGTGGGTACTCGCGGATTTTACGCCAAATTTGTGGGAGCCACTCTTTTGCAGGAGTTTCTTGCAACCGAAGACGTGTGGTTACGCTTCCTAGCCAATAGAAGAAGAGTGAAGAAAACAACAGTGAAAACCAACCAAAACCAGTAGCCTTCGGAGGTGAGGGCACCTTTTCCTCGGCAACGTTCATTTCTGGGGATTGCCACTCTAAAGTGGCAAGACGGTCTTTGTTAGTATCCCACCAAGGAATACGCAAGATAGGCAAGTGAAACGAGCCACGTTTGAGGGGCAAAATGGTCAAAATCTCGTGACGCTGCCCACGAACAGCATTGCCGTCGGTAGTGGCATCCTGCCAATATTCCACAGCATTTTCTGGATAGATTCGGAAATCAGGCCCTTGGAGCAATTCGGCAATGGGGGGCAAACGCTCTCCGCGAACTCCCACGGCCCGCAACCAAAGGGAAAGTGTAAAGGGTTCACCAACGCGACCAACACGTGGTACCTCCCCTTCTGGCACTAGACCCAATGCCTGTAAAGGCAGCCAAGGCTGTGGTGCAGTTTTGGGCTCAGGACGGACCTGCAGTGTTACACTAGGGGTGCGAATTTGGAAGGAAACTTCGCGTTTGTTACCTTCAGAGGACGCAGTGCCTTGCGTGGGTGCTTCTGCCTTGCCAGAAAGATGTGTAGCAGGAATATCAACCTTTCCGGAGACTAGTGGTGTGAGCGCGTATCGGTACTCATTTACGATCTTTTGAGTGCCACCAGATCGCGTCGTGTAGGTCCGAGGTTGTTCCTCTAAGGGTTCAATGGCCGCACCCTGCACGGTCGGCGGGTCTAGGCTGAATTGCAGGACGTTGGTTTTACTAGAAACGCGAACGGTGTAAACAATAGCTTGTTGGATATAAGGGGTAGTCGTGGAAACCAGTGCCTCAGCTTGCGCTAGTGCAGGAGGAGAGGAGGTTCGCGCAGGCTTTTCTTGCACAGCATTTGCAGTACCTAATGTCAGCGCAAATAGGATCAAAGAGCATTTAGAGTGCACTTGAATTGTAGAAATTGCAGAAGAAGATTG
>CAUYTX010000106.1:0-5139 GCA_963575665.1 Gammaproteobacteria bacterium | reverse complement strand
CAACTTCACTTACTTTAATAGCAGGTGGGCTTGTTGATAAATCCTTACTTCTAGTAGGATTTGATGTTGTATTAAACTCATTATAATCTATTGTAATATCAAATATTGTTTTATAAATTGTTGCACCAATATAAGTGTTAATATTTCCATAAAAAAACTTTTCATCACCAAATTGTAATGTTTGTGTTGAATTATTTAATGTCATTGACATAGATTGTGTAATATCAAATGTTGATGCAGCCGCATGTTTTAAAATATCTAATTGAAAGCCATTAACAATTGGGGTTTGATTTTCTAATAATTTAGGGTCAATAGTTTCACCAAGAGAACCAGTTATATTAGTTGATGTAAAATCATATGTTTTCCATGAACCTGAATCTGGTCTAGTATTTACATCAGAAACTTTTTGATATACTAATTTAAACTTACGTGCATGAAAACCTAATCCATCATAATTAGATGATTCAATCTTACGCATATACGGTAAATGGTCAGTACCTATTAATTTAAAATCAATATCTTTAGGTGCTGAAGTATTATTTGTGATTTTAACATATGTTTGACATGGAATACTAGTAGTTAAACCACTTGTACTATTATTATTTTCTAAACTATATGTTAAATAAATTGTTTCATTAACAGCTAAAACACCTGTAGACGTTCCGCCACTAGGGGCTATTAATGTTGCTGATAATTCTGGAAGTGTCCAGTTTCTATTTGATTTATATGATAATGCTGAAACAATTTCGTCATTATCAAAGATTATTATTTTTAGTTGTGGGAAAACTTTACCAACTGATACTGGAATTAAAGCTGAAGATATCATACTAGAATCTTCCATTAAATCAATATATTTAATATCACCGATATATTTTGTACTACCTGAAGCTATAAACTTCATACCCATTGTTGTTCCACTACCACTTTTAAAATCTCTTCTATGATACATTAATTCTGGAAGGAATACATCAACAATTTTATTTTGTGTTGCATCAACGTATAAAAATTCACCATATAAATTAGAAATACTATTATTTGTAAAATGAATAATAGATATAGATTTTTTAACTTCATCTAAATAACTAGTACCAACTGAATTACAATAATCAGTTATTGTATTTGCTGATACTTCTGAAAGGTATTCTAGATATGGATTCATAAAACCTAAAACTGGGTATGAACCAAATTTAGTAAAATCTTCATATTGATATAAGCTAGGAGTGGTTAAACCTGTAATACCTGGTGGATTTTCTCTCCATACATTATTCATATTCCATACTGGAATGTCATGACATGTTACATTATTGTTAGCTTGAAACGCAAGAGTTCCTGAATCCCAATAAGCTGTAGTTGTACCTGTTGCTATTGTCTCATAAACTTCACCAGCTTTATATATAATAATTTGTGATATTGCACTTTGTGATGAATAATTTGGTAATTTTCTATCTAAGGTTATATTAGTTGACGTTTTAGCTTCAATTTTAAACCATAAATTAGGTATTGGTCTAGTTGTTTCATCAACACTAACATTACCTAGTGTTGTATTAGTAACTTTAAGCAATATAAAGTCACCTACAGTCAATTCTGTTGTTGAAGTTAAATCTAATTGAGTTCCACCAGTTAATTTATTATTAACAATTGTTTGAAAATAAGGTGTATATGTTGAACCAGTAAGTGTTGTGTAAACACCATTAGAATTAAGAAAAAATCCTCTTTCTTCTGCTTTATTATTTACTATTGCTTTAATAACATGTTTATTTCCATCAGTCAATAATTGATAAGGGGTTAAATCTGATTTAGTAACAAAATATTTTAAATTTGGTTGTTGGTCAAATGGTCTAAGTATTCTAGTCGTTGCTGATAGTGCGGCAACACTTTGATTAGTGTCAACGATAGCTTCTCTAGTGTAATTTATTTCAGAATCTCCAATTCCCCAATAAGAAAAATTTAGCTGTCCTAACGCTAATTGTTGTCTACCAATTTCTGTTAGTTTTATACTAACAAATGGGTCCGTGCTGTTTATAATGTAACTCATGTTTATAAATATGTTTTATCTTTATTTTAATTATAAATATACAATAGTAAATAATATTAATAAGTATTAATAGAATTAGTTTGAATTGTTATTGGAATTATGTCGCTATACGTTGCAGCACTTATTGATTTACCACAAAATGTAGTGTAATTTTTTTCATTTTTTACCCTATAATATAGTTGAGTACCCGTTTTACCACTAACACTAAGTGGAATAC
Organism: Gammaproteobacteria bacterium; assembly: GCA_963575665.1. Taxonomy (GTDB): domain Bacteria; phylum Pseudomonadota; class Gammaproteobacteria; order CAIRSR01; family CAIRSR01; genus CAUYTX01. Next base: position 2,887 of record CAUYTX010000106.1, on the reverse strand, counting down.
CGTATGTTGTAATACCAATAGCATAATTTGCCGACCCTGTATATGTAATACTATTAAATAATATTGTATCACTGATTTCTAATAAAAATGACCCATTTGTTTTTTGTGGTGGTGTACTTATTGAAAAACTAACCAATGGGTTAGGTTCTACAATAGCATTAACCACAGATGCTTGAGGAAAATATGCAATAGTAATAACATCGCCAACAACTAAATCACCTTCTAATATTATTCTTTTTTTATTACTAGAAGATTGATAAAAATCTATACTATTAGCTAAAGTAACACCATTAATCATTACAATAATAGTATTACCATCACTAGTTGCAACACTAGTGAATATTTCAAACTTATTAGATTCGATATTGTAATAATGTTGATTATTACCTTCGTTAGATGTTACACCACTTACTGTTGGTGTGTCAACAAATATATTATCAGTCATTAAACTAATTCCTTGCCCATTAGATGTATATAATATTGTAATAATATCATCTGAAAGAATATCATCGTTAAGTGTAACTACTGTTCCTGAATAAGTATAATCTTCAATTGGTGCCAATACCAAACCATTTAATGTAACGACAAAATTACCTTGATAACCATTTATGGCAAAAGTTCTATATGGTTTTGCTGGTAATAAATTACCGTCTCCATCAAATTCATTTAATGGTTCTCTACCTAATATTGTTTGCTGTTGTAAAGTATTTGAAGGTAAATTATTTGAACCGTTTATATAAAATAATGGTTTATCTGGTTGTTTTATTGCTAGAAAATAATAATCAGTTCTTCCATCATATAAAGCATATTCATTACCATTTTTATAAGATAAAGTATTAATATTTTTACCTAATTTATTTAAAAAAGCGGTAGAAGAAGTAAAATCATAATAACCTTTTATTAAATATTCACCATCTAAAGATAAATCACTTAGTGGTATATTTTGTAATGTTGTGTTTGTTCCACTAAGTGTTGAATACTGAATAGATTCTGATTTATAACTAGCTGTTTTATCAAAATAATTAATAGCGTCAGAATATTTATAAATTTCATATTTAAATGACGCATTTGTTGTTGAAAAAGTATTGGTATTACCAGTAAATTCAAAAGTAAAAGGTATTGTAGATTCTGATGTAATTATATACGTTCCACCACTAGTTGTCCCTGTACAGTCTATTTTTGTTGCCCCAATTACATTAAATAAAGGTTCTTTAAATACGGATATATCAGAAGACATGTTAACATTAACATTATTTCTATTTCTTAAACCACTATTATTGTTTTGTATATATATTCTTTCTTGATATCTCATTAGTAATCTATTTGTAACGTAACCATTTCTATCTTATTCGGATTTATTAAACCATAACTTAAAGGTATTACCAAAGCTTGTGTATATTCTGTTTGTCTAAAATTTTGTAAATACGCAATATAACCATGCATATTAATATAATCTTCTTCTTGAATAACCCCATAAATAGACTTTACATAGAAAACATTTCCCGTCAAATATGGTTTTACACTAGCTTCTATTTTTTTTATTAATTGTGGCATATTTAATTGTTTTATTATAAATATAAAATTTTATTTTATTTTAACAAATAACCATTGTTACATAAGCTATTTCTTGTTTTAACTAATTACCTCCTTCTATTTCTAGTATTAATAGGATTGTCATTTATTTTATATTATTATTAAAAATATCTGATAGCACGAACATGGTATGCAAGGTACTTATAGGCAGTACCTTGGAAACCATCGGCAAAATTCTGTGTCCGCCCTAATGTGAATGTGTTAAAGACCTCCCCAGAAGCCCAATAAATGGAATCAGCAAAACCACCAATTGCAACTTTGTTTATATACAACTTGTTTAACTCATCTTTACTTGGTAAAAACCAATCATTATATCCTCCTTGAACTAAATCTCCACAAAGTCTAGCTGCAATACCAGCAGTAGGACAACCAGCCATTATATCAATAGTGTTTTGTTGTCCTGTACCTATTGCGGTTCCATCTGCTCCTGAAAGCATCGTTCCCCAACATCCCCACTCTGCTCCTGCTGAAATATTTGATGTTGTTGCTACAAGTCCATGTTGTTCCCCTGCAACATAATTAGGGTCTCCTGGTTCTAAAATATATGCTATTATACCACCCAATGCTGATTGACCTACATAGTAAATTGGAGAACATGTAGATACAGCTGTAATTACACCACTAACCACTTGGAAACAATCAGTATAATCTGAATAATAACCATCAACTACTGGCGTTAAACCCATATTATCTTGGTAAAGGCGACAATCTATCGCTAAAACTGTACAACTAGTATAAAAAGATGCGTTCATATATTTTATTTTATTTTATTTTATTTTATTTTAACTAGTAACCATTGTTACATCAGCTATTTATTGTTTTATCTAATTATCACCTTCTAATATGTTGATAATGGTTGTAACTCTACATATATCCAAGGTCCGTAGTCAGGACTGTGATTAGGATATGTGTTATCACCTGTAGGTGCACCATTTGAATAATCCCAGTCGGTTAATAACCACCCACCACTTTTATCTAATTCAGGTATTGAATATCTAGGGGCACTAATTTGTGTCGACCCACCATTTTTACCAGCCCCGTAAACAATAACGTCTGCCATCTCATTTGTAATTGTATGTTTTGCTCTTACAATTACCGCATATGTTTGTTCTGTAATTGAATTCATTTCGTAAATGACTTCTCCATCAGCGTAACTTTCTTCTGGAGACGCAACACCTATTGGTTTAAACCCATTTATAAAATCTACTGGTATAATCTGATTCAATGTTTTCGATAAAGTTTGTGTAGCACTTGCAACACCACTCGATTGATTAATATGTTGATTTACTATAGT
>CAUYTX010000105.1:0-5199 GCA_963575665.1 Gammaproteobacteria bacterium | reverse complement strand
TTGGATAATCTGCTGTCTTCTTTCCTATCGTTATTAGTTCACATTGCCCTATTTGTCACGTTGCTTAGCTATTTTAATTGGATGCCAAAACTGGAACTTCCGGAGGAACTAGAGACTATTCAGGCCTCTATTGCAGAAGACCCCGCTATCCAAGCAGAGCTCAACCGGAGAAGGACTGCAGAAGAACGCGCTGCTCGCTTGCATCGTGAGCAACAAGCAGCAGAGGAAGTACGTCGATTACGAGCAGAAGAGGAGAGACGAGCTGAAGCTCGTCGGGTGGCCGAAGAATTCACTAGACGAACAGAAGAAGCGCATCAACTAGAAATCACTAGACAGTCTCGTGAAGCACAAGAACGAAGAGCAGAAGAAGCTCGAACCCGTTTAGCCGAAGAGCAACAGCGGGTTGCGGAAGCTCGTGAAAAAGCAGAAGAAGTAGTCCGTCAAGCAGAGGAAACACAGCGTCTTGCCGAGGAAGAGCGTCTTAGAATGCTTGAAGAAACTCGAAAGGCCGAATTTCAGCAAGCGCAGATGGAAGATCTAAGACGTAAACGCGTAGAAGAACAAAAACGTCTGGAAGAACAAGAAGCGGAAATGCGTCGTGTGGCAGAAGAAGAGATGCAAGCCAGCGAACGCAGGGCAGAAGCCCGTAGAAGGCTAGAAGCCGAGACCAGACGGAAGGCCGCGGAGCAAGAAGCAAAGCGTCAAGCCGAGTGGGAGGAAGCTCGCCGAAAAGCTGCAGAGGAAGAACAACGTGCTGCAGAACAGAAGGCAGAAGCAGAACGTAAAACCGAAGCAGAAGCTAAAACCAACAAACGTAAAGCAGAACTAAAATCTCGACAAAGAACAGAATTTGAAAAAAGACGTAAAATAGGGACAGAAAGAAGGAGGGTCGAGGAAAGGCGTATTGCAGAAGAGAGAAAAACCAAAGAGGCGCAACAGCCCTCCGAAGCGGAACAAGAGCTACCAATGGAACGGGAGTTTCGGGGAAGTGATTCGGATGATCGGGCACGTCGAGACCGACAGACTACGGAGCACTACAAAGCAGCCATCCGAGACAAGGTAAAACGCAACTGGCTCCGCCCTTCCGGATTTGAACTCTCTGGAAACTGCACAGTTTATGTACGTTTAGGACCGGATGGTACCGTATTAGAGGTTGATGTTAGGGATTCAGAAAGTGGTGCTTACCAGAGATCCGTAGAAAATGCAGTCCGAAAATCGTCTCCTTTACCATTGCCTTCTGACCCAAAATTGGCAGAAACCTTCGTTAAAAACCTTACTTTTACATTCAAACCTAACGAGTAGACTACCCGTGCAAACCTACCTAAGTAATCTGTTAATTTTTGCAGGACTCCTCCTATCACCTGTTGTTTGGGCGATCAATATTGAGATTAGTGGAGGACAAGAAGGTGCCTTACCAATTGCTGTGATTCCTTTCGGATTCGAAGGTACTGGTGTAGGGCTTCCAGATTTTTCTGCAGTGATTGCTGCAGATTTGAAAAGAAGTGGCCGGTTTATCCCTTTGGACGAGAAGAGTTTGATTTCTCAACCTCATGCTTCTGCGGAAGTGCATTTTGAAGATTGGCGTTTATTGGCGGTAGAAAATCTGATTGTAGGTGCTGTTGAAGCAGTAGACAGCGACTCATATCGTGTACGATTTGAATTGCTTGACGTCTTCAAGGGTGCTGGACTGTCAGGTTTAACCTTTCCTTCAGTAAACAACAAGAATGTACGCCGCATCGGCCATCAGATCGCCGACATTGTTTACGAACGTCTCACTGGGCAGAAAGGGATTTTCGATACGCAGATTGCTTATGTTGTCTCTGGTTCTGCGTCTACCCCTTACCTGCTACAGATTGCAGATGCAGACGGGTATAACCAAAAGACCATTTTGACCTCCAAAGAGCCGATTCTTTCACCTACTTGGTCGCCTGATAACAATTCTATTGCCTACGTATCTTTTGAAAACCGTAAACCATTGGTTTACATACAAAATTTGATGAGCGGTACGAGAGAGGCGATTGCTTCCTACCCGGGAATCAACAGTGCTCCTGCTTGGTCACCGGATGGGACTCAAATGGCGGTCTCTTTGTCAAAAGACGGTAATCCAAAGATTTATATCATTGATTTGGCGACCAAATCTGCACGTCGACTCACTACAAACACAGCAATTGACACCGAACCTACTTGGTCTCCTGATGGAAAATCAATTGCGTTTACTTCAGATCGTGTCGGCCCTCCTCAGTTGTACTTAATGCCAAGTTCTGGTGGAGCCGAAAAACGACTGACCTTTGAAGGAAAGTACAACGCACACCCTAGGTTTTCCCCAGATGGGAAAAAAATCGCTTTTGTTCGTGGTGATGGGAAGACTAACCACATCGCTATTCTTGATATAGCTACTAAGTCAGTACGTGAGATTACTACAGGCCGATTAGACGAGTCTCCGAATTTTTCTCCTAACGGTGAGTTGCTTATCTACGCATCCGAAGGCGGAGGACAAGGTACACTCAAGGTGGTTTCCGTTTCCGGTCGGACGCTTCCATTGGGAGTATCCGGTGGAGACATGCGAGACCCTGCTTGGACAGTTTTTAAGAAAATTGTTACGGAGTAAGAACGTGAACGTTTGGATGCTAGTACCACTGTTGATTGTGTTGTCTGGGTGTACTGCTGAGCAGATCAAGTCGACCTTAGAAAATGTGAAACCCACAGGCGATGGGACAGAGCTCCTTAATCAAGGAATTACTGCGCCGGAACAAGCTTTGGACACGGATGTCTACCGGCCTACAGACAAAATGGTAGATGAATTCAACAACCCTACCAGCCTGCTTTCTAAACGGGTTTTATATTTTGATCGGGACCAAACTAACATTCGTCCAGAGTATAAGGCAGTCTTGGAAGCTCACGGAAAGTACCTCTCAAAACATACAAATGCGTTGATAATCTTAGAGGGTCACACCGACGAGATGGGTTCACGAGAATATAACCTCGCGTTGGGAGAAAAGCGTTCCCAAACCGTACGACAAACTTTACTGTTAAATGGTGCTACCACTGCTCAGATTGAAGTGGTGAGTTACGGAGAGGAACGACCCGCAAAAGCAGGCCAAGAGGAGGCCTCTTGGCAGTTGAATCGACGGGTTGAAATCTTGTACAGGAGATAGACATGTTCCACAAGAAGGCAGCGTTAGTCGTAGCACTTGTTTTGCAACCTATCTGGACACAAGGCGCGGGTTTTTTCTCTTCTGCCTCTGGGCCCGTGGCCTCTGAAGAAGGAAGTGAAGGGCTAAAACAAACAGTGATTGAGCTATACCGTCAGTTACAAACTTTGCAACAAGAGGTTCAGCAACTTCGCGGCGAAGTTGAAAACCAGTCTCGTGCGTTAGAGACCATGAAAGCGCGTGTCCAAAATGAAACCGCTCAAACAGGAACAGAACTACAACGCCCCCCAGGGGCTGCTGTGGAATCTCTACCACCAGTGCTGGTCACGACACAAACAGCTCCACCAAGGTCTGCCGCTGTCCCGGTGATCCCACCACTCCCGGGTGTCCCTCAGTCCACTGCGCCAGTTACTTCCGAGCAAGGAGCGTATGACAATGCCTTTGGTTTGTTGCGCGCGGGGAGTTTCGACGAAGCAAGTACTGCATTTCAAAATTTCCTAGCCAACTATGGAAAAAGTCCATTGGCTGCGAACGCACAATACTGGATTGGAGAAGCGTTATACGTTACACGACGCTTTCGAGAAGCATATCCCGAGTTTCAGAAAGTAGTAAGTGACTATCCAAGTGCTCCTAAAGTAGCGGATGCACTCTTGAAATGTGGTTATATTCTCGCAGAACTAAATCAAGTTTCAGAGGCACGGAAACTTTTGGAAGACGTGATTTCCTCCTTTCCACAAACTACTGCCGCGCAACTTGCAGCCGCACGGCTTGCCAAGATGAAAAAGTAGTAGGAAACTGCTAGCCAGGCCAATGGGCCGTGGCAATCCCGCGACCCAAGTCGGCTTCGATCAGTCTTCCACGAACTTCAAGCAATCTCTGAATCAGACCGGGTTCAGATCTCTCGTACCCAGCGGCGTCTGCGACACGCTTCACAACTACGCCTAGAAGCTCAGTGATTGCATTTCCGATTGAGTTTTGGCTAATCGTGACAATGAGCTTTCCTGTTTCATTGCGGTAGATCAACTGTTTGAAAGCCGGTTGCCAACGAATCGAATTGGCATAGCGTGCATCGACGATACAACGATCTCGAACCTTTTTAGCAGTCTTCACAAAGTCATTATCGAAGAGCAAAAGGCTTTCGACTTGTTCTGGAAAGTAGATGTTCTTCGGTAGAGAAGAGTTGCGGGTTGAGACTTGTGCAAAGAATGTACGGTAAAAATCTAAAAACCCTTTCAAGAGTGCATCATATTCCTTCCAGAACTGTACGTCTTTCAAAGCGTTTACGCCTCCGCGAATCTCCCAACAAGGCAAACCTTGTGGGTAGCCAGTCCACTGCACACGAGAGGAGTCTGAATCGAGTGGCGCAAGAATCTTAAATTCCATGGCTCGATCGAAGAAGTTTCGATAGACACCGCTCATGTGCTCTTGAAACAAGCTGTGCTGTCCGCCATCCGTTAAGTTAGGATTGGAGGAGTCTGCAAATGCTGCATTCCGTATCAATTCCATTGGGAATACAATAAAGTGATTGTGCAGCATCCGAATGCTGGGTACTCCTGGTGCAGTCAGTGGCCAAGTGGCGTCTAAACTAGCTTCTCCAGCAAGAATCAAATATTCATTGGGGTCGGGATACTTTTCCAACATGTATTCGATTAAAATAAGGTTCATGCGGTTCCAGACACGTTTGACCTGATCTGGTACTTGTGTCCGGCGCACGGGACGACCTAAGGGATCTAAGATCGTCTGTGAGGTGTTGTAAATAATAGAAGTATCGAACTCGTTGCTATGACCTAGTGCCTTGCGGTAGAGCAATAGGTTCTCTGGGTTGACGAGAAGACCGTTGTTGTGCGAGAGGTCGTTAAGGTTCTCTGCACTGTTAAAAAACTCGTTAGGTTTCATGCCTTCAGGCACGACTAACGGGATGGGTCGATAAGGAGTAACAATCTCGCGGGGGCCGAATTCCACTGCAGAACGCCTTTATGTTGAAAAACTTAGCTTTTGGAGTCCGATCCGAGTGCGCAGTCGAGAATCATCCTTGATTCTCTCTCTA
>CAUYTX010000104.1:0-5214 GCA_963575665.1 Gammaproteobacteria bacterium | reverse complement strand
CGGTTTTCTCCCCTATGAATGCAGAAGAGCGGCAAGCCGCCCTCGAAGGATTTCACCCGGACTTTAAGGCGGATGCCCGTCGTGCAGTTCAAATAGGGCCTAATCGCGGTGAAACGCTAACCGCAGAAGTAGCACACTTACTCGAATCTCATTCGTGGCTTGGTTCTTCTCAAATTGATCTTAGCCATCCTGATTTAGAAACGGATCTTCTCATCATTGGGGGTGGAGGTGCCGGATGTAATGCCGCCTTGACTGCCATGCGAGAACATGGTTTGAAGTCAATTATTGCCACTAAGTTACGATTAGGGGATGCTAATTCAATGATGTCTGAGGGAGGAATGCAGGCTGCAGTCTCCCGAACGGACTCCCCGACCAAACATTACCTCGATGCCATTGGTGGTGGCCATTTCGAAAATAAACCTGCTTTGGTTAAGGCACTGACTGAAGATGCGCCCGCTGCGGTGCAATGGCTTGAAAGTTTGGGTGTCGTGTGGGACAAAGAAGCCAACGGTGCCCTGCAGGTCTTGCACGGAGGCGGTACTTCCAGAAAACGCATGTTGTCCTGCCGAGACCACATCGGCGCAATGATTATGCGTACTCTCATAGACGAAGTACGTAACCACCCGAATGAGATCGCAGTCAAAGAATTCATGCCTGCAGTTGAGCTTCTTTTAGATGAAGCCGGACGTTGTGCTGGTGCCATTTTGTACAGTTTAGACAGTGAAGAATTTTTTGTCGTACGAGCGAAGGCCACAGTCATTACCACGGGTGGCTTCGGACGTCTGCACATTCGTGGTTTTGATACCACTAACCACTACGGGGCCACTGGAGACGGATTGGTCATGGCCTACCGGGCGGGTGCTCGGTTGATGTACATGGACTCCGTGCAGTATCACCCAACGGGTGCGGCCTTTCCGGAGCAGATCGCCGGTTTCTTGATCACGGAGAAAGTTCGCGGGGCAGGTGGCCAACCTGTCAACAAAGATGGTAATCTATTCGTGTTTCCTCGTGAACCTCGCGATATTGAAGCTTCTGCGATTATTCGTGAATGTGTGCGGGATGGAGGCGGGGTACAAACCCCTTCAGGCCGAGTAGGCGTTTGGTTGGATGTTCCGATCATCGACCAACTGAATGGTGCTGGGTACGTTGCGCATCACTTCGCCGCTCACCACCATCAGTTTTTGAAATACAAAATTGATATCACGAAGGAACCAATCTTGATCTATCCATCTTTGCACTATCAGAACGGTGGTGTCGAGATTAATGAACGTTGCGAAACCAACCTTCCGGGGTTGTATGTCGCAGGGGAGGCCAGCGGAGGGGTGCACGGACGAAATCGTCTCATGGGCAACTCCGTCTTGGATTATAATGTATTTGGCAGGCGCGCTGGTAACTATGCAGGGGAATACGCTAAGTCCGTCCAAGGACAGGCTTCGCTCACCCTAAGCCACTTAGATGCCTACGAACGAGAGTTATCAGAAGCAGGGATACAATCAGATCTGGTTACCCCAATCCTGTTGCCATCTTATGCGCCAGAAGACGTTAAGAAGCGACAATGGATGAAAGGAGCTACCTTACCTGGTGCTTCCGTAGTGCGTAATCGAGTGCATGCCGAAGCAGTTGGATAAAAAATTCTACCCTTCCCACTTTTGATGGGGAGGGAATTCATCGCACCTGTGCTACCGTAGCATTACTGCTATTGCAGATTTCGCGCATACCCTAAAGAGTTTTTTTGCCGTCGTGCAGCACTAATAGAAAGCTTCACGGGCAACTCATGATTCGACTTAAATCAAACAGGAGGAGTCGCGTTTTTCCCTTTGGCCAAAATCAAGGGTTACCACGCAACATTTTCTATGACTAGAATTGAAAAAAAGATTGTTGATTACAGCGTTGTTCAATTAGACGCTACCATACTTCAAATGCCACCTAGCGAACTACCAAAGCAACCGGAACGGCCTCCCGTGCTTTCGGGTTCTACCTATAAGATCATTACCCCTCTGTCCGACCACGCGATCTATGTGACTATCAATGATCTCGTGCACAATGGCAAACGGCAGCCTTACGAGATATTCATCAACTCTAAAAACATGGAGCACTACCAATGGATCGTAGCCCTCACCCGCGTGATTTCGGGGGTGTTTAGACACGGTGGGGATGTGGGGTTCTTGGTCGAAGAGTTAAAATCCGTATTTGATCCAAAGGGCGGCTACTTCAAAAAAGGTGGTAAGTGGATGCCTTCTCTAGTAGCAGAGATTGGAGACGTGATTGGAGAACATCTAAAGTCAGCAGGGCTTTTTCAAGGAGATGCTAATCTTGGAGAACACCTGTGCCAGAAATGCCTAACCAGATCCGTAGTAGTCAGTGAAGGTTGCATGACTTGCTTGAATTGTGGAGATTCTAGGTGCGGTTGAAAGAGGCATCGGAGCAAAGGTCAGTGCTATCTCGTGGCACACAAGAGGTCATACCCGCGGAAGAGCTGCAGACTAAGCTCAACTTGGGTCGTCCTCTGCGGGTAAAGGCTGGATTCGATCCCACTGCACCTGATCTCCACCTCGGGCATACTTTGCTATTGAATAAACTTCGTCAATTTCAGGAATTGGGACATGAAATTTTCCTGCTAATTGGCGATTTTACTGCCATGATTGGAGATCCCACTGGCAAAAGCGTTACACGAAAACCGTTAGGAAAAGAGGAAATTCTCGAAAACTCAAAAACCTATGAAAATCAGGTCTATCGCATCTTGGATCCTGAAAAAACTCGTGTTATCTTCAATTCTCAATGGCTTAGCGCGCTTCGGTTAGAAGATTTAGTACGGCTTGCGGCACAATATACCGTGGCGCGGATTTTAGAACGAGATGATTTTCAAAAACGCTACACGAGCAAACAACCTATCGGGATTCACGAATTTTTGTATCCTCTCATTCAAGGCTATGATTCTGTTGCTTTGAAAGCAGATGTTGAATTGGGCGGTACCGATCAAAAATTTAATTTATTAGTAGGTCGAGAGATTCAAAAAGCATATGGACAACCTCAGCAAGTCATTGTTACCTTGCCAATCTTGGAGGGGTTAGATGGTGTCCAGAAGATGTCAAAATCTCTTGGTAACTACATTGGGATTACGGAACCTCCTGAAGAAATGTTCGGAAAATTGATGTCCATTTCCGATGATCTTATGTGGCGTTACCTGGATCTACTGGGTCTTGAAGATGTGAATACATTGTCTCGTTGGTACCGAGAAGTAAAAGAAGGTTTGAATCCTCGAGAAATCAAAGGAAGGCTCGCCAAAGGCGTCGTTTCTCGTTTTCATAGTTTGAAAGCAGCTGAACAAGCAGATCAGGATTTTGTAGCACGTTTTCGACAGGGCGTATTGCCAGAAGATTTACCTGAGGTTAGATTACGAATCTCAGAACAAGGTCTTGCGATTGCCAACGTATTGCGGGATGTTGGTTTAGCTACGAGCACGTCAGAGGCGATGCGCTTAATAACCCAGGGGGCAGTTCGAATCGATGGCCAGAGGGTAGCTGATAAAAACGCCAGATTGCATGCAGGGTTTTATGTTCTGCAAGTAGGAAAACGGCATGCAGCCAAGGTAGAATTACGTACGCAAGAGAAAGATATGAATGGCTGATGATCTAGGAGCACTCCGAGACATTCATGGGCTAGATGCTTTGCCTTGGTGGCCGATCGCGCTAGGTTGGTGGATTCTCCTCGGGATTGGTTTGCTCCTGTTAACAGCAGGCATAGGGCTTGCTTGGTGGATTGGATGGCTCCGCCGAGATTGGAGAAGGGATGCTCGTCGGCATCTTCGGAAATTGAGTGCCCAAGTCAACCAATTGAGCCCAAAAGAAGTAGCTAGCCAACTCTCTGGTTTGATGCGGCGAATTGCCATGGCTCGTCATGGTCGAGTGGCTTGTGCCAGTATCACGGGTAACGCGTGGTTAGAGTGGTTAGGATCGCAAGATCCCGCAGGTTTTTCTTGGCCAAAACACGGTCGCGTGTTAATCGAATTACCTTATGCCCCACCCCGTGACCAAGTAGGACGAAATGACACGGATCCCGATCAGCTCAAAGTGCTATTAGAAGCTGCTTTTTCTTGGCTAGAAGTCAAAGATCTCCGCTCTTTCGTGGCAGATCGCCCAAGTGTTTGACTTTCAGTGGCCGTGGATAGCTCTTCTCTTGCCATTACCATTGAGTGTCTGGTGGTATTCCTCCAAAAGACAGTCTAAAACTGTTTTACATTCCCCAGAAGATAGAGCCGTATTGTTACATCCTGCATTAGAGCACCTTCAAGCAAGTTTTGTTGCTTCTCCCTTTTTTATTTCACCACAAGACCGTTTCCGACTACCAATTTTAATTGGTGTTTGGTGTGCATTGGTTTTGAGCCTAATGGGGCCACGCTTGTTAGAGCAAAAAACACAAGAAACCCACAGTGGTCACGACCTTATGTTGGCGGTGGATGCTTCAGGATCGATGAAAGGAATGGACTTTGCTCTGGAGGGAGAACAGGTCACTCGTATGGCCGTGGTAAAAGGAGTAGCCAGTCGATTCATAGAAAAACGGCACGGAGATCGAGTTGGCTTAATTTTATTTGGCGAACAAGCCATTTTACAAACCCCTCTTACGTTAGACACTGATGCAGTAAGCCAATTCTTACAATATGCAGAACCAGGGGTTGCAGGTGATGGCACTGCGATTGGGGATGCTATTGCTTTGGCAGTAAAAAAACTTTGGGATCGGCCAGAGGGTGCACGGATTTTAGTTTTAGTGACCGACGGCGAAAACACCAGTGGGATGGCACCCACAGAAGCAGCCCAACTCGCTAAAAAATACGGAGTACGCATTCATTCTATTGGTGTTGGGAGCAAAGGAAAAATACCCTTTCAGGACGAGAAAGGTCATCTTGAATATCGTGATGATTTAACCATTGATGATGAGCTCCTGTCCAAAATAGCCCAACTTACGGGAGGTACGTATTTTCGTGCTACAGATACACAAGGACTCGAAAAGATTTACCGAGAGATAGACGCTCTCGAAAAAACCAATGTCGAAGTAAACCAGATTGTGCTTCCATCTCCGCTGTATCGGTGGCCATTGGGCGTTGCATTGTTGGGATTGCTGATCTTAGTTTTGATTTGAGTATAGCTAAAACAGCATAAAATAACCTGAGTTCGACGTAAGAAAAAAGCTAACTCACTGTATTTATTTAATTTATAG
>CAUYTX010000103.1:0-5240 GCA_963575665.1 Gammaproteobacteria bacterium | reverse complement strand
GATTCTCTTTTTTCTGATTATGTTTTGTAACCATTCTACTATGTCTTTGCTATATATCTCAGCAGTCGATGAAGCCATTTCTGAAACTAATCTGAAAACCTATCCTACTTCTTGTCCTTGGTCTATGAACCAAGCCATAGACCCTGGTTTCTGGCCTTCTACTTCACAGGTGGTGGGCGATCAAACACCACTTTGACAATGTCTCGATAGTGTTTTGCAAAATGCACTTCGATTCCCTCTCGAATGTAATTCGGTAACTCTTCAAAATCGTGTTGGTTCGCGTCTGGTAAGATTAGTTCTTGAATCTTATTCCGCCTTGCAGCGATTACCTTTTCTCGGATACCCCCCACCGGAAGTACCTGACCCGTCAGCGTCAGTTCACCTGTCATGGCCAAAGGACGATTAATCTTTTCATCGCGAGTCAAGGATAACAAAGCTGTGGCCATCGTCACTCCTGCGCTCGGACCATCTTTGGGGGTAGACCCCTCTGGAACGTGAAGATGCACGAAAGATTCATCAAAAAATTCTGACTCGCCTTTGTATTCTTTTAGGTGTGAAGAAATGTAACTGTGGGCAATCTCCGCAGATTCTTTCATCACGTCCCCAAGTTGTCCCGTGAGCTTAAAACCACGATGTTTAGTGTGGACACGAGTAGCCTCAATAGAAAGAGTACTGCCTCCCATGGCAGTCCAAGCCAAACCTGTCACCACGCCCACACCAGTAATCGTCCGTTCTCCGTGAAAAATTGGTTTTCCAAGATAGGCTTCTAATTCTTTTACGCCTACTTTGACTGGTGTTTGCTCTCCCTGAACGTAGCGGACTGCAACCTTTCGCACGATTCGCCCAAGTTTCTTTTCTAGGTTTCGGACTCCGGCTTCACGAGCATATCCCTCGATTAAGTGTCTAAGGGCACCATCACTTAATTGAATTTGACTGCGCTTGAATCCCGCTTTTTCAAGTTGTCTAGGCCACAAATGGTGTTTGGCGATTGCGATCTTTTCAGCGGTGATATAACCAGAGAGACGGATCAATTCCATTCGGTCGAGAAGTGGTCCAGGAATGGTGTCTAATTGATTAGCCGTACACACGAATAACACTTTGGAAAGATCAAAACGGACATCCAAATAATGGTCTTGGAATTCAACGTTTTGTTCTGGATCTAATACTTCGAGAAGAGCCGAAGCTGGATCTCCATGATATGAAGCACCCACTTTGTCAATTTCGTCCAGCATGATCACTGGATTTTGTGCTGCAGTCTCTTTGACGGCATGAATGAACTTACCCGGAATCGCGCCAATATAAGTTCGGCGGTGTCCTTTGATCTCGGCTTCGTCTCTCATGCCTCCAAGGGAGAATCGATAAAACGGCCGTCCTAATGCAGCGGCGATCGATTTCCCAATGGAAGTTTTACCAACCCCAGGAGGCCCCATTAGGCACAAAATTGAACCTGCTACCTCTCCTTTCATGGCACCCACGGCCAAAAATTCAATAATTCGTTCTTTGACATCATCTAAGCTATCGTGATCCCGATCTAAAACTTCTCGGGCGTGTTTGAGGTCAAAATTATCGGAGACATATTTCCCCCATGGCAAAGAAGTCATCCAATCAAGGTAGTTTCGTGTGACTGCGTATTCAGACGAGCCTGCTTCAAGAATTGCTATCTTCTCCATTTCTTCTTCAACACGTTTTTTAGCCTGTTCTGGAAGAACCAAAGTTTCTAAACGTTTTCGGAAGCGATCTACATCGGCAGTACGGTCATCTTTGGCGATTCCAAGCTCTTTTTGAATGGCCTTAAGCTGCTCTCGTAGAAAAAATGTCCGCTGCTGATCGGTCATTTTCTCTTCGACGCGACGCCGAATTTGTGTCTGTAATTTAGCTACTTCTAATTCCTTTTTGAGCAATAAAAGCACTCGTTCCATTCGTGCTCGTAAAGGAATCGTTTCTAAAACCTGTTGTAATTCGTCCTTTGTAGCTGTAGTTAAACTGACCGAAAAATCAGTAAACGGAGAAGGATCATTGGGAGTAAATCGATTCAAAAAAAGTTTTAATTCTTCTGAATAAAGGGGATTAAGCGGGATCAATTCCTTGATCGTGTTAATCATTGCGATGGCGTAGGCACGCAATTCGTCTGGATTTTCTTCCGGCGGGATCGGGTAATCTACTTGCACTTGGTAAGGAGGGGTTTCCGAAATCCATTTAACTATTCTAAAGCGACGCAATCCCTCAGCAATGAACTGGATATGGCCTTCTTGCCGAGCAGGTTGGTGCATACGCACCATGGTGCCGATCTCAAAAAAGTCTTCTGGACGAGATTGTTCTGGTTTCTCAGCGCGAGTGAGCAACAAAGCCACAAGGTGATGATCTGTGTCCCCAATCTTCTCTACCGTTCCGATCCAAGCAGCCTCTTTCATAATCAACGGCAAGGCTTGGGCTGGAAAAAATGGTCTTTCGTTGAGAGGCAATAGATAGAGAGACCCTGGCAGCAGCTCGCTAGAAGCTACTAATGGTGCATCTCCTTCATCTTCAATTACAGGCTCTTCTGGAATGGGATCGGTCATGGAGGTTCACGCGTGTTAAAGTGGAACGTGGGTGTCGAGTGATCCCGCCGATTCAAGTCCAAAAAAGAGCGGGTACGGCATTATCAGCTACATCCAAATTGGATTCAAGATTTTCTACTTTGGGTAACGAGACTAGAGGTTTTCTCAGTCTTGTTGAGGCTCAAATTGCATTTGAGTACCCGATTTTTGTGCCCATGCACACGATTTCCTCTTCTCTAAGAAAGTTTTCCCATGCAACTGCATTGGCTCCAAACAGAACCAGGACAGTAGAACCCATGTTAAATCGCCCCATTTCTTCCCCCTTCTCTAAAAAGACAGAGCCTGCTCCGGTGAGAGGATAGTTCCGAATCTGCGAAGATTTCCGAGTTGGGGGCGTAATTTCACCCGCCCAAACAGTCTCAATACTGCCTACAAACAACGCGCCGACTAAAACGAGTGCCATTGGACCGAAAGCCGTATCAAAAATAGCGATGACTCTCTCATTTCTTGAAAACAAATTGGGAATCACTTGTACTGCGTAATCATTTACGGCGAATAAGTGACCCGGAATGTAAATCATTTTTCGAAGTTGGCCTGCTACAGGCATGTGAATTCTGTGGTAATCTTTTGGAGAAAGGTATATCGTAATAAAATTCCCACTTAGAAATTGAACAAAGTCAGATCGATCACCACCTAAAAGATCGGATAATCTAAAGTTATGTCCTTTAGTTTTGAATTGAGTCTTTTCTAAGATCTTTTCTAATACACTTACTTTTCCGTCCACGGGAGAAACTATAGAGTTTGGTTCTAAATCGATCATTCTTGCACTTGGTTTGAGTGCACGTGTAAAGAATGAATTAAAATTTGGATACGAAGTGAGATCCGTTTCTAGGGCTTCTGAAAGATGAACAGGATAGAAATGAAGAAATGTTCGGATTAAAATTTCAGATTTCCAATTCATTCGTGTGAGTTTGTGTATAACTCGGGAGAGGAAATGTTGTGGGAGCAGGTATTGTGGTAAAGTAAATAAATAGTCACGTAGTGATGCCATTGGAAATATCCTGTATGCCAAACGACGATCAACATTCATTGGATCCAGAAGACTGGTCAATTTTTCGAAAAAATAGTCACCAGATGCTAGACGACATGATAGATTATATTAAAGATATTCGTTCTCGTCCAGTGTGGCAACCAATTCCAAATCAAGTTCGCATGGTTTTTCAAGAATCATTACCAATACTACCTACTGATCTACAGGAAATACACAAGATTTTTTTAGAAAGCGTTTTGCCCTATTCAGTGGGAAACGTGCACCCGGGATTTATGGGGTGGGTACATGGAGGAGGAACTCCAGTGGGCATGATTGCTGAAATGTTGGCTGCAGGATTAAATGCTAATGTAGGTGGGCGAGACCAGATCCCTTTGGAGGTAGAACGGCAAATTGTCCATTGGATGAGAGAATTATTTTGTTTCCCGGAGCACGCCAGTGGATTATTTGTAACGGGAAGTTCTATGGCTAACTATATTGCTATTCTAGTAGCACGGACTTCTAAAACAGGCACTCATATGCGCCAAACTGGTTTGCAAGAATCTCTAGGAAAATGGGTAGCCTATTCTTCTCAAGCAGTACACAGTTGTGTATCTCGAGCAATGGATTTTGCAGGATTTGGAAGTAACTCATTAAAAAAAGTGTCTGTGAATGTACGTCACGAAATTGATATTCAATCATTAGGGTCTTTAATTCTTCAGGACAAAAAAGAAGGTCTTCAGCCTTTTCTAGTTGTTGGATCTGCTGGAACAGTGGATACAGGTGCCATCGATGATCTCCAAGCCCTTTCAGAAATTGCAAAACGTGAATCTATTTGGTTTCACGTAGATGGTGCTTACGGTGCTTTAGGAATGTTAGCAAAAGAGATAGCACCGCGTTTAAAAGGCATTGAGCTCGCGGATTCCATTGCATTAGATTTTCATAAATGGGGACAAGTACCTTACGATGCAGGTTTTGTATTAGTGCGTGATCCAATACTACATTGGAATACCTTTTCTACGCAGGCTAATTATCTACAACGTGAAATTCGTGGGCTCGCAGGAAATTCTCCGTGGCCTTGTGATTTTGGTCCAGATTTGTCTCGTGGATTCCGGGCACTGAAAACTTGGTTTACATTAAAAGTTTATGGCACTGAGGCATTGGGAAAAATGATTTCGGAGACCTGCAAATTAGCACATTACTTAGAAAGTAAGATCATATCTGAAGAGCAACTAGAAATACTTGCGCCTGTTTCACTTAATATCGTTTGTTTTCGTTATCGTGCAAGAAATTCAGATCAAGTAAATGCTAACATTGTGATGGATTTGCAAGAATTGGGACAGGTGGCCCCTTCAAGCACTAGGATCCACGGAAAATTGGCTATTCGTGCCGCTATTTTTAACCATCGCACTTCTTTTTCAGAAATCGATACTTTGGTATCCTCTGTTCTTAAAATAGGGAAGTTTTATTCAGAACAGAAAAAAAACGAACCATGAAAACTCTTCTAAACTCCCAAAAAATCAACCTCACTCCCTAACCCCTTTCCTGACGAGCGGAGAGATTAGTGGTAGAACCAGAAAAAAAGTACAGTTTCATGCTATTATAACCTGAGTTCGACGTAAGTAGGAGTTACGCAGTTGGAAATACAAGTCATTGATTTTTATGAAAGTTTTCTT
>CAUYTX010000102.1:0-5263 GCA_963575665.1 Gammaproteobacteria bacterium | reverse complement strand
CGGTAGATCTCCTAGATCCGATTCTTCTGTGACCGATGACGCTGGTCACCCGCTCCACCATGGCTTAAATCGGCGGGGTCACTCGACATCCTTGTCTCGTTCCATTGTACACAAAAAATGAAAAAAACCGCTAATTCCTTTCGAGTAGGATTTGCCCTACTCAGCCTTTTAGCTTCAGAACCTGGAAACGCTACCCAAGAGTTTCGACTAGAAAACGGGCTTAAGATTTTGGTTAAGGAAGATCACCGCGCTCCCGTGGTGACCTCACAAGTGTGGTACCGAGTGGGTTCTAGTTATGAACTCTCAGGATCGACTGGGTTATCTCATCTCCTAGAACACATGATGTTCAAAGGGACAGAACGACATCCCGCAGGAGAGTTTTCCAAAATAGTATCTGCCAGCGGAGGTAGCGAAAATGCCTTTACTGGACGCGACTACACTGCCTATTTCCAGAGCCTAGAGAATACCAAACTTGTAGTCAGTTTCGAGTTAGAAGCAGACCGCATGAAAAATCTTTTCCTACCACTAGAGGAGTTCAAAAAGGAACATCAAGTGGTGATGGAAGAGCGAAGAATGCGAACAGAGGATAACCCACGCTCGTTAGCCCAAGAACAGTTGGGTAGCGTTGCCTTCGTGAGCAGTCCTTACCATTGGCCAGTTATTGGTTGGATGGAGGACATAGAATCACTCTCCGTCGAAGATTTGCGTGCTTGGTACCACCGTTGGTACACACCTAACAACGCCACCCTAATAGTAGTGGGGGATGTGCAACCGGAAGAGGTCTTCAAACTGGCTAAACAACACTTTGGTTCAATCGCTTCGGAACCTTTGCAAGTCCAAAAAATACATTCGGAGCCTGCACAAAGGGGCGAGCGGCGTCTAATCGTCAAAGCACCAGCTCGGTTGCCTTACCTATTGTTGGGGTATCGCGTTCCAAATCTTCGAAGTGCCACTTTGCCTTGGGAACCCTACGCACTCGAGGTGCTGTCTCATGTCCTAGATGGTGATTCGAGTGCTCGTTTCTCTCGAGAGTTAGTACGTGGGACGGAGGTAGCTTCTGAAGCAAACGCAAGTTACGATGCTTTTTCTCGATTGCCTGATTTGTTCACAATCGATGCCACCCCTGCGCAAGGAAAAGACATCAGAAGCTTAGAACGAGCCTTGCGAGATCAAATACGTCGAGTTCGTGAAGAACCAGTTGACCCCACCGAACTAGATCGAATCAAAACCCAAGTAGTGGCAAGCAATGTTTATCAAAAAGATTCCGTATTTTATCAAGCCATGCAAATCGGATTTTTAGAAACCGCTGGCTTAGATTGGCACCTCGCGGATGAATACGTGGAACATATCCAAACCGTGACTCCAGAACAGGTTTTAGCAGTGGCTAAAAAATACTTGATAGACGATGCCTTAACAGTCGGTATCTTGGATCCTCAATCCCTAAACTCTGGATCACGGGTTTCCGAAAGTGCCTCGGGAGGTGCTCATGTACGCTAAATCCTTTCGTAATCTTGTGTACGTAGGTTTATTTTTTGGGGGGGTTAATGCAGACGCGATCCCAAAGATACAACATTGGCAAACGGAGAATGGAGCTAGGGTGTATTTCGTAGAAGCCCATGAGCTACCAATGGTGGATATTGAAGTTGTATTTGATGCGGGTAGTGCTCGTGATGATGTCCATCCAGGAATTGCAGCTTTTGTGAATGGTCTACTAGATCAGGGCGCAGGAGAGTGGAACGCTGATGCTTTGGCCGAAGGAGTAGCACGATTAGGCGCACGGCTTGGCAACGAATCAAGCCGAGACATGGCGACTGTGAGTTTACGTTCTCTCTCTGCGCCACCTACGCTGTTAACTGCTGGAGATTTCTTTGCAGCAGTACTCTCAAAACCAACTTTTCCACAGGACGCTTACGAACGAGAACGCTCTCGTACACTTACCGGTATCGAAGAAGAAGACCAGTCCCCAGCCAGTGTGGCCAGTAAAGCCTTTTATCGGATTGCATACGGTGACCACCCCTACGCGCACTCCCCTTTGGGCACTCGAGAGAGTTTAAATGCTATGACTCGACAAGACCTACTAGATTTCTATCGACGTTACTATGTAGGACGAAATGCGGTGGTTGCTTTAGTCGGAGATCTCTCTCGATCGGACGCAGAATCATTGGTCTCTCGAGTGGTTGGAGGATTGCCTTCTGGGGAACCACCTGCCCGATTACCACCAGTAAAAGACTTATCGAAGGGAATGGAAGAGGTTTTACCTTTTCCGAGTGCTCAGACTCACGTCATGTCAGGTCAACCAGTCGTGTACCGGGGGGATCCAGATTATTTCCCTTTGTATCTTGGAAACCACATTTTAGGAGGAAATGGCCTAATTTCTAGGATTGCCGACGAAGTACGAGAAAAACGCGGATTGGCGTATTCGGCTTACAGTCAATTTTCACCGATGCGGCTTGCAGGCCCTTTCGTCATGGGATTTCAGACGCGCAATGACCAAGCAGAAGAAGCACGTCGCGTTTTGCAGCAAACGCTAGAAAAATTTGTTCAGGAAGGGCCTCCCCAAAAGGAACTGCAAGAAGCACAAAAGAACGTTTCTGGTGGATTTGCCTTGCGCATCGATAGCAATAGCAAGATTTTGGGTTATCTAGGCATGATCGGTTTTTATGGTTTGCCTTTGGAATACCTAGATCAATTCCGAACCAAGATTGAATCAGTGACTGTCGATCAAATTCGAGAGGCTTTTCAGCGTAGACTCAATCCTGCGTATCTAGCTACAGTGGTCGTGGGTGGTTTTGTCAAGAATGTTAGCTCCAATCCAGAGCCGACAACCAGTCACTAACCATCAGATAGAATCAAGGAATTATATGTTACTAAACCGCGCATTCTTAAAAGAAGCGACAGAAAACGGAATTATCACTGCTCAACAAGCAGAACAGCTTTTTAACCTTTTACAGAACCAACACTCTCCAGAGTTTCGAACTTCCAATGTTTTGTATTATTTTGGAGGTATGATTGCAATTGGTGCAATGAGCCTATTCATGACGCTTGGTTGGGAAACATTTGGTGGCATGGGTTTGTTTACTGTTTCTGTCACGTACGCACTGATTGGCATCTTCCTCACTGAATTCTTTTTAAAACGAAAAGAACTGTATATTCCCGCAGGGATCTCGGCTACTTTTTCAGTAGTATTGACTCCTTTGGCAGTTTATGGTCTTCAGGTGGCTATGGGTGCTTGGGCTGAGGGGAGGGTATACCGCGATTACCACGTTTGGATTGACTGGCGTTGGGTCCTAATGGAATTTTCTACTTTGGCCAGTGGCGCAATTTTTTTATGGCGATATTCTCTTCCCTTTTTGGTCATGCCCGTTGCCGTCACACTTTGGTACATGAGCATGGATCTTGCACCTTTCTTATTTGAAGACTCCTTCGAGTGGCGAGCTTTTGTTTCGATTTGGTTTGGCCTTTTGATGATTGTAATCGCTCTCTGGGTAGACCTTCGTACCAAAAAAACTCAGGATTTTGCTTTTTGGCTTTACCTCTTTGGTGTATTAGCATTCTGGGGAGGGCTTTCCTCAATGAATTCAGACAGTGAATTGAACAAGTTTTTTTATTTGTGCATCAATGTAGGAATGATTCTCATTGGAGCCATGCTTTCACGTCGGGTCTTTACCGTTTTTGGAGGATTTGGTGCTGCAGGATACATTGGACACCTCGCTTACGGGATGTTCAAAGATAGCCTCTTATTTCCTTTTGTGCTAACGGTTCTTGGGTTTGGTATCGTTTTCTTTGGTGTGTTTTGGCAACGTCATGAGGAATCGTTTAATAGACAACTGAAACAGCTACTTCCGAAAGAGTGGCAAGAATTGCTAGATAGAGAATAGGACAAGACTAGGGTACTTTTATGAACCAAAAAGAACTGTCTCGACGTCGACGCCGATTCCTGAAATCTTTAGGGAATCATTCTGTGGCAATTTTGGCTACGAATGAGGTTCATATTCGCAGTCGAGACACTGAGTATCCATTTCGACCCGATAACGATTTCTACTATCTCACTGGTTTTCCAGAACCGGAAGCATTTGCAGTATTCATTCCAGATCGTCCAGAGGGCGAATTCATTTTGTTTTGCCAAAAGCGCGATCCAGAAAAGGAGGTCTGGACTGGAGCAAGAATTGGTTTAGAAAAAGCAAAGGAAGTGTACGGTGCTAGTGAAACTTACGCGATTGGTCGCCTAGAAGAACTTATTCCTTCTTTGCTCGAAGGCCGTACTAGGATCTATTGCAATCTTGGACGAGATACAATTACAAAAGTCTTAGGCTGGATCCAACAAATAAAGAAGAAATCTCGCACAGGAATACGTGCCCCTACTGAAATTGTAGAAATTGGCCAAATCTTACATGAACATCGCTTAATCAAGTCTTCGCCCGAACTTAAACGAATGAGGATGGCGGCCAAAATATCGGCAGATGGCCATATGCGTGCCATGCGGGCTTGCCGTCCAGAAATGTATGAATATCAATTAGAAGCGGAACTTTCACATGAATTTTCTGGTGCAGGAGCACGTGCTAATGCCTATGCCTCCATTGTTGCTGCGGGAAAGAACGCTTGCATACTGCACTACACCGACAATAATGGCCTAATTAAAGATGGTGATTTAGTTTTGATCGATGCAGGTTGCGAGTGGGATTACTATGCTGCGGATATCTCCAGAACTTTCCCAGCCAACGGCAAATTTAGTAAGTCCCAACGACAGCTTTATGATTTAGTCTTGCGTGCGCAACGGGCTGCCATTTCAGAAGTGCGCCCGGGAAAACGTTTTGATGAACCTCACGAAGCTGCAATACGTGTTTTGGCAAAAGGATTGGTTGAGCTTGGGTGGCTAGAAGGCAAAGTTAGTGATTTGGTAAAGGAAGAAAAACACAAGCGGTTCTACATGCACCGAACAAGTCACTGGCTTGGTATGGATGTCCACGACGTGGGCGAATATAAAGTAAACGAAAAGTGGCGCGAATTTAAACCTGGCATGGTATTAACCGTCGAACCCGGAATCTATGTACCTCCTGAATCTGAAGGAGTTCCAAAAGAATATTGGGGCATCGGCATCAGAATCGAAGATGATTGTTTGGTCACTGAAGAGGACCCAGAAGTATTGACAAAGGCAGTGCCAAAAGATCCAGAAGAAATTGAATCGCTCATGCAAAAATTGAATTAGGTTAACCTGAGTTCGACGTAAGAAATAATGTAAGTTATTGTATCAGTTATGTTTTCT
>CAUYTX010000101.1:0-5344 GCA_963575665.1 Gammaproteobacteria bacterium | reverse complement strand
TACAACAAAAATTTATCCATCAAATTTTGACTTCACTACATTTCACAGGACTACCGAAAAAACAAAAATATCCTGCCAAGGAAAGATTGGACCACTCTGCAAAGTTTGTAAAACCAGTGAATGCTTGCAGGTTGTTTGAAACTGAGTGACATCTGCCGTCCGTAAGTAATCCACGTAAAAATTATCTCCGTAGGTTGGAGCACTTGCAGTAAACCAGTCAGGAACAATGCCGATATTGGCAATCACGTCAATCCAAGTGTTTAGTAGGAGGTAAAGACGTTCTAAACCTTTTTCCCGCAGGGTTGGAGTGGTGTAGCCGTGCTCGATAATAATCGCCAGAGATTTTGAGCTTAATTTGTTCAGTGCTTGAATGAAGGGTGTCCAACGCTCTTCAGCGTGCACGTGGTGCAGTGACCAGCGTGCGATGATTAGGTCAAACTCCAAAACAAGGGTTTCGGACGCGAGATCAACAGTGCTTAGCATTTGCATGCCCGGAATAAGTCCTGCGTAGGGATCGTAACCAAAAAATTCTACGCTTTCCACTTTTCCGCTTTGTATTAAAAAACGCGCTAGCGCACTTTCATAAAAACCGCTGCCCAGCCCAAAACCGAGCATTTTCAAGTTTTTCTTTGGTACAAACGATGAAAGGACTGTCTTTACATAGAAATCGGTACAGCTTTCAAAATTCGCGCCAAGACTTTGCAACATGGCAGATCGAGTCAGATCCATGTGCCACTGTTGATTAAAGATCTGCTGCACAAAGGCTTTATTTAGAGTTGTGAGCGAACAATCCCCTGCAAAATAGGATCTTAGGGATTCGGTGTTCTCTTGTGCAAAGGCTACGACGCAACGGGTAAACTGTTCCGCAAAATAAGGATCTGGTTGATCTACTTTGAGTGTAGAAAGAAAACGCCGCAATTTCTTCGAAGAACTAAGGAGATCGCAAGGTTGTATATCTAAGGATTGAGCGATAAAAAGTTCTTCAAAAAGTGAGTACATGAGAGAACATTTCCGAATAGTTTTTGCTTAAAGTTTTAAAGTAACAGCTCTTTTCTTGGCACTCAAGATACCCTCCTTGTCCTTCCCCAAACCAACCTGGCAACACGATTCTTTCTGCTTCTTGCCCATCTAACCAAAAAGTATGTTTTCCAGGATGGTGGGTGTGGCCATGCACTAACCGAAGAGCACCAGCACTTCGAAGCCTCGCTTCTGCTTCTAACAAATGCACATCCAAAAGTTGTTCTGTTTTTTCTGCGTTGTGTACTCGGCTTTGGCCTTGGAGTGTTTTGGCTAAAGCGATTCTTTCTGAAACAGGTTTAGCAAGTTGCACTGCTTGCCAGGCTGGATCTCGGAGCATTGCCCGAAAACGCTGATAGGCAACATCTTTTGTACACAACAAATCTCCGTGCATGAGGAGGGTACGAACCCCATACACATCCGCTACCCACGGATCCGGCAACAGATGAGCCCCCGTGGCAGCGCAAAAACTCTCTCCGTACAAAAAATCATGATTTCCGGGTTGAATGCCTAGCCAAACACCGGATTGAGTCAGTACTCGCAGGCCGTCAAGCACAGGCAAATATTCGGGCAGGAGTGCATCATCTCCTATCCAGTATTCAAATAGGTCTCCTAGGATGTATAGTCTTTCGGCAAAACGAGCAGGCCCCTCTAGGAAAACAAGGAAGTCCCTCACGGCAAAAGCACGAGCCACACAAAGATGTAGGTCAGAAAGAAATAGAGTTGACATCATTGCCCAGTTAACTGTCGATGGGTACTGACTGACATAATCATCCCAAAAGCGGCCATAATTGTCACTAACGAGGTACCACCATACGAAATCAGCGGAAGAGGAATCCCTACAACAGGCAACAGACCAGAGACCATCCCAAGGTTAACAAAAACATAAACAAAAAAGACTAGAGTAAGACTTCCTGAAAGCAATCGAGCAAAAGCACCTTGTGCCTGTGTTGCAATGTATAACCCACGGGAAATGACAAAAAGATAAAGTGCTAGGAGCAAAATTTCTCCCATTAAACCAAACTCTTCTGCAAACACGGCAAAAATGAAATCTGTAGATCGTTCTGGAATAAAGTCAAGATGTGCTTGAGTGCCGTTGAGCCAACCCTTTCCATATAAACCACCCGAACCAATAGCAATTTTTGATTGAATGATGTGATAACCCGCTCCTAAAGGATCAATCTCTGGATTCAAAAACATTTTTACTCGTGCCCGTTGATAGTCATGCAAGAAATGCCAAGCCAAGGGTGCAAGACCTAACAAACCTCCACTTAAAATACCGATTAACCACCAAGACATCCCGCCCAAAAAAAGGGTAAAAGCCCCTGCACTGCCTACCAAGAGTGCCGTTCCCAAATCAGGTTGTTTAGCAATCAAGGCTACTGGTAAAAGAGTCATTCCTCCCGCCACTATGAGTCGCCACAATCTAGGAGGCAACACATCGTTAGCAAGTAACCAAGCAATGGCCATGGGCATAGCCACTTTCATGAGTTCTGAGGGTTGAAAGCGCAACACACCAAGATCGAGCCACCGCCGAGCACCTTTTCCCACGTCTCCCTTGAGCATGACCACAATGAGTAGAAGCACCCCAACAGCATAAAGCCATGGGGCTGCGCGTTCGATATGTTGAAAAGGAATTTGCGAAAACAAGCCCATGGTTGCAAAACCAAGGGCAAGGCGAAGCAGTTGCCGTGTGATGACATCCGGATCTTGGCCTCCTGCACTGTACAGAACGACCAATCCCACGCCTGCCAACAGGCAAAGCCCAACCAAGAGTGGCATGTCCAAGTGCGGAGGACGTATCAAACCACTCTCTCCCAACCATTGTGAAGGATGTCGATTGCTCAAAAAATCTGTAGTACTTTCTTCTTTGGGGATGGTAAGATGCCAAATCTGGATATCTAATGCAAATCCGTGTTTTTCGAGATCTAATTTTCCATGGATTCTTCTTCGTTTAGTGGGCTACGTGCTCATCTTACCACTCGAATTATTGGGCAACAGTCGCTGATTGACAGCATGTTGGTATGTTTGCTCTCTGATGGCCATTTGTTGGTCGAAGGAATGCCTGGACTTGCCAAGACTACAGCCATTAAGGCATTGGCTGAAGGTATTGAAGGAGATTTCCACAGAGTCCAATTTACTCCGGATCTGTTGCCTGCGGATCTCGTAGGTACTGATATTTATTTGCAGGGCAGTTTTCAGTTTCGCCCGGGCCCGTTGTTTCATAACCTTCTATTAGCCGACGAGATCAACCGCGCCCCTGCCAAAGTCCAATCTGCTCTGTTAGAGGCCATGGGAGAACGTCAAATCACGGTGGGGCAAACCACGTATCCATTGCCCCGTCTCTTTTTGGTGATGGCGACGCAAAACCCTATTGAACACGAGGGAACGTACCATCTTCCCGAAGCGCAGTTAGACCGGTTTTTAATGCACGTCTGGGTAGACTACCCGAATCGTAAGGAAGAGTTAGCCATCTTGGCTCTGGACAGTGCCCAACAAAAAATTCCTCCTAGACCACCAACACAGGTTCTATCTCAAGAAGAGATTTTCGCTGCTCGCAACGCAGTGTCGCAAATCTATTTAGATCCTAAAGTGAATGAATATCTTGTTGACTTGGTGTTGGCCACGAGGAATCCGGCTTCTTACGATGCAGACTTAGCCCGTTGGAAGCGTTTTGGTGCCTCGCCCCGTGCAACCATTGCTTTGGCGCGTTGTGCCCGCGCTCGTGCTTGGCTGAACAATGATCGGTATGTCTCTCCGGCGCATGTTCAATCCGTGGCTACAGATGTATTGCGCCACCGCATTTTACTGACTTTTGAAGGCGAAGCCGATGGTATTACCACGAGCGACTTCGTAAAAAGGCTATTGCAGGTGGTAGCTGTTCCGTGAACATTGACCACGACCAGTGGCTAAAAAGGACAGTCACTCTGGTGCGTGCAAAACAGTGGCAAGCGATAGACTCGGAATCTTTAGCAGAAGAGCTAGAAGCGTTAGGTAAAAGTGAGAGACGCAGTATCGAAAGCCAATTAGTTCGGCTTTTGGTCCATTTGCTCAAATGGCAGTACCAACCACAACGTCGATCCGATAGCTGGTTGGATTCCATTTCGGATGCTCGCCTGCAAATTGATCTTACCCTTCAGGATAGCTCAAGTTTGAAGGGTTACCCCGCTGAACAACTTTCAAAAACGTATCTAAAGGCTAGGCAAGGTGCTTCTCAGCAAACTGGACTCCCGTTACATTCTTTCCCAGAAACTTGCCAGTACACCTTGGAGAAAATGTTGGACGAAGGTTGGTTGCCTTAAATATGCCTATCCCCATTCAACCAGAACTCACCGAATTACTAGAATTGCGCCACCAAGCAGGCACGGTGGGGGTTGCTTCTCATCATCCAGTCAATTCAATGATGATCGGGTTATATGCCTCGGTCTTTAGAGGCCAAGGCATGGATTTTGAAGAAACCCGCGAATATCGCGAGGGTGACGAAATTCGCAACATGGATTGGCGTGTAACTGCACGCACTGGCGTACCACATCTTAAGGTTTTTCGTGAGGAGCGAGAACGCACCGTAATTTTGTGTGTGGACACCGGACCACGAATGACTTTTGGCACGAGAAAGACTTTCAAATCTGTGCAAGCCGCGCGTGCTGCTGCACTGCTCGGCTGGTCTGCCCATCGTCACCAAGACCGAGTGGGAGCTTTGCTCTACGGAGATCCTGTTCTTGGTTTGAGGGATTTCCGTCCCACCCGAGCACGCCGTTCCCTTTGGCAAATGTTACGTTCACTGACTGAACCTTTAAATCTAGGTCAACCGCAAACGGATCCTTTGCTAGAGGCACTCGAAAAACTAAACCGCAGTGCTCCCACTGGGTCGTTAATTTTCTTAATCGGTGACCTAAATCGCGAACCTGCAGAGCTTGAAAAATCTATTGGCCATTTGTGTCAGCGTCGGGAATTAGTGCTCGTGCCCATTGATGATTTTGCAGAATGGGAATTGCCTGCTATGGGAAAAGTTGCCTTTTCTAGCAAGGATGGCCAGCGCATCGAAATTGATACTGATGACACCAGCGGACGTAATGCATACCGAGAAGCGTGGTACCAACGCAGGGCACGTTGGAGACTATTGGCCGTCCGACTCGGCATCGACCTGCTTCCGATTGCGACCCACGAGGACGTACGGCGTATTTTGTTAGAGGGTTTGCGTTTGCGCGCACGAAGAATTGCGGCGTAATGAACGGTGCTTCACCTGCTAACTTCCAAAGGCGACCTCACTCCCTAGAGCGTTTTCCGACAAAGTCGATGGTGATAAAATATTAGGATGAGAGTATAC
>CAUYTX010000100.1:0-5371 GCA_963575665.1 Gammaproteobacteria bacterium | reverse complement strand
CTTTGTTCATCCTATTATCCTAGCAAATTTCGACCAACTGCGTAACTCCTAACTCCTAAATGACCGATTCTGAAAAAACACACATTGATGGAACGCCTTGTCCAAAAGGACAATCTCGGGTACCCCCTGACTTTAAGCCTTGTTGTGAAGCTTTCAGCGAGCGAACCTTGGCCTGTTATTACGACCTTCGTTACGAGTGGTGGGAAGGATTACAAAACTGGTTTATCATCATTTTTCCGGAGGCAGGGGGGGGAGGCATTGCGTTTGGTTTTTGTCCACACTGCGGCACAAAACTAACGCTTACCAGCGAGAGTGGCCGTTTCATGGATATCTTTTAAAGAAATTTCTTTGCAAGTATTGCAAACCTATTTTTTCTGGCATAAAGTAGATGCTGGGTTCTCGGTATCCTTTTTAGAAAACCGATCCTAGAAGAAAAAACAGGAGTAAAGAGATGTTTTGCATTCGAAACACGTTACCGGCAGCTCTGCTGCTTTCTTCATTGGCGATGCTTCCCGTTACGCCTTCCATGGCAAGGGACGTGCCTATGTCCTCTGCAGAATATCGGCAGATGGCTCAGCAACGTTCTCACGTCTTGACGATGCCTAAGCTGAAAAAAGGCGAATATGGCACTACCATAGATAACGAGGACAATGCTGGTACCCATAACCCAGATGGGGACATGGATACCTATTTGTTCAACAGTGATAGCAATACTCCTATTGAATTTAACATTACGTTACCTGCCAGCGAAGTAGGGAAACCTGGCACTTTGCGAATGGATGTGTACGACATCGATGCAGATAGCGGTGAAGTAGACAAGGTCTATGTCAACGGTGTCGAAATAGGTGTGCTAAATGGCCACGACGGTGAATGGGGCATTAACATCTTCGCAGTTCCTGCAAATGTATTGGTGGAAGGTGCTAACTTAGTCAAAATTGACATTGATACTGCCAATCCTGGAAATCCGACCTGGGCAGTAACCGTAGATTGGGGCATCATCAAAACTGATGGAGCCGCTGCTATGGACATTACCCGCGCTTGGGTAGCCCCTGTTCGCCAGAACGCTGGCAACTTCGTCAATTTCTTTGCTGAAGTCAATGCGAAGATGGATACAGTCACCGTAACCATCAATGGAAACAAGGTCGAGTTAACTGACCCAGACGAAGACAAAGTGTGGTCTGGTCAGTGGCAAATTCCTTCCAACTGGGGTGGCAAGAACGTGGCATTTACCATGGCTGCTACTGTTGGCGGGAAAGTGGTCTCTCAGTGGCCCAGACTTCGAGTCACCAAATAGTTTTACCTTCGGTGGTAGTTTGAGTTAGCAGTAGAAAAGAGCCGGACACATATTTTTGGTGTCCGGTTTTTCTTTTTTAAGTGTGTTTCAAGACTTCGGCGGGTCGAGTAGCTGCAGCGCGCCATGCCGGATACAGTGTGGCCAAGAGACTTAGACCAAGAGCTGTTCCAGAAATGAGGGCTACATCCTCCCAACGCAGATCAGAAGGTACCCAAGAAATCGGATAAGCCTCAGAAGCGAGGAACTGAATCCCAAAACGGGACTCAATCATTGCCACCAAAGGCTGTACATGCAGTGCTAAGGTTACCCCCACAATCGCCCCCGCCAGTACTCCGATCCAACCAATGGATCCACCCTGTACTACAAAAATAGCCATTATCTCTGTTGGAGACATGCCAAGTGTTCGCAGGATCGCAATACTGGAAGCTTTTTCAGTGACTACCAAAATAAGTGTACTAACTACGTTAAAAGCAGCTACTGCGACAATCAAACCCAAAAGAATAAACATCATTTGACGTTGTTGGGCTAAGGCGACGAAAAAATTGGGGTTCTGATGAGTCCAATCGGAGACATGAATTGCGTCGGGCAGGGCCTGCGCAATCTCATTGGCCACTCGATTTGCTTGATATAAATCAGTAACCTTGAGGCGTAATCCCGTCACCGCATTTTCTAACCCAAACAAACGAGTAGCCTCAGCAAGGTGAAGAAAAACTAGACTGGTGTCGTATTGACGCACTCCGAGATCAAACAAACCCATCACGGTGTAACGGCTAAAAACAGGGATGGTCTCCTGATGATCGCCGCGTGCGGTCATGAGTTTTATTTGTTCTCCGAGATGTATCCCCAAACGTTCTGCCAAAGCCCGCCCGAGGAGAATACCTTGTCCATCTGGAGTCAGTGTACTTAGCAAGTCCTCTTTAAGACTTGAGATTTTGGCTTCTGCTTCAGGAAGAATACCTCGTACCAACACGCCTGAAACAGAACGACCCTGCCCAACCATTGCCCCCCCATGAATATAAGGTGCTACGGCCAGTACCTCTGGATGAGCAGTAGCTGCTTCTGAGATCGCCTCCCAATTTTTTAGGGGACCATACATTCCGCTGAGGGTCGCGTGAGAGACCACTCCTAAAATGCCTCGTCGTACCTCTTTTTCGAATCCATTCATCACTGCTACGACGGTAATGAGCACAAGCACGCCTATGGCAATGCCTAACATCGAAATGGACGAAATAAAAGAGACGAAATAACCGCGTTTCCGCGCCCGAAGGTAGCGGAGTCCAATCCAAACTGACAAAGGTCGAAACATTTAGGGGGTGGGATCTTTCGCGAGTTCGAAAGAATCTGAAAAATAAGAATCTTGTGGGAGACCACGTTCAGAAAAGGTAGATCGACCTGCTCGGATCATCGGAGGTGGCCCACAGGCGTAGACTTCATGCTGGGAAAGGTCGGGATAGTCTTCCAAGATCGCCGCGTGAACAAAACCAGTACGACCCGTCCAAGATTCATCTGGTTCCGAAAGGACAGGCGTGTATTGAAAGTTAGGAGTACGTGTTACCCAACTTTGCACTAAATCATCTAAATATAAATCCTTTTTGGCGCGTGCTCCCCAATAGAAATGCAAAGAACGGGAAGTGCCTTTTTTGAAAAGGTGTTCTAGGATCGACTTAATAGAAGCAAAACCCGTGCCACCTGCCATCAAAATGACAGGTGTATCAGAATTTTCTTGAAAAGTAAACGAACCCAACGGCCCTTGGATCCTCAAAACAACGCGATCCGACATTTCTTGAAAAAGCCAAGAAGTAAATTGTCCTCCTTGAACGTGCCGTATATGCAATTCTAATAGAGAATCCACGTGGGGTGGATTTGCCAAAGAAAAAGAACGACGACGCCCACCAGCCAATAAAAACTCAACATACTGTCCTGGTAGAAACTGAATTCTTTCATTAGCAGAAAGCCTTAAAAAAAGGCGCATCACGTCTGGAGCTAATGATTCTTTTCTTTCCACTCGGCAAGGCAAGATCCGAACAGTAATCTCTTGGGTAGGCTGGGCTTCACGAACCTTTAGCTGCAGATTGCTTCTGGCTTTGGCTTGGCATAATAAAACAGCACCTGTTTCCTGTTCGCTCGAAGTAAGCGAATCGGCAGAACCACGATCCACGTCTCCTGACAGTAAAGTGGCTTTACAACCACCACATTGGCCATTGCGACAACCATAGGGAAGGGCGATGTCTTGACGTAAAGCGGCTGTTAGCAAGATTTCGTGTGGTGCAGCAGTCATGACGCGACCACTAGGCATCAGTTGAATCGTAAAACTCATCTCAACCTCAAAATTTTGCTAACAACTGTTCTACGCCACTCATTCTGGCGATTGCCAATAAAGAAGCTGGAATGCCTAAGTAATGAATAGATTTTTTTTGCGATTTTGCGTTTCGGATCCAAGCCAAGAGTAATGCCAAAGCAGCACTGTCACAACGGGCTACTTTTGAAAAATCCACGTATACTTCCTTTGGGCCTGAAAAAATCTCTTGGCTGTTTTCTAAGACTTCTGAAACCGTCGAAAACACCAATTCACCCGAAATTTGGTAATGTCCGTTTTCGAGTGAAGTGATTTGGGCTGACAAACTCACTTGCCTTTCCCTTGATTTCGTTCGGCAAGGTGAGCAATCAAAGCGTCTAGCCCACTATTTTTGATTTCAGTGGCAAAGGAGGTACGGTAGTTCGTGACTAAACTAACACCGTTGATGACTACGTCATATACCTTCCAATCCGTACCCCTTTTGTAAAGATTGGAATCGATACTGATCGAATTGCCGCGATGCTTAATGGCAAGTCGAATGACGACCTCCCCTTTAGCAGGATCTCCCCGAGAGGGTAAGAACTGAATTTTTTCCTCGGTGTAATCTAGCAAGGCAACCCCATAAGTCCGAACCAACAGGGTACGAAACTCTTCTACGAAACCCGTTCGCTGAGAAGGACTAGCACTGTTCCATTCTTTTCCCAATACCCAACGGGACATCCGCTCAAAATCAAAATGTGGCAAAATCAGTTTTTCGACGAGAGCGTAAATTTTCCGCGGATCACTACGCATTTCTTCTTGGTGCCCAGTCAATTTTCCAAGCACCTGGTCTAACGTATTTTGAATCATCTGCTGAGGATCTTGAACTGCGGATTCCTGCGAAGCAGATGCCTCTGGTTCTTCTGCTGCGAAGACAGGAGCCAAATTTCCTGCCAAAACTGTTACACCCATTACCACTTTCCAAGAAATGCCGGTCATACCATAGATCTCCGAAAACTACCCATGAGGTGGTTTTGCCTTGTCAGTACTTTCTTGTTGTGCTTTGTTGTACAAGAATTGCCCAATAAAGCGTTCTAGTACCAATGCGGATTGTGTCAATTTCAACTCGTCACCCTCCTTGAGGAATTGAGAGTCGCCCCCTGGCTCTAAACCAACGTACTGCTCTCCAAGTAAACCAGAAGTGAGGATGCTCGCAGAGGTATCCTTGGGGAAGGTGCTGTAGGCGTTCCGGATCCGCATTTGCACAACCGCTTCGTACGTTTTTGCGTCAAAAGAAATGCCAGTCACACGACCAATACGAACACCTGCCACACTAATTGGGGAACGTACTTTCAAACCACCGATATTTTGGAATCGAGCGGTCAAACCATACCCCGGGTCTTCCCCGAAGATACTAAGGTTGCTGACCTGCATGGCCAACATAAACAAGGCAGCCAGACCAAGGGCCATGAACGCCCCTACGGAAATTTCCAGACGTTGCTGCTTCACGAGAATACAGTCCTAAAGCATAATAGATAAGTGTATGATACCCCAAAGAGACCCTTTTTGGCAAAAACTTACCTTGGTATTCTACCCAAAAGTTTTTCCCAACTTTGGCTAGGGGGAGAGTTTTGGCTCATTAAACTCCCCTCCTTAGTTAAGGAGGGGTGCCCCGCAGGGGCGGGGTGGTTGTTTTGATGCATTTCCATTTTATGGGTTGAGTCGAATCATAAGTCACCCCATGAAACTCTCGATTAGATCCGTGCGTGCGACTTTCACCGCACACGGCTCCCGACGATATT
>CAUYTX010000099.1:0-26056 GCA_963575665.1 Gammaproteobacteria bacterium | reverse complement strand
ATTAAAGGACTTTTGCCACTTGCGCCGAGGAGTAAAGTCATTCCAAAATGTAGCATCCAAACCGTGAACTGCTTTTTCGGATCGGACAACTCTGAAGTCTGCCGCCCAACGCCCGGCCTCACTATTCGGAATCGGTACGTCTCTTAGAGCCGATTCCTCTGTGACCGATAATGCTGGTCACCCGCTCCTCCATGGCTTAAATCGGCGGGGTCACTCGACATCCTTGTCTCGTTCCGTTGTACAGTATTGCTTCCGCGGTGCCGGTTTCCAATTGTTCAAGCACAATCCTCCTACGACTAAACTCGTGGGTCTTTACGCCTGAAAATCTGTGATCCCGGCATGGTTTTGTCAGATTATGTGCACACTTTTGGCCAATCTTTGTTGCGACGTTATGGGGAGCGGGTTCATAAAATTGCGATTCACGCCGGGTTCACTTGCCCTAACCGAGATGGAACCAAGGGATCAGGAGGATGTAGTTTTTGTAACAATGCCTCTTTTGCGCCTAACACTCGTCATACGGCAACTGTTTCTGAACAAATCGCAGCCGGTCGCGTTGTCATTCAAAAAAGAACAGGTGCGCGCCTCTATCTAGCCTATTTTCAAGCCTACACCAACACTTACGCTACTTTGGAAAAATTACGCCTTCTCTACGAAGAGGCATTGGCCGAACCAGATGTAGTGGGGCTGTCTGTAGGTACTCGTCCAGATTGTGTATCTTCGGAAGTGATTGCACTCTTGGCAGGGTATCAAAAGAGGGGATATGAGGTATGGTTAGAGCTCGGATTACAGTCCGCTTTTGATAGCACATTGGCGCGGGTCAATCGGGGTCACGGTTTTTCAGAATATAAAGAAACTCTCCTCGCTGTGCACGAAGCCGGATTGCGTGTCTGTACACATTTGATTTTAGGGCTCCCCGGTGAAACCCTAGACCACTATCGTGAAACACTAGACAGGGTAATCACACTTGGGGTAGAAGGTCTTAAAATACATCCATTACACGTGGTTCGTGGAACTCGATTGGCTGAAGAGTGGTGGTCTGGTAACTACGTCCCACTGGATTTATCGGAGTATGTAAGCGTAGTATCTGGTCTAGTCAGACGTACTCCTCCAGAAGTAGTTTTTCATCGTCTCACTGGAACAGCAGAACCTAGTTTGCTGTTGGCACCAAACTGGTGCGCTAAGAAGTGGGCTGTACTAAACGCCATCACAGCGGAGTTAGCCTCAAAAAAATAGGCAAAATTTCATATGTTCGGAAGAAAGAAACCTGTTCCTCCTGTTGTAAGTCCTCCTACTAAGCAGGTACCAAAGACAACTTCAGGTGCATCCGCCGCGCATACTGGCAAACCGGTGGCTAAAGTGGGTACTGCAAAACCCGCACCTGCCACTAAGGCTCCAGTGGCCACTAAGACCCCAGTAGTGGCTCGTGGAACTACGGCGAGTACCACTCCCCTTAAAAAACAGGCTACACCTGTTACAGTGCCTAACACCTCTTCTCAAGGAAAGGCAGTACAAATTCCGAAGAAGATAAATCCTGAATCTGCGACCAAAACAACTGCTTTGCCTTTCAAAGAAAAACCAAAATCTCTGCCGTCTCCTGCTGCGACGCCTGCGAAGGCAGCTACCGGGATAGCAAAAACAAAATCTAGTGATCCAAAAACTACTACACCAGTAGTGACCTCTTCGAAACTGGGAACTACTGCCGTAACCAAAAAAACATCAGTAGCTTCCCCAAAAACACAAGAAAAGCCGTTGCCTGCTGCCGCCAAGCCTATATCAAAAACTACTACCCCTAAAGAACCACCAGTGGTAACCAATGTCGCTCAATCTGTGCCTGACTCTGAAGAAAAACCGAGTGATCCCATAGTATGGGATTCTAGTGATACACCAGAAGAAACGGCAGATCTTGAGACGGAAAAACCAATAGAACGGCGCAAGAAAAAAACAAAGGTTTCATTTTCTGGTAGAGAAGAAAATGCAGATTTCAAGGATTCAGTTGAGGAATATACAAAATACATACGTTATCTTTTACATGAAGAGACGCAGTTGATGTCCGCCCTCCTAAAAGCTTGGATAGAACCAGATGGCTAATCCAACGGAAACTCCTTTTTCTGCCCTAACTGGTGTAGAGCGTGCGGCAATCCTACTCCTCACCCTCGGAGAAGATGATGCTGCGTTTATCATGCGCAATCTTGGGCCAAAGGAAGTGCAAAAAGTAGGTATTGCCATGGCCAGCATGCCGCATGTTGCCCATGAAACCGTCATGAAGGTATTGGCTGCCTTCATTGAAATGACACAAGGCCAAACTGCGCTAGGAATCAACTCTGAAAGCTACATTCGAAATGTTATTACCAAGGCCGTAGGTGAAGAAAAGGCCAAAGGCATTCTTGACCTGATTACCGTTGGCGTCAGCACGAAAGGTTTAGATACCCTAAAATGGATGGATCCGCGCGCAGTGGCTGACGTCGTTCGTTTAGAACATCCACAGATTATTGCCATCGTCTTGGCGTACTTAGAAGCTGACCAAGCAGCCAATGTGTTGTCTTTGTTGTCTGACCGGATTCGAGCGGACGTTTTGTTGAGAATTGCGACGTTAGAGGGAATTAATCCAGTAGCACTTCAAGAGTTGAATGACATCATGGAACGACAATTCAGTGGAAAGAGTGCAGTGAAGTCTTCTGGCATTGGTGGACTCAAGACAACGGCGAATATTTTGAACTTTTTAGATTCTAGCATCCAAGCACAAATCATGGAGAGTTTTCAATCCGCAGATGCAGAATTAGCGACAAGAGTTCAGGATCTCATGTTTGTCTTCGAGAACTTAATGGAAGCGGATGACAGGAGTATTCAGACCTTATTGCGGGAGATTTCACAAGATACCCTGTTGGTGGCATTAAAGGGCACAGAGGA
The DNA here is from genome assembly GCA_963575665.1 of Gammaproteobacteria bacterium. GTDB lineage: Bacteria > Pseudomonadota > Gammaproteobacteria > CAIRSR01 > CAIRSR01 > CAUYTX01. The sequence goes on along the minus strand of CAUYTX010000099.1, from coordinate 23,149 downwards.
AGGAATGCGAGAAAAGTTCTTTAAAAACATGTCTCGACGTGGTGCTGCTCAATTAAAAGATGATATAGAAGCCAAAGGTCCCGTAAAACTGTCTGACGTAGAAACAGCTCAAAAAGAAATTCTCGGAATTGCAAGACGCATGGCAGATGCCGGTGAAATTAACTTAGGTGGGTCTGGTGAGCAATACGTATAAGGATTGGTATGTCTAGGGGAATCGTCGTTACCAAGGAAGAATTACCAGAGTTGCGCCAGTGGAATCCCCCCTCTATTGACGAAGACCTATTCATTCCTCCTCCGCACCCTAGTTTCACTGCAGGTATCTCTGCAGTGTCTGCTTCGCCTTCTCCAGCCCCAGCAGCAAGGCATTCTTCTGCTAATTCGACCTCTGAGGGAGCATCGCATGAGTCTACACATGCTTTGCCTACCGTAAAAGAAATTGAAGCGATCTCAAAAGATGCCTATGACGAAGGTTTTGAGCGTGGGCAACAAGAGGGTAAAACCCAAGGTATTGAACAGGGTCACGCCGAAGGTCTGGCAAAAGGTTTAGAAGAAGGTGTCAAACAAGGACAGGAGCAAGGACACGCCGAAGGTCTAACAAAAGGTTTAGAAGAAGGTGTCAAACAAGGACAAGAGCAGGGACACCAAGAAGGTTTTGCAAAAGGTTTAGAAGAAGGACTCAAAAAAGGACAAGAGCAAGGACATCAAGAAGGATTTGCGAAAGGCCTTGAGGAAGGAAAGCAGGAGGGCCGTGAACAGGGACACCAAGAAGGTCTTGGCCACGTAGACGAAGTGGTTCGGAACCAAAGGGAGCGTCTTCGGCAAATCGTTGCTTTTTTAGAGCAACCTTTAGTCAATCTCGACGCAGAAGTAGAAGATCAATTAGTAACACTATCGATTGCCTTAGCAAAACAAGTGATACGATCTGAACTCCGTTTGAATCCTAGTGAAATTGTGTTAGTAGTCCGCGAAGCATTAGAAAGCTTGCCAACTGCCCGTCGTCACCTGAGAATTGTCTTGCACCCGGAGGACGTACTTCTCGTTCAAGAAGCATTAGGAGAAGGCGAACGAAACGTACGACTACTGGGAGATTCTGCTCTTACCCGAGGAGGTTGCCGAGTAGAGACTGACACTTCGAGAATTGACGTAACCGTAGAACAAAGACTAAATCAGGTCATTGCACAATTATTGCCGTAGTTATAGCAAAGCCGACGTAGGATGATCATGAAGCAGTTCGTGAAAACCTCTCCAAATCTGGACTGGATTAAGTGCGATGCCTACTTGGATGATCGTTCTACGTCGGCTTTGCTATAGCAGTCTTGGTAATACTTAAAAAATCTGTTTTTTGATGCTTGCATGCATATAAGCATTGTCGCATACTAAGCTCATGCTTGATTTCCCTTTATCCTTAACCAATCACTTCCTCATCGCGATGCCGATGTTGACTGATCCCAATTTTTCTCACACGGTGACCTATATTTGCGACCACAATGGGTCAGGTGCCATGGGTATCGTCATCAACCGTCCTTTGAATCTTCGAGTAGGGGAAGTCTTGGAACACATGAAAATCTCCTGTTCGGAAGAGAAGCTTTCTCAACAGATGATTTTCTTGGGTGGTCCCGTTCAGCGTGAAAGGGGTTTTGTGATTCATCAACCTGTTGGAAACTGGGAGGCTTCTCTCATAGTGACCGACATGATTGCGGTAACCAGCTCGCGTGACATCTTGTCTGCTCTAGCTGATGGTTCAGGCCCACGTCGCTCGCTTGTGGCTTTGGGATATGCAGGATGGGGCGCAGGCCAATTAGAAGAAGAGCTGGCAAGTAATTCTTGGCTGACAGGACCTGCAGATTTTCGGATCTTATTTGATACTCCTGCGGAACGTCGTTGGCATGCCGCAGCTACACTCCTTGGAGTTGACTTAAACCTTCTCTCTAGTGAAGTGGGCCATGCCTGAGGTAGTCATACCTTCTTTGGTATTAGGTTTTGATTTTGGAATGCGCAGAATCGGCGTAGCGGTTGGTCAGACCGTTACTCGCAGTGCTTCTCCCCTTAAGACGTTACATTGTATTCGTGGTAACCCCGATTGGTCAGAAGTTTCTCAAATAGTTTTTGATTGGAAACCAGATGCATTGGTCGTTGGGTTGCCAATTCCTGCGGATAACACCGAGACATCTCTGTTAAAAGCAGTCCGCCAATTCGTGCAAAAACTCACAGATCGATACCCATTACCTGTGCATACCGTAAACGAATTTCTTTCTTCTTGGGAAGCGGAGCTCACCATTTTAGATCGACGATCCAAGCAGGAAACAGATCCTGTAGCAGCACAGATTATTCTTCAAACTTGGTTAAACGGATTGTTCTCGTGAACCCTCTTCCCTCAGTAGACGACCTGTTGCCTCCCATGGTTCAGGGAATTAATACTCTCCTAGCCGATCGGCCAAACCGCGGCGCGCCTGCCCTAGTAGGTATCCACACAGGAGGAGTTTGGGTCGCACAACGTCTTCAGTCAATGTTGGATCTTTCAGGCCCATTAGGTCGTTTAGATATTTCTTTTTACCGAGATGATTTCACTCGTGTGGGTATGAATCCGGAAGTGAAGCCTTCTTACCTGCCTTTTAGGATCGATAACCGTGTTCTTATTTTAGTTGACGATGTTTTGCACACTGGACGCACGATTCGAGCAGCACTCAACGAGTTGTTTGATTATGGACGCCCAGCACGAGTCATTTTGGTTGCGTTGGTAGAGCGCAGCGGACGTGAACTACCGATCCAAGCGGATGTTACTGGATTGCGTCTTGCGCTTGATTCTGGAGAGCACGTAAAGCTGACTGGCCCCAATCCTCTTTCTCTAGTGGTTCAAAAGGCAAAGGTGCGATGACCAAGTTGCCTCTAAGGTCTGCTAATCTTCAAATAGATGCCAAAGGACACCTAAGACACCTATTGAGTATTGAAGGTCTTAACCGGGCTATTTTGACTGAGATTTTAGACGCAGCAGAATCTTTTTCGAGTGTTCCTGCGCAATCTGTAAAAAAGGTTCCTTTGTTGCGTGGCAAGACAGTGGCTAATCTCTTTTTTGAGGCCAGCACGAGGACCCGCGCCACTTTTGAATTGGCTGCAAAGAGACTCTCCGCAGATGTCTTAACCATCAACGTGCCTACCTCTTCGGCGGTCAAGGGAGAGTCCCTGTTAGATACCCTCCGTAATTTGGAGGCTATGCACATTGATCTATTTGTAGTCCGCCATGCTGAAAGTGGCGCGGCGCACTTCATTGCTTCGCAAGTGTCTCCTCACGTTAGTGTTATCAATGGGGGAGACGGTCGGCATGCGCACCCTACCCAAGCACTTTTGGACATGTTCACCATTCGTCGACACAAACGTGATTTTTCTAATTTATGTGTGGCGATTGTCGGCGATGTAATGCACTCACGAGTAGCACGTTCTCAAATTCATGCACTAAATCTTTTGGGTGCAGGGGAAATACGAGTAGTAGCTCCTAGGACCCTATTGCCTAGTCATATCAAAGAATTGGGTGTACGTGTGTTCACGCGATTGGCAGAAGGTTTACAAGAGGTAGATGTAGTAATGATGCTCCGACTCCAGAAGGAACGAATGGAAAGTGCCATGTTGCCTTCAGGACTGGAGTTTTTTCAGGTGTACGGTTTGACACCAGAAAAACTAGCATTGGCAAAACCAGACGCGATTGTGATGCATCCAGGTCCGATCAACCGCGGGGTCGAAATGTCTTCTGAGGTAGCAGACGGATTACAATCCGTGATCTTGCAACAGGTGACCCACGGGATCGCAGTGCGAATGGCAATCATGTCTTTGTGTTTGGGAAGCCGTGCGGTTTCTTCAGAGATGTAGAAATGCCTAGTCCAAAACGCATTCGCATCCGAGGAGGAAGGGTCATCGATCCAGCCCAAAGGCTAGATGCCGTTCTTGACGTGTGTTTGGCTGAAAAGCGAATCGTGGCACTCGGAGAGTCTCCAGATTTTGAGGCTGAAGAAGAAATGGATGCCTCAGGCCTAATAGTATGCCCAGGGTTGGTAGATCTTAGGGTTCATTTGCGTGAACCGGGCCAAGAGCACAAAGGGACGATTGCGAGTGAAACCGCAGCGGCAGCAGCAGGAGGTGTGACAACGCTTTGTGTTCCACCGGATACAGTCCCTGTGATTGATACGCCTGCAGTGGCAGAATTAATTAAAGTTCGAGCAGACCAATCGGATCGAGCATGGGTATTGATTCTTGGCGCACTGACCAGAGGTTTAGCAGGAGAACAAATCAGCGGCATGGCTGCCCTTGCAAAAGCGGGTTGCGTAGGTGTGAGCAATGGCCTACGGCCTGTTCAGAACACGCTTATTTTGCGACGCGCCATGGAATATGCAGCCAATTTTGGGTTGACTGTTTTCTTGCACCCGCAAGATCCTTGGCTCTCCGCAGGTGGTTTCGTACATGAGGGTGCGATCTCTACTCGGTTGGGGCTTCCGGGCATTCCCGTTGCTTCTGAAACGGTTGCAGTGGCGCGTGCCCTAGTATTGGCAGAGCAAGACGGTGTTCGTATTCATTTCACTTTGCTTTCTGCAGCACGCTCCGTGGAAATGGTCGCAGAAGCCCAAGCCCAAGGTTTACCGGTGACTGCAGATGTAGCCATGCACCAGCTGCATTTAACAGAATTGGATGTATTGGGTTTTAACTCTCAATGTCATGTTTTCCCACCACTGCGCAGTACCTACGATCGTGATTATTTGCGAATCGGCTGTTCTAGCGGAGTAGTATCGGCAATTTGCTCGGATCATCAGCCCCACGAGCCAAATGCGAAATTGGCTCCCTTTTGTGAAACCGCGCCAGGTATCTCAGGATTAGAAACCTTATTGCCTCTGGGTTTGCGCTTGGTGCATGAAGGCATTTTGGATTTACACACTTTGATTGCACGCCTCACGTGGCAACCTGCTCAGATTCTCGGACAACCTTACGGCACACTTCGCGTTGGGTCCCGTGCTGACGTGTGTATTTTTGACCCGCACCGCGATTGGACGGTAGATTCTACTCAGTTTATCAGTCGGGGGCATAATACCCCTTTTGATGGTTGGAAACTAAAAGGACGTGTCCTCCATACTCTCATGGAAGGGAAACAAGTTTTTTCTTTGGAAAGGTAATTTCTTTGATCTATTTATACGACACTACTTTGCGTGATGGCACGCAACGTCAAGACATTTCTCTCTCCTGTGAAGACAAGTTGGCTTTGGCCAAAAGGTTGGACGAAGCAGGTATCCATTACATTGAAGGGGGTTGGCCCGGCTCGAATCCAAAAGATGAAGAGTTTTTTTCCCGAGCTCGACATTTGTCTTTACGCCAAGCGAAGATCGCGGCCTTTGGTGCCACTCGTCGAAAATTTATTCGTTGTGAAGAAGATGCCAACTTGCAGGCATTAATCACTGCTCAGACTCCGGTGGTCACCATTGTAGGCAAGAGTTGGGATTTTCATGTGCACCAAGTCTTGTCGGTGGGTCTTCACGAAAACCTTGCCATGATTTCAGAAAGCGTTGCCTACCTAAAAGGGTTAGGACGCGAAGTGGTATTTGATGCAGAGCATTTTTTCGATGGTTTCAAGGCCAATCCTGAGTATGCAATCGCTACTTTGCAAGCTGCAGAGAGTGGAGGCGCGGATTGGCTGGTCTTGTGTGAGACCAATGGCGGTTGTTTGCCTTGGGAAGTACAAGAGATCGTGACCAAAGTGGCTGCTGCTCGCACAGCCCCACTTGGGATCCATGCTCACAATGACAGTGGATGTGCGGTGGCTAACTCATTGGTGGCCGTGCGGGCTGGATGCAGACAGGTGCAAGGTACACTCAATGGCTACGGAGAACGAGTAGGCAACGCAAATCTGATTACCATTCTTCCTAATCTCCAGATCAAAATGGGCATTCCAGTCGCTTCCCAAGAGCAAATCCAAAAACTAACTGGATTATCTCGGTTTGCCTCGGAAGTCGCTAACTTAAACCATGATCCCTATGCACCCTATGTGGGAGCTAATGCCTTTGCACACAAAGGTGGGATCCATGTTGCAGCCATGCTCAAAAACAGTGCAACTTATCAGCACATTGACCCAGCACAAGTGGGCAATGAGTCTCGTGCGGTTGTCTCGGAACTCTCTGGCAGGGGAAATTTGTTACACCTAGCCAAAGCACGTGGCATGGAGGTAGACCAAGAAGAGGCTCAATCAGTCTTACAACGTATTAAATCACTTGAGCATGCAGGGTTCACTTTTGAGGCTGCAGAGGCTTCGGTACAGTTGATGCTTCGACGTACCCAAAAGGATTATTCATCGCCTTTTGAATTAATTGATTTTATGGTGTTGACAGAATATCGACAAGGTCGCGGCTTATTCTCCGAGGCTACTGTTAAAGTTCGGATCGGGGATGTTGTAAAGTTCACAGCAGCAGAAGGCAATGGCCCTATCAGTGCGTTAGTGGGTGCCTTGCATGAGGCTTTACGCGATCATTATCCACAACTAGAAACAGTACGACTTACAGATTATAAAGTAAGAATCGTAGACAGTGAAAAAGGTGCCGCTGCCACTACTCGAGTGCTCACAGATTTTCATGATGGTCAACGCACTTGGAGAACAGTGGGTGCCAGTGCAAACATCATTGAAGCGAGTTGGCAAGCAGTTTCAGACAGTTTGGAATATGCTTTGTTGTTTCCGGTTAAACCTGATCTTTGACCAGTAAAATCTATGGAGCGTAAGCTAACTTTTCGGATTTTCAGACATACCCCACAGGTACCTGAAAATCTGCCAACCGTGGATACTTTCCTCTTAGAGGAAACTCCAGGAATGACTTTATTTGTGGCACTTTCAAAAATTAGAGACGGATTGGATCCCTCTCTTAGTTTTGATTTTGTGTGTCGTGCTGGGGTATGTGGAAGTTGTGGGATGCTCATCAATGGGCGCCCTGGGCTAGCTTGTCGCACGCTCACTTCTTCTTTGCCGAGCACGATTTCTCTTTTTCCACTCCCGGGTTTTGAATTAGTTTCAGATTTGACAGTAGACACCGGAAAGTGGATGCGATCTCTTACGGAACGTTTAGAGGCTTGGGTTCACCTTGAATCAGTTCCTAATGTAGATGTCTTAGAAGCTCGCATGGAACCGGATTTAGCAGAACAGATTTATGAATTAGATCGTTGTATTGAATGTGGTTGTTGCATTGCCGCTTGTGGCTCTGCGCAAATCAATGAAAACTTTATAGGAGCGGTTGGAGCTCTCAAAATGGCTCGTTTCCGGTTAGATCCTAAAGATACAAGAAGTGATATCGATTACTATCAAAAGATTGGAAATGATGACGGTGTTTTTGGTTGCATGACATTGTTGGGCTGCCAAGATGTTTGTCCAAAACAATTGCCGTTGCAAACTCAGATTGCTTTCCTACGTAGAAGTATGGCAAAGCGATAATCTACAAAAACGAGGTGCTTCTTGAAATTGAAAAAATATGTTGCCGTTCCTCTTTTATTGGTCTCGTTGTGGTTTTCGTTTATAATTCTCGGTGGTTCCTTTAGTGTCTTGTTACACTTTTTCTTAATTGATCCTCATCCTGACGAAATTGCAGTGCTGATCTCAAAAACAGGAAAAGACCTCCCTTCGGATCAATTATTGGCGATTTCACCGGATGAAAAAGGAATTCAATTATCGGTGTTATCAGAAGGTCTTTATTTTCGAAATCCATATTGTTGGGATTGGGAAATTCACCCTGTTTTAGACATTCCCGCTGGAAAACTTGGGGTATTAACTCGACTCTACGGAGTAGATTTACCTCCCGGCAAGATCATTGCAGGTGAAAACACAAAAGGGATTTTGTCAGAGGTGTTGCGTCCTGGAAAATATAGGATCAATCCATATGCTTATCATTCTCAATTATTCGATGCTACCTTTATTCGGCCGGGTGCAGTGGGAATAGTAACTACTTTAACTGGAAAAGATGTTTTAGATAATGACTCTTTATCTTCTTCCAGAAATACTTTTTTAGTAGGTGTTGAGACAAAGGGAGTTGTTCCTGAAGTGCTCGATCCTGGTACTTATTATTTGAATCCCTACCAAGTAAATGTAGTTGAAGTAAATCTGCAAAGCCAACGTTTTCAAATGGGTGGAGAAGATGCCATTACCTTTCTTACCCTAGATGGGTTTCCTGTTCGGGTAGAAGGTACTATTGAATTTGGTATTGAACGTTCTAAAGCAGCTCTTCTCATGCACCGAGTAGGAGACATGGAGGATGTTTTGAGAAAAGTGATTCTCCCACGCGCTCGCGGGTTCTCTCGTTTGGAAGGAAGCAAATATTCCGCTGTTAATTTTATCGTGGGCGAAACAAGGCAAAAGTTTCAAGACAATTTAGAACAACATCTGCGTGAGAAAACAGAAGATTGGGGAGTTGCGATCAAATCTGTGTTGATACGAAATATCTTGGTTCCAGATGCCATTGCTAGTGTCATTCGCGAACGTGAGGTTGCAGTCCAAAACGCTCGAAAGTTTGAACAACAAATCCAACAGGCTCGTTCAAAAGCAGAATTGACTCGCCAAGAAATGTTGGCGCAACAAAACCGTCAAAAGGTGCAAGCGGAAACTACCAGAATTCGCGCAGTAATTGGTGCGGAACAAAATTTGAGTGTGACAATCACCGATGCTGTTCGAGAACGAGAAGTCGCTCGCTTGGAAAATGAGGCAGCATCTTTTCAAGCCACCGCCATCTTTTCAAAAGCCGAAGCTGATCGGGATGTGGTTCAATTTGATAATCAAGCCCAAGCTACCATTTTGGCAGTGGAAGTAAAAGCCATGGGATCTGGTAAAGAATTGGCACGCTATCGCCTCTACCAGAAATTGAGTCCTCGCTTGAAATCGATATTGGTCAGTGATGACGCCGGTGGCCTTTTAGATTTATTGCGCATTTCTCCTGAAACCAATGAATATGTTGCAACCGAGCAAAAGAAATGAAATTCAAAACACGGAAATTTCGATTTTGGGCAGCGGATCACGGGAGGCAGGTTGGGTCTATTTTGGTTGCTCTCCTTTTCCTAGTAGGTACGTGGGTGTGGGGATTTTGGAGATTTTATGTACCACCAGATTATCTAGCGGTGGTAATCGCTAAAATTGGTGAACCTTTGCGTCCAGGTCAAATTCTTGCGGAACCGGGTCAAAAAGGGATTCAAGAGTTTGTTTTGGGAGAAGGCAGATATTTTAGGAACCCAATTTTTTATGACTGGGAAATTTTGCCGGTTACTTTGATCCCACCAGGAAAAGTGGCCATTATTACCTCAAAAATAGGAAGTGACTTACCTTCTGGGGAGTTTTTAGCGAACCGTGGACAAAAAGGAATTTGGCGAAATGTTTTGGGTTCTGGAAAATATCGATTGAATCCTTATGGATACAACGTAGAATTAATAGATGCGTTGAGTATTCCGATTGGTTATGTGGGTGTGGTAACAGGGTTATCAGGAAAGCAAGCCGTTGCAGGTGAGTTTGCGGGGCCTGGAGAAAAGGGAGTGCGAGAAGATGTTTTACACCCGGGGTTGTATTATGTGAATCCAAAGGCACTACAAGTGGATGTGTTAGAAATTGGTGTGAATCAGGTATCTTTGGTGGGAAAAAAGGGAGGAGAAGTCATTACAAAAGACCGCATTTCCTCTCAGAATGCTGCCATTGGTGGCCTTCAAGATAAGGTATTGGCCGAGCAACATCGAATGCGATCCTTATATTTTGCCCAGAGAGATGCACAGGTAGCTCCTCCCACACCACCTCCGAAGGTACAAGTATCTCCCGAATTGGAAAGCGATTCTTTCTCTTCGTCTTCACGTGGCGAAGAAAGAGCAGCAGCCCCAATGGCTAAAATGGTTCGAAAATCTTTGAGATCTGATACTTCCGTTGAGGCGATATTGAGTTTAGACCAAATGGTTGAGTTTCCTTCCAGGGATGGTTTTGAAATTAGCCTAGACATGACAGTAGAATTTGAACTGCTCCCAGAACATATTGCATGGGTCTATCGGGGTTATGGCGACTTGCCTGCAGTAGTAGATAAAATCATCATGCCGCAGATCCTTTCCGTATCTCGCCTAAAAGGGTCTGCTTACCACGCAAAAGATTTTATCGTGGGGGAGGGACGTGAGAAGTTCCAGAAGGATTTAACAGAAGCACTGGCACATGTCCTCATTGGAAAACACATTTTGGTTCATAATGCGTTGATTCGACAAGTGAATGCACCTCTTCAGATATTAGATCCTATTCAGCAATCAAGTATTGCTGTAGAACAAAATTTGACCAATGCAGAAAAACAAAATACTGCGAGAAAACAAGCAGACTTGAATACGGAACTTAGCTTGATTGATCAGGCCGGAGAGCGAGTGGCTCAAGAAACGGAAAGGATGAAAGCAGAAATCAAAGCAGATCAGGAAAAACAGGTGGCTCAAACCAAAGCGGAATCCCTTCGCAGAGTTTCAGAGATCGAAAAAGAAACTGCACTTTTGCGTGCAGAACGAACCCGAAAACTAGGTGAAGCCAAGGCTCAAGTGGTCACTTTGGTCGAAGGAGCAAAAGCAGCTGGATTGGGCGTACGAATGGCTGCTTTTCAAGATCCTGCTGCTTATACTTTGTGGACATTCGCTAATTCACTAAGTGATGATTTGAGTGTGCGGGTTTTACACGCAGGTCAGGGCACTTTGTGGACAGATATTGAAAAATCTTCCCTCGGAGATTTAGCTGGAGCAAGAACCCTCACTCATTAAAGGTCATCACCATGTCTTCCAATCTTGACTCGTTAAACGAAGCACAGCGCGCAGCAGTGACAGCACCACTGGGGGCTGTTCTCGTTTTAGCCGGAGCGGGTAGCGGAAAAACACGGGTTTTAGTACATCGCATTGCTTGGCTAATAGAAACAAAAGCCGCTATCCCCTCTTCCATTTTCGCAGTTACTTTTACGAATAAAGCAGCACGCGAGGTGCGTGAGCGAATTGAAATTCTCTGCGGAGAAACTACCAGCCCAAATTGGGTTGGTACTTTTCACGGATTGTGTCACCGCTTATTACGCTTTCATTGGCAAGAAGCAGGTTTGCCACAGACTTTCCACGTGTTAGATGGTGATGATCAAGTGCGGCAAATACGCCACATCGTGCGAGATTTGCAACTTGACGATAGTAAATTTGTTCCAAGGCAAGTGGCTTCTTGGATCAGCACGAAAAAAGAAGAAGGATGTAGATCTAAAAATTTTGAACCAAATGAAAACAATCCTTATGAAAGGACTGTAGCACGTATTTACGCTCAATATGATCAAGTATGTACTAAGGGAGGATTTGTTGATTTTTCCGAATTATTGCTTCGAGCCTACGAACTGTTGAGAGATAATGAGTCCATTTTAGAACAATACCAAAATCGGTTTCAACATTTCTTAGTAGATGAATTTCAGGATACTAACGCACTTCAATACGCTTGGCTTCGCCTCATTTCAGGAAAAAGTGGAAATCTATTCGTAGTCGGCGATGACGATCAGTCTATTTATGGGTGGAGAGGTGCATGTGTCGAGAATATCCAAAAATTCGGAAAAGATTACCCAAATTCTAAAACTTTTCGTTTAGAACAAAATTATAGATCCAGTGCCAACATTTTGAACGCAGCCAATCACCTGATTGCCAACAATCGCTCTCGTATGGGTAAAAAACTCTGGACAACGGGGGGTTCAGGAGAATCTTTATTGCATTACACTGCGCTTACTGACATGGAAGAGGCGCGTTTCGTAGTCGAACAAATAGAATCTTGGATCTCCAAATCGAATCACCATCCCGGAGATTGCGCCATTTTGTATCGGTCTAATGCACAATCTCGCCTTTTTGAACAAGAGTTATCTCGAACGGGTGTACATTTTCGTGTTTACGGGGGATTGCGATTCTATGAGCGTTCTGAAATTAAAGATGCAGTCGCTTATCTGCGTTTGCTTTCCTTTCGAGATGATGATGCTGCTTTTGAAAGAATCGTCAATACACCTCCTCGATCCATTGGCGAACGCACTTTAGAAGGATTGAGGGAATTTGCTCAAAAAAACAATGTGAGTCTTTGGCGGGCCGCAGTTCAATCTTTAGAAAAACACCAATTAGCCACTCGTGCCACGCACACGGTTTTTGGATTTCTCCAACTCATTGATGATTTAGAAAAGGGAACATCCAAATTAAAGTTACATGATATGGTGAGTTACATCGTGGGGCGTGTTGGTTTGGTAGAGTATTATAAGAAGGAAGATCGCCTCACTGCAGAAGCTCGCGAGGAAAACTTAGCAGAACTTGTCAATGCAGCCCATGAGTTTATTCAAAGGGATCCAGTTCCTGAGTTTCCTTTGGTTCGTTTCCTTTCTGAGCTTGCTCTTAATTCAGAGGACGCTAATTCCAGTTCTGGAGAAGGTTCTGCCGTTCAGCTGATGACTTTACATGCTGCAAAAGGATTAGAATTTCCTGTCGTGTTTATGGTGGGCATGGAAGAACATTTATTTCCCTCTTTCCGAAGCACGGAACTCCCAGAACGTCTGGAAGAGGAACGCCGTTTGTGTTACGTGGGGATTACACGCGCACAAACTAGGTTAGTATTGACGAATGCTGAGCAACGGCGTTTTCATGGTACTTATCAAAGTGCCAAGCCCTCCCGATTTTTGAATGAGATCCCTCCTAATTTGATCCAAGAAGTTGGATTGCGTGGAACAGTGATACAACCGCCGTCCCAAGCAGAAAGCACCATGTTCACAGCTGGAAAAACAAAGGGACGCACGGGAACTCCTACTATGTTGCCTGCTTCTGCCATTGGCCCATTGCAAGTAGGGCAAAAAGTGGAGCACCCTCGTTTTGGGCGTGGCACTATTTTGGAATTAGAAGGCAGTGGCCCGAGCAGTAGGGCTCTCGTAGATTTTGAATCACATGGTCAGAAACGTTTAGTCTTGGGGTATGCCCGGCTTCAAACCCTTCATTAGTTTCTAAAACACGAAAATGCGCCTTCCGAGTGGACGTACGTTTTTGGCCGTAGGAGCAACCGTTGCAGTCACGGCTTTCTTTTTTATTGTATTGGCACTTACTGATTGGGCGTTTGAAGTTTTTAATCGGCTTCGGAGTGCTCCAGGTTGGTTCATTTTCCTCTATGCCTTGTTTATGCTTTCTCTCGTAGGCAGTGGAGGTTGGATCGTTTGGAAATTGTTGTATCCGAAACCCAAATCAGTGCGCACTGCACCTCCCGCGCCACCTCCTACTCAAGAAGAAGTAGAACGCCGGATCGCTAAAACGGAACAAATGGGTTTAGATGTCGGAGTGATACGCCGAGAACTAGCAGAACTCAAAAATCGACGTGCCGCGGGTGAAATCCACATTGCCCTATTTGGAGAAATTAGTACTGGCAAGAGTTCATTGGTTCGCGCATTGCTCCCAACGGCCGAGGTTGAGGTATCCGCGCGTGGTGGGACTACTCGCGAAGTGACTCGACATGTTTGGGCCAGCACTGCTCAAGATCGTTTGATCCTTACCGATTTGCCCGGTCTAAATGAGGCAACTGGTACTTTGGATACTGTATCCAAAGAGGAGGCCACCCGTGCCCACGTAGTCATTTATGTGTGTGATGGTGATCTCACACGCGATCAATACCAAGAGTTGCAAGCATTGCTCGCACTGAATAAACCGACGGTGTTAGCCCTAAACAAAATTGATTTGTATACTGAAGAGGAATTAGCCCTCATTCGGCAACGACTGGCAGAACGGGTGCAAGGCAGTGCGCGTGTTGTTGAAGTGGTGGCCATCCGTGCCGGAGGAAAACAAGAGGTCTTGAAGGTCTACCCTGATGGGAGAGAAGAAAAAGTAATACGAGAATTACCTCCTCGGGTGACCGCTTTGGCCGAAGCCGTACAGCGTTGCATTGACGCTGACTTAGGTACATTAGAAAAATTGAGAGATAGTGCTGTGTTTGTTTTAGCAGCGCGTAAACTAGATGAAGCGGTTGCCTCTCACCGCCACGGGAAAGCAGAAGAACTAATCAGCCACTATTCCCGCAAGGCTGTGTTGGGTGCCATGGCTGCGGTTGCGCCCGGAACAGATCTCTTGATTCAGGGTTATCTCGGCGTCAATTTATTGCGTGAATTGTGTGAGTTGTACGAAGTCCCAGTTCGGGAAATTGACCTGCAATGTCTTTTAAAACAGTCGGGTAAACATGTTGCAAAAACTTTACCCATTATGCTCGCCGTGGCAGGCAATGGCCTCAAAGCTTTTCCAGGCTTGGGCACCGTGGCAGGAGGCCTGTTGCATGCCGTGGCCTACGGATTAATCTTTGATAGTTTAGGAAAAGCTGTTACTTATACTTTAGAAACGCGGGGCGATTTACAGGCAGCCCCAGCAGTGTTGCTTTTTGAGGAAAAACTCGGTGAAGACCTGGAAGCACGTGCGCGAAAATTTGCCAGAATGGCTCTCACAGGCCAAATCTCGCATCGGAACGACTCTGGAGATCACCCAGGAAGCAGCCCGGGAAGTCTCTCAGGAAACCGCTGATCTTGGACGAGACATCTTTAGGGAAGCGGTCGCCAACACTCGTTCTGCTGTTAAAAATGCAGTTTCTGCCACTCGCCATGCTTTGGAAACCCTAGAGGAAAGGCTAGAGAAAAGTGAGGAACCTACCTCTCCACCGACTCCTACCGGGGATGATCATCTTAGTTTAGCCTGCGAAAGTCTGCGGGATTTAGTCACAGATTCCCGCGTCCCAAAGGCAGTGCGAGAATCTTTGGCGGAAGATTATCAACAAGTGCAGGTCATGCTAGACAAAATTGAGCATGGGCATGTACATATCACTGTGTTCGGTCGAGTTAGCGTTGGTAAATCAACTCTACTCAATGCTCTTTTGGGAGAAAATTGTTTTCGAACGAGTCCTTTGCACGGTGAAACTAAAACGCACGCCATGGCTGCTTGGGAAGAAGTTCAAACGGGAGGGGTATTTTTAATTGATACCCCCGGAATTAACGAAGTAGAAGGTGAGTCTCGCGAAAAATTAGCGCACGAGGTGGCAGGTCGATCTGATCTTATTTTGTTCGTGGTTGATGGAGACATTACGGAAACTGAACTGGGTGCCCTTCGTCTCTTATCCGCAGAAGGTCGCCCCATGATTCTTGTTCTTAATAAATCGGATCGTTATACTCAAAAAGAACGAGAACTTTTAACGGATACGTTAATCGAAAGAACTCAGGAATGGATTCGACCTGGAAATGTACTGTTAGCGACTGCTGCACCTAGTGAAAAGATCTATATTCAAGTAGATGAACAAGGTCGCGAAGTGGAGGTTCGTCGCCGTCCGATTCCAGAAGTAGATGTTTTACGGGAACGTCTCTGGAGTTTATTAGAATCAGAGGGTAAAACTTTAGCAGCTCTTAATGCCAGTGTATTTGCGGGTCGGCTTTCTGACCAAGTAGCAGCACGTATCCTAGAAGCCAAACGCGGAGTCGCCGAAAAGATTATTCTAACCTATTGCCTTTCAAAGGGGGTGGCCGTCGCTGTCAACCCAATTCCCGTGGTAGATCTGATCGCTGCTGCCATGATTGACGTTTCAATGGTGTTACATCTCTCAAATCTTTATGGATTTCCGGTGACTAAAGGAGAAGCCGGCGGTCTTTTGAAAACGATTGCTTCTCAGACTGCTTTGCTCATGGGGACTGTTTGGGGTGTTAACTTGCTCTCTTCAGCCCTCAAATTAAGTACAGGCGGTTTATCAACATTGCTGACTGCAGCTACTCAAGGGGCAGTGGCCTATTACGCAACCTATGTCGTAGGACAAGCCGCTAAACAATTTTTTGCTCAAGGTCGCTCTTGGGGAGTCGGTGGCCCAAAACAAGTAGTACAGAAAATCTTAGCGGGTATAGATCGCGATTCACTCCTCGCCCAAGCCCGTGTCGACATTTTGGCAAGATTGAAAACTACTGCTCCTCCTTCTAAGTAAATCAGATTTTCGGATTAGGCAAAGAGGAAATATGTCGTTACGCTGGTTTTTGGCAATGATTTTTGCTTTTCTAAGTCCTGTTTCTACAAATTTGGCAGATCAAAATGTACCGAGTCCTAGCGCAGTAATTTCAGAATCTGCTCCTGCGCCTTCTATTCCAGATAAGGCCAGATTAGGAGCTTACATTGTTTCAGTACATGATTTGAACTTCAGCGGAGAAACCTTTAGCGCAGATTTTTGGATTTGGAGTGATTATTCAAATCCGAATTTACAAATTTTGAAAACTTTAGAATTTGTGAATGCTAAGAGCACATTGGTTAATCTACAAAACATTCAGGAAAAAGAAGGAAAAGTTTGGGCACAAGAAAAAGTGCAAGGTGTGTTTCGACACCATTGGGACATGAGTAACTTTCCATTTGATCGGCATGTTCTTTCGATTTTAATTGAAGAAGCCCAAAGTGATGTAGAGAAACTTCAATATGTAGTAGATGAAGATAACAGTAATTTTGGAAAGGACATTGAAATAGCAGGATTTTCCATTCAGAAGACCACTTTTGAAAGTAAGGAGAGAGATTATGACACGAACTTCGGTGACCCTTCCGCACCTCCGAGTAGCAGTTACACTCAATTTAGGATTAACTTAGAATTAGAGAGGGTTTCCCGAATTTTGTTTCTAAAATTACACGCAGCGTTATACGTAGCATTTATAGTCACAGCAGTTTGTTTTTTCATTATTCCACAAATTCACAAAACACCACAAATGATTAATGCAGTCTTAAGCGCAATGGTGGGTTCCATTTTTGCCACGATCATCAATTTACGTGCTGCGGATTCGGTGATTGGGCGCAGCGAGTCTTTAACCTTAGTGGATCGATTACATTTCATGACTTTAATGTATTTTACATTGCTGGGGTTAGTAGCCATTGGTGTTTTGATTACACGTGAGCGTTGGACGATTGAACAACTTCGCTATTTTAGCCACTGGGCGGCTGCGTTTTATGTATTGAGTTACTTGGTTGGAAACGTCATAATGGTATGGCAAGCAGCGTCGTAGAAAATTGGACTAGTTTCGCAATGATCCCAATGCAAACTGATTTTTTGGAAGCATCTCCGTACTCTCAAACGGAGGAAAGGTCTACTATTTTGATCGTAGACGATACTCCCGAAAACCTTTCAGTCCTTGGGGAGATACTGCAGCCTTACTATCATGTGAAGGTGGCTAGCTCCGGAAGTCGTGCGCTCAGTGTTGCTAGCGCAACCCCCTCACCTGATCTCATCCTATTGGATGTCATGATGCCTGGGTTAGATGGCTACATGGTTTTAGAACGCTTACAAGCGCAAGAGGATACTCGGAAAATTCCAGTCCTTTTTGTCACCGCGTTAGACGCTGGTGAGGATGAAGAACGTGGGCTTACTCTAGGAGCAGTAGACTATATTACAAAGCCGATTCGCCCTGCGGTTGTTCTCGCACGGGTACGGACTCATTTGAGATTGAAGCAAGCTAGTGATTTTTTGCAAAACCAAAACGATTTTTTGGAATCAGAAATCATTCGCAGGATGCGGGACAATCAATTAATTCAAAACGTCAGTATTCATGCTCTGGCTAATTTAGCAGAAGCTCGAGACGCTGAAACGGGTAATCACATTCGTCGGACTCAGAAATATGTCACGGTTTTGGCCAGAAAACTTCGAGAGCATCCAAAATACTCTTATCGTCTTACCCCTCGTTTTATTGAATTGATCTCTCGAGCGACTCCCTTGCACGACATTGGGAAAGTCGGTATTCCTGATTTGGTACTGCGTAAAAATGGACGTTTGACCTTAGAAGAATTTGAGGTCATGAAGCAACACACAAAAATTGGTGCAGAAGCGATTGACCAAGCTATGCGGGCCGCCTGTACCGATCAGGAATACCAAGCGTTAAGGGTATATTCTAGTATCGGACTGGAAGAAGTATTAGCGGAAGGAGAGCGCGAAAAACCTCTCGCATTTCTTGAACTGGCCAAAGAGATCGCACACTACCACCATGAGCGTTGGGATGGCACAGGATACCCAATGGGATTAAAAGGACAGGAAATTCCTCTACCAGCTCGCCTCATGGCCATTGCAGATGTATTTGATGGGATCGTTAGCCATCACGTTTACAAACAAAGGGTTTCGATCGAGGAATCTGTTCAGTTGATCATCAATGGACGTGGAAGTTATTTTGATCCTGACCTTGTCGATGCCTTTTTGGGAGTAGTAGAGGATTTTCGCTCTATTGCTATGTACTATGCAGACGAACAAGCGGCTCAACTATGACCATCCAAGTATTAGTCATTGACGACTCAGCGTTGATCCGGAGCGTGCTCTCGGAAGTGATTAACCGAGAGCGGGACATGAAGGTCATTGGCGTAGCAGTAGACCCTTTACAAGCACGTGACAAGATCAAGGCACTCAATCCAGACGTTTTAACGTTAGATGTTGAAATGCCACGTATGGATGGTCTAGACTTTTTAGAACGTCTCATGCGTTTGCGCCCAATGCCTGTCGTTATGGTTTCTGCCCTGACAGAGCATGGTTCCGAAGTAGCTTTGCGGGCATTAGAGCTTGGTGCCGTGGACATAGTAGCTAAACCTCGATTGGACATTCGTCGGGGTATAGAAGAATATGCGCAAGAGATTACAGATAAAATTCGGGCGGCTGCCTGTGCTCGACTTCGTATCCCTCGCAGTGCTCCCACTTCTGCTCCCACGCAAGGATCGCCTCCTCCCACCGCGCGAAAAATGCTGCGAACTTCGGAACGTGTGGTCGTAATTGGCGCATCTACGGGTGGCACAGAGGCCATTAAAGAAGTTTTGTTAGGCTTACCTCCCGACACTCCTACTATCCTAATTACCCAGCACATGCCTGCTGGTTTTACCAAACCTTTTGCGGATCGCTTGGACCGTTTGTGTCGACTTCGGGTTCAGGAAGCAGTTCATGGGGAACGCGCCATGCCAGGACATGCCTACATTGCTCCGGGGGACTCACATTTGTTCCTTAGACGATCTGGCGCGGATTATTTATTAGGACTGAATCAGGAAGCACCCGTCAATCGGCACCGGCCATCAGTGGATGTCCTTTTTCGATCCGCTGCCCAAGAAGCTGGAGGCAATGCAATTGGTGTGATTCTAACTGGAATGGGTAAAGATGGTGCTGCAGGGATGCTAGAGCTCAAACAAAGTGGTGCTCACACCATAGGACAGGACGAGGCAACCTGCGTTGTTTACGGGATGCCTCGCGAGGCATTTATGCTAGGTGCGGTAGACGAACAAGCACCATTGCAAGAGATTTCTTCCAAACTTCTACACCACCTATCTCGGAGTGGCGGCCGTCAACTCCGTGTTTAACCATTTCGATGTGGAGAATCAGTATGTCTATAAGAATTGATGTTAACGAGAGTGGAAAGACTGCCGTTTTGAGGCTTGAAGGTCGTTTTGATTTCAACGCAAGCCGTGAATTTCGGGATAACTACGAACGAATTTTAGGTCAACGCGGAGTTGAGGCCATTGAAGTAGATCTTTCCGAAGTGAACTACCTAGACAGTTCTGCACTCGGCATGCTGCTCCTGCTACGTGAGAAATCTGAACCTAATCATATTAAGCTTAGTTTAGTGAATAGTCGTGGCGCAGTTCGACAAATCTTGGAAGTGGCCAATTTCCAAAAACTATTCGTTTTGCGCTGAGTTCTGTCGAATAAGGTTTGTCATTGTTAGGTTCCCATTCGAGCACACCTTGAAAATTCTTATTGTAGACGACAATCGCAGCAATGTGGCCACCACATCTGCGTATTGCCACGCTTGGGGACACACCGTAGTCTCCGCCACAAACGGTGCACAGGCCGTAGAAAGATATAGTACTGAACATCCAGATTTGATCCTAATGGATGTTATGATGCCTATCATGAACGGATTGGAAGCTACGAGTCGCATTCGTACCTTAGCAGAAACCCGCTGGGTGCCCATTATCCTACTCACAGCATTGGGCAGTGAACAAGATCTCATCAATGGGATTGAAAGCGGCGCGGATGATTACCTAATCAAACCGATCAATTTTACGATTCTTCGTGAGAAAATTCGGGTAATGCAACGAATTTCCACGATCCAAGGCGAACTGACTGAAAGTCTTGCAGGTCTACAGGAGTATCGAAATCGTGCTGAAGAGGAGAATCAGCTTGCAGCACACGTCATGGATCGAATCGTCGGATTTGGGCAAGAAATTGATTCCTTGGTCACTCATCGAATTTTGCCCGCGCTTAACTTCAGTGGTGATTTGATTGGTTGTGCCAGAACCCCGACAGGGGATTTGCACGTCGCTTTGGCGGATGCAACAGGCCACGGTCTGGCAGCAGCCCTCAATGTCATGCCTATGACTGAAGTTTTTTACGGCATGACCGAAAAGGGGTTTCCGATTTCCCGCATTGCCGCTGAAATGAACCGCAAGATCCGCAGGCTCATGCCAAGAGAGCGGTTTGTTGCAGCTATTCTTGCTTCTATTGAATTTTCTACTCGAACGCTTAGCATCTGGAATGGAGGTTGTCCTAGTGCCTTGTTTGTGGATAAAAATGGAGAGGTAGCCCGAAGTTTTTTCTCCGTTCACCCCCCTCTGGGTATTTTGGCAGAGGATGCCTTTGATTCTACGCTAGAAGTCTACCAATGGCAACATTCAGGCCAGTTGTTGATGTGCTCAGATGGTCTTCTGGAGGCAGAAGATCTGCAAGGAGTACCATTTGGATTCAATAACTTATATCAGATACTTCGTAGTACTGAGCCAAATGTTCGGTTAGATGGAATCATTTCTGCTTTGCGGCGTCATCAAGGGGAAGCACTCCAATTTGATGATATTTCTTTAATGGCAGTTGAATGTTCCGATTTTTGTACTGTGGTGAAAAAAGAAGAAGTTATTTCCAAGAGAAATGCACTACCTAATTCTGGACAATGGCATTTGGGTTTGAAGATGGGTCCAAAAGAAGTTCGAAGGATTGATGTGTTACCATTTCTTTTAGATTGGTGCAAACAAGTTGGCATGGAAGATTACCATCTCAGCAGGTTGTTCATGGTGGTTGCGGAATTGTATAATAATGCACTAGACCATGGATTACTCCAATTAGATTCTCGTGTGAAATCAGAACCAGATGGTTTCGAAAAATACATATGGCTCCGCTCGGAACGATTAGAAGCATTGGAGTCTGGCAGCATCATTTTGAATTTAACAGTGATGCAAGATGGGATACTCCGAATTCACGTTACAGACAGTGGGCCAGGGTTTGACTATGCATCCTACGTTCCCGTTAGTGGCAACCTTCCTTTTGGTCGGGGAATTGCTCTAGTACGTCATATCTGCCAAAAAGTAGAATTTCACGGTTGGGGAAATGAAGTAGTTGCACATTATTCTCTACGAGAAGCTTCTCCAGAAGTGATTTCAGGCTAAATCATGAAAATTTTAGTAGTTGATGATACCTCTACGATTTTAGATGTAATTTCTGATTATTGTAAACGGTGGGGTCATCACGTAATTACTGCGTCAGATGGTGCGCGGGCTTTAGAGTGTTGCCGAGCGGAATCTCCAGATTTGATTCTAATGGATGTAGTCATGCCTATCATGGATGGTTTCGAGGCAACCTCTAAAATCAGGAAATTGATGGGCAGGAATTGGGTCCCCATTATTTTGTTAACGGCATTGGATCGAGATCAAGACTTGGTAAAAGGGATTGAAAGTGGTGCGGACGATTATTTAACGAAGCCGATCAATTTTACGGTATTAAGAGAAAAAGTTAGGGTCATGGAACGGATTTCTAACATTCAAGGACAACTTTCCGAAAGCCTTAAACGACTTCAAGATTATCGAGACCGAGCAGAAGAAGAATCACGCTTGGCCGCCCACGTCATGGGGCGAATATTGGGTTTTAGGCAGATTAACGATTCTCTAGTAACCTACCGAGTCTTACCCGCAGTGCATTTTAGTGGAGATTTAGTGGCTTGCGCTTATACGCCCAAAGGGGAATTGCACGTAGTTTTGGCAGATGCCACAGGGCATGGCCTAGTGGCAGCATTAAATGTGATTCCGATTGCAGAGATTTTTTATGACATGACTGCAAGAGGGTCTCCCATTGCAAACATTGCCATTGAAATGAATCATAAGATTCGCAAACTAATGCCTCGAGAACGCTTCGTTGCCGCTGTGCTTCTCTCCGTTGATAGAGAAAGGGAGACAATCCACGTTTGGAACGGTGGGTGCCCCACTGCTTTATTTTTAGGCAAAAACGGAAGAACACTAAAAAATTTTAATTCTTCTCATCTTCCACTCGGAGTGTTACCAGAAAAGGATTTTGATTCAAATTTTGAGTCGTATTCCTATTCGTCTTCTGGGCAGTTTTTAACCTATTCAGATGGTCTTTTAGAGGCTGAAAACCCTCACGGGGTACCTTTTGGTTTTGCGTCGCTAATTAAGATTTTACCGGAAACTAAAGAGACCGAACGTGCCGACAGAATCCTATCGGCACTGCGTCGCCACCTTGGAAATGCCCCACAACTAGACGACGTATCACTCGTGATAGTGAAGTGCGACACTACCCACCAGAGCACGTAGCAAAATTCTACTCGGGAGAGGAAGGAGCAGGTGACAAAATTTGTTCTACTTCTTCAATTAATCTCTCTGGAGTGATTGGTTTTTGTAGAATTCGCTGCACGGGCAAAGCCAAAGTATCCATGAACCCTTCTGAGGCATCCGCAATAGAAGAGAGCAATAGAATTGGAAGGTGCGTGAACTCTTGCGACAATGAATTGGCCAGCTTAAAACCAGAATCCGCTTCTTCCATCATAACATCAAGGATAACGAGGTCAGGCGTGTCCTTTTGGATAGCAGGCAATGCCAACACCGCCTCTACTACCCCAGAAACAGCATAACCCTTACCCTTGGGCCCTAAAATCGTCTGAAAGAATTCTTGCATGTCAGGATCATCGTCCACGACGAATACTTTTTTAGGTGGTACTTTCATAAATCCTCCGCAACAAAATGAGTATACAACAGTCCACTAAACCTTGGATAAAATGTAGCTATATTAACCTGAGTTCGACGTAAGAAATAATGTAAGTTATTGTGTCAGTTATGCTTTCTTTTGATCTTACTAAAAAACTCAAGTAGTATGCTTACCCAC